>CANSYK010000017.1 GCA_947651225.1 uncultured bacterium | reverse complement strand
AATATTTTTGAATGTCAGAAACCTCTAAAATCGGGGTATTCATAATTTTGCTCCTTTCGTTTTCCTTTTTTGATATTGTACATTCAGAAATTAAAATGCGCCATTAAATAAGATTACATTTACATTACCGAAATGTAAGGTTTCGGGGAGAAAAGAAGCAGACATTTTTCATGCCTGCTCATACAATCCCGCTTTGCAGGATATTCCTGTGTCAAACAATAGAATCCACGCTTCGCGAGTCTTCTATTGTCATGAATAAAGATTTTCTTTGGGGAACATGATCTTTACGGTTGTCCCATTTTCAAGGCTGCTTGCCACAGATATTTCCATATTCATTTTACGGCATAATTTCCAGCATAAATATAACCCAATACCTGTTGATTTTCCAAATTTACGCCCATTTTCCCCGGTAAACCCTTTATCAAAAATCCTCGGAATATCTGCTTCGGTTATACCAATTCCATTATCAGAGATAGAAAGGCTGCACCCGTTATCAAAAGAACTCCCCTCAAAAGTGAGGATCAGATTTTCTTTTGCATATTTTACAGAATTAGCTATGATCTGCCCTATAATAAATATACACCATTTCCGATCAGCAAATACTGGAATATCCAAATTCTCAAATATAGGTCTGCCGTGGGCTTCAATGATCTGTTTGGAATAACTTTTCAACGCTTCCTGTACCAATGTTTTCAAGGTTGTCTTTTCTATCTTAAAATCTTTTTCCAATGTTGTACTTCTCGCATAGAAAAGGGCTTGTTCTACAAAATGGTCTATTTTATTCAATTCATCATCTATGCGGATTGTAGAAATATTCTTGTCATTCTCAATGATTAAATGGGCAGAGGTTATCGGCGTTTTTATTTCATGTACCCACATTTCGATATATTCCCGGTATTCTTGATTAGTAGCCCCCGCTTCTGCCAACTTATCATTCATGTACTTATTAGACAGGCGTAAAATTTGATATAACAGTTTCCCGTCAAGAAATCCCGGCTTTTCTGCAAGCTCTGCTAATAAAGTCTTGTCGTCAAGTCCGTCAAATAAAGCCATAAATCCGCAGTAATATTTCTTTTTTCTTGTGTAGTCCCATAACAACGCTGCAAGAAAGGAAAACCCGAATATTATTTCGATATAAATAATAAATTCATAACGCAATCCCATTAACCAAAGAAGCCCCATAGAAAAAATAACAGCTACCAAAAACATTACAACAGAAAAAAGGCGGTCAATTATATAATCGGTCAGTTTCATACTTTGTACCCCAATCCACGTTTTGTTTCTAAATAATCGGGCGCACCGATCTCCGATAACTTCTTACGCAATCGCACAATATTAACATTGAGTGTGTTTTCGTCTATAAATTCGTCGCTCTGCCATAATTCATCTATGATCGCGTCACGCGGTATCACATTGCCTTTGTTTACAACCAGCAAACGCAGTATGCCAAGTTCATTTTTTGTTAAATCTACCTCTTTATCCCCATAAGAAGCAGTAGCCTTTAGCAGATTGATTGTCAGCCCTTTATGAATAAAGACAGAATTAACCTGTGCTTCATAAGTCCTTTTTAATATTTTTTGAATACGCGCTATCAATACCTGTGCGTTATAAGGCTTTGATATAAAATCGTCTGCACCGATATTTAGGCTCATCAATTCGTCAAAGTCTGTATTTCTGCTTGTCAGAACGATAATCGGAATATCCGACTGTTTCCGAATCTCACGGCATATCGTATAACCGTCTTGATATGGCAAGTTTATATCCAGCAGTACAAGGTCTGCTTCCGCTTTCAAAATATGGTCTGTAATATGTGCGAAATCAGTGCTGCTTTCATAAGCATACCCATATTTCTGTAACAGAACGGACAGCTCTTTACAAATCTCTGTTTCATCTTCAACAACAAATATTTTCACTTTCTGTTTTCCTCCCGTTTCCTTTTATCTACTGGCTTTTCAGCGTCCTTTGGTATCAGCCACAAGCGGCTGAATTTTGCCACGCCCGGTATGCGGTTTTCCTCACATAGCTTTTGTACCCGTCTTTCTGAAATGCCCCATTTCTTCGCCGCTTCCGGGGCAGAAATATACTCTAACATCTTCATTCACCCTCACTTTCTATAAGTTCCATCACTATAATTATATACGGTTAGCCGAATAAATTCAAGAAATTAAATGAAATGACCTAATCCCCCAGCTGTGCTGGGGCGAATAGAATAAGCAGTAGTGTTGCCTATATACATTTAAAGCCCCCTGATATATATTTGAAGTGGTGTTGCAAGCCAAATCAAATAATCAGGAGGCGGTACAAAATGTACAATCAAAGTTTATCACACACAAAATGGAAATCTGCTTTTAGTGCGAAAAGTTTTAAAAATTGGTGTTTGGCATATCCTATGCTGATGTGAAAGAAGTAAAGCCATAGAAATTGATTGAACAGGGGTGTGTAAATGAAAACTTTAATGTTGAAGGACAAAGAGGTTTTAAAGTTTGATTTTGAAATGTATACGTTCCAAGTGGTTAATGCAGAATTACTGCCATATTGTATGAAGGACTATCTGCCATTAACAGATAAAGGCTTACCGCCAAATTTAATTGCAAAGTACATGGGGAAGATACAGGAATTTTTTGGAGACAGAACATTATCGTTGAGTAGGGATAATGCAAAAGCTATATTGAATTCTATCACATTCCCGCAGAAATTGACTTCGGAGGAGCGATGCAGATTATCTTTGTTGTGTGATGGCATTTCAGTGAAGGATTCTTATTGGGTGAAGCACGAAAATGATAAAAGAAAATTTGCAGATGTAAAAAAGGTTAAGCAGGGCTGTGTATATGGTAAGTTTGTTGGGGGAGAATGTATCCCTGCAGCATAATTTAGTAGCTCAGGATATTACAACCTCTGGTATGTATAGAAAATCATGGGTACGGATCGACTCTCTATATTTGTATAAATCTGATAGAACAAATGATTTTGCAAATACAAAAGCAGAGTATGACGTGTCGTGTTTGCTGGATTGTTCAAATGTAAAACATGTGAGATATGAGCTGGTTGAGTTTGAAGGGTTAGCCTGTTGTCGTTGTAAATGCATTTCAGATGACGATGTGTCATTGGTAGATGCCGAATATATTAAGCAATGGTGTGCTCACATGAAAAAAGATTTTCTTTCTTTTGTGAGAGCAACCTGCCTGAGTGATTTTGCCAAGATGGTTGTGGTAGATTATGTGTTTGCAAATACTGACAGGCATATCAATAATTGGGGTTTTCTGGTCAGCAATGATTCAAATGAGATTATTGGCATGGCTCCGCTATTTGATCATAACCAAGCATTGTTAGCTATTGAGTTAGGCAACAGCATTGATGATCTGGTGTATGAGCCAACAGGTAAATCAATGCTGGAATCAGCTATGGACTATTTTCCCTTTTCAGAAATAGAGTTTTGCACACTTCCAGTAAGGTATGAAAAACGGTTACACCGGCTACAGAGAAGCTCTGCTAATTTAAGTACTCTAAGTGCATTTTAGACGTTGGCATTTTGCTGGGAGACAGATTTGTTGATAAGAAAAAGAAAAGTGATGTATACAAATAGAATAAATTGCGGTGTCATTATGTTGAGTAGGGAGAATGCAAAACAGTCAGGTGATGGATGGTTTGGCAATCAGCTTGACACTACATGTTTGCTGACAGATTTTTCTAAATGTGTAATCAGGGAAAGTGACAGTAGTACTGCTATTGATCAGAATATAATACAATCTGATGTTCTTGGCTCTATTCTACCTGCTTATCGGTCAGATGGTTCAAAAACACTTATTTGTATAATGTATATTGACTGGGTGTTTTATTTAACTGCAATGGGCAGAAATTGTTATCCGTTTTTGGCAGAGATTGCCAGCCGAAAAATACGGTTGTGTGTATAAAGGATGTTGTTGATTTATTTACCTCTGCTGATTTTAGGCAAATAAATATACTAAATGGTAACAGTATAGTAAAAACAAATATGGAGATTATTGACAAGTTTTATGAAAGTTTTTTCTTGGGTGCTTTGTAGAGAGAATGTCCATTTGTTTTGACATTGCGACATGCGTATAGATTTCGGTAATGTTAATAGAACTGTGCCCCAGCATCTCCTGAATGTAACGGATATCCACATCTGCTTCCAAAAGGCAAGTGGCAAATGTGTGACGGAACATATGTGGTGTTATGTGTAAATTGATGGAAGCAAGTGAAGAATATTTTTTAATCATCCTGCGTATTGACTGGTCAGAAAATGGAGTCCCATCCTGTTTTACGAAGAAGCGATTGCAGTTTAGTATCTCGTTTTGGTATTCTTTAAAATATTCATTTAGAAGATTGCAGACATCTTGATTGCCAATTTGTATCTTTCTTTTGAACCTTTTCCATAGATTAGGATACTTTTGCTTTCCAGGTCAACATTTTCTGGTTTTAGGGAGCAGAGTTCAGAGATTCGCATACCAGTTGCAAACAGAAGTTCAATAACCGCAATATCACGCAAGGAATTTCGTTTCTGGTATGCAGTATTGGCTGTTTTATGCTGTTCGTACATTGTACCAAGGAGGGTTTCGACAGTGTGCAGCGGTATCGTTTTAGGCAAAATTACAGGCTCTCGAAATTTTATGTGAATTTTGTTAAATGGGTTTACTTCAATGTAGTCTTTATATTCCAGATAGTGGAAGAAGGCCTTTACTGAGGCTATTTTTCTTTTGGCAGTTTTAGGCATATAGCTTTGGTGTAGGGGTACTATAAATTTTTCTAAGGTGTCTGGGAGGATTTCTTCAATGCTTTGTACCGTTATTTACCCTAGAAATTGGTTCAGGTCAATTCGGTAGGCTTTGAGTGTTTTAGCGTCCAGTCTTTTTTGCTGCTCACAAAATTTCAAATAATGGTTTAAAACTGTTTCTACTTGGTTCATTATTTTTCTCCTTTGTTTTTATTTTCCATTTTAGCAAATTTGTCAAACTTATTTGTAAATTTATACTAAATCTGATAGAATGTTACCAGTGTTGTTTTGCGGCTTATGAAATTATTAAATATTATTTTGTAAAATTGTGGGGCAGACAATGGAAGATCTTACGACATTAGATTTTGAAGTAATGCGGCGCGATAGGGTTGCAGGCCATATTATAATGGAAAATGGCGCCTTAGTTTTAAATGAAGATTATAGCGAGAAGATATGGGAGAACCCATTTGGCTTCTTAAGACAGCACGGGATGTACGGTCATGTTTAGCAGAAAGAGTGATTTGTCCAGAGAGATTTGACGATGACATGAAGAAAGCATTTGGCATTGACAAATGGGATGTTTTGCCAGTGTTGAAAAACACACATGGGGTTGATTTTGATGATTATACTTGGCTGCTGTTTAAAGGCGAGGTGCTGGAATGGAAAGATGTGAAGGTGCGTGATTAAATAACTATACACTAAATTTTATTAGTTATGGATATGGGCAATCAAAAATGGGATTAATGAGCTTTGAAATTTGTAAGTACTTATGCATATATACATAACAGTAATACGGTGCTGTGGTAACACTAGAAGTAAAATAGGAGGCGTGCCATGAAGCAGAGCATAGGGATTGGCATCCAGGATTTTGAAAAAATAAGAAAGAGAAATCTTTTTTATGTAGATAAAACAGATTTTATAAAGGAGTGGTGGGAAAATAATAATGATGTAACTTTGATTACCCGCCAAGGCGTTTTGGAAAAACGCTTACTATGAGTATGATAGAAAAATTTTTTTCTGTTGTGTATAAGGGCAGGGATGATTTGTTTGAAAACCTGTCAATTTGGAAAGATGAAGACTATAGAAAATTGCAGGGAACTTACCCAGTAATTAGCCTTTCTTTGGCGAGCGTAAAAGAAAGTAATTTTCAGGATGCATATAACCAAATCTGTCAGTTGTTATCAGATTTATATAATCATTATGCTTTTTTAAAAAGAAGCGGCTTGTTAGAAGATGGAGAATTTGATTTTTTTGAAAGGGTACAGTGTAACATGGGAAAAACGGAGGCTGTGCTGTCACTACACCATTTATCTGATTACATGTCACGTTATTATGGCAAGAAAGTAATTATTCTCTTGGATGAATATGATACTCCAATGCAAGAGGCTTGGGTAAACGGGTATTGGATACGTTTGAAAGAATGGTCAGAAGCTGGTTTAAGCCTGTAAAAATTCAATATAGTGAGTTTATAGAGGCGCTTTTGTCCGACGATTTAAATGCTATGAATAAATATATGAACATTATAGCAGCCAAGACATTTAGTTTCTTTGATACGGGAAAATCTTGTTCAGGGGAACCAGAAAAATCCTACCATGGGTTTGTATTAGGGCTTCTTGTGGATTTAGAAGACAGGTATATAGTGACTTCTAACAGGGAAAGCGGTCATGGCCAGTATGATGTTATGTTAGAGCCGGTGAAAAAAGAGGATAATGCTTATATTTTAGAATTCAAAGTAAAAACCAGCAGAGAGAGTTTAGAAGAGGCAGTATTTTCTGCATTAAAGCAGATAGAAGAAAAACAGTATGAAACTGCTTTGACAGAAAGAGGTATTTCACCAAATAGAATTAGAAAGTATGGTTTCGCTTTTGAGGGGAAAAAAGTATTAATAGGTAACACAGACTCTGGCATGGGCTTTGATGTAAATTCCGTTTGGAATGGGAATTGTACAATAAGAATGGGTGTTTTTAGGTGAAGCAGTCAAATACCCCGCAGCAAGCTACGGGGCATGACCTAGCTTCTTTTTAGCAAGTTCGCCCCAAGGGGCGGGGTATTTGACCCGCACGCAGTCGCCAAATGGGCATGCAAGCATGTCCACTTGGCTCGTTGCATACGCAAGAATAAATAATGATATTAGCCACCATTTAGGCAGGAGGTAATGCTATGGAAGAAATGGCAGCATTTAGCAACTCTAAAGAAAAGAAAGCTAGGACAGTAGCTATTGGAGTCCAGAATTTTGAGTCATTGATTATAAAGAATAATTTTTATGTAGACAAAACTAATTTTATTAAGGAGTGGTGGGAAAGTGATGATGCTGTTACATTGATAATGCGGCCAAGACGGTTTGGAAAAACTTTAAATATGAATATGTTGGAGCGGTTTTTCAGTAACCGGTTTAAGGGAAACGGCAGTATTTTTGAAAATTTGAATATCTGGAAAGAGGAAAAGTACCGGAAACTGCAGGGAACTTATCCGGTAATTTTTCTGTCATTTGCAGGTGTGAAAGCTACTACTTATGAGGGTGCGAAAGAACAAATTTTTCAGGTACTGAAAAATGTATATGGAATGCACAAGTATCTTATGGAATCTGGTCTGCTGGACAAAAGTGAGCAGGAAGACTTTAAATTGGTTGGAAAAAATATGAGTGATAGTGCTGCTGCTTTAACTTTGCACCAGTTATGTTATTACTTGAGTTGTTATTATGGCAAAAAAGTTATAGTTTTATTGGATGAATATGATACTCCACTACAGGAAGCTTATGTAAATGGTTATTGGGATGAATTGTCAGGTTTTATCAGGGATTTGTTTAATAATACCTTTAAAACCAACCCTTATTTAGAACGTGCAGTTATGACCGGCATTACCAGGGTTAGTAAAGAATCAATGTTTTCGGATCTGAATAACCTGGCAGTGGTGACAACCACTTCGAATCAGTACAGTGATGCGTTTGGTTTTACGCAGGAGGAAGTGTCTGATGCTTTGACTGAGTTTGGGATATCTGAAATGGAAGGGAACATTAAGAACTGGTATGATGGCTTTACGTTTGGAAACAGGACAGACATTTATAATCCATGGTCGATAATTAATTTTCTTAAGGCAAAGAAGTTTTCTGCTTACTGGGCAAACACCAGCAGCAACAGCCTTGCCGGGAAGTTAATCCGTGAGGGAAGCAGAAATGTAAAAATGGTGATGGAGGATTTGTTAACGGGGGGAGTGCTTCATACAGAAATAGATGAACAGATTGTGTTTAACCGGTTTGACAGTAGTGAAGTGGCCATCTGGAGCTTATTGCTTGCAAGTGGGTATTTGAAGGTGGAGAATTACCGGATGGACCCGGACATGGGAGAAGAGGAATATGAACTAAAGATTACGAATATGGAAGTTAAGATGATGTTTAAAAGTATGATAAGGGGATGGTTTGAGGGATGTTTATCTGAATATAATGACTTTATTAAGGCGCTGTTATTAGGGGATTTAGATGCTATGAATGAATACATGAATGAAGTGGCATTACAGTCATTTAGCAGTTTTGATGTTGCCAAAAATGCTTCATCAAAAGATGCTCCAGAACGTTTCTACCATGGGTTTGTGCTGGGGATGATAGTCGATTTATCGGATCGTTATCATATCATTTCCAATCGGGAGAGTGGTTTTGGGCGGTATGATATTATGCTTAAGCCATTCGATAAAACACAGGATGCTGTCATTATAGAATTTAAAGTACACAAGCCAAATAGAGAATCATCTTTAGAAGAGACAGTACAATCAGCCTTAAAACAGATCGAAGATAAGCGATATGATGTTGATTTATTGGCAGACGGGATTCGAAAGGATTATATCCGCAAATATGGATTTGCTTTCAAAGGCAAAGAAGTATTGATAGGCAGTGCAAAAAGCTGTAAATAAACGTAGCATGAATTAATCAAATGTATTCGTGTTATTCTGTATTGGTAGTTATTAATGTTTAAAAGAAAGAACAATTGTTGGTATAGTGTTCTTTCTTTTTTATTTTACAGGATACTTCTTTATACTCTAAACGTTCGTAATAGTTAATTGCTAATTCCCAAGAAGTTTCTAAAACTATTGGCAACATTTCCAATGTATCAATTTCTGAAATTTCATTGTACAAATCTGTAAAAATCTGAAAACCTGTTTTTCCAGTACTTTGATGCTTAGCAGCTAAAGCATATGCATGAAATAATCTGTAATATGTTACTGTATCAAATTTGTTGCGTAAAATATTTTCAGCACTTTGCTCAAATAAATCTTGTAAAATATAAATTACAGAATAAAATTTATTTTGCTCTAATAATCGAAAAACTTCTGAAGCAGCATCACTTAATATGTTTTTTTTAACTTCATAATTAAGACTATATTGCAATGCTTCTGGACTACCTTCCTGAAAAATCAGTTCTTTAATCTCATATGGTTTAAAATGTTTTTGGTAATATAATTTGTATATATCGTGAAACGGAACAAGCAAAGATTCATGATTATATTTAATTAAGCCATTTGATATTAGCAGTGATATTTTATCTTTATTTAAACTTTCATCAATAATAATTGGATAACATGACCAATAAATTTGATCACAAATTTTCCTACAATTTGGATGCAACTCAAAAAAAGTATTAAATTGATTAATTATATATTGCTCCATAATTTTACTTCGCTGAAATATTTTACAGGTTTTAATGAAATCATATATATTATAGCTTTTACAGGTACAGCTTGACAAGGCAGATAATGATATACGTTTTGAGTTTGTGCCAAGATGTTCTTTTCCCCGGAGGTATTGGAAAATCCAGATGGAGTTCCCAGATAGGAAGATAAAAAGAAGCCCTGCAGAGCTGGATGAAGTCGGTGGTGAAATGCTACGTGAATTTTCTTCAAGTGATGCTATAGAACGTGCAGGAAAGATACTGTACTGGTTTAGAAACGATTCAAGGAATGTTGCTTCAGTTGTCAAGGTCTCTTATGTGATTGCTGAAAAGTGCAGCAAATCAGGCAGACCTGGCGTTATTGTTTACTGGTCTAAGTAAGTTTATGTTTTGGGGACAAGTTGTGGACTTTAATTCATTATTTTACACATTGTTCTTTAGAGGAACTGTTAAGTATCTTGCAGCAATGGCTTCAGGGCATATTAATTAAGGAGGTAAAATTATGGAGAATCTGGTTAAAAGTGATGCAGTGGAGCGTAAAATCCCGATATGGGAGAAATTCAATTTGACAATTGGTGAGGCTTCTCAATATTTTAATATTGGCGAAAAGAAGCTAAGGAGGCTGGTGGAAGATTACTCTGATAGGGAATTTGCTGTGTGGAATGGAAATAAGGTATTGATAAAACGTGAGCGTTTTGAGAATTTTCTAAACGAAATAGGTGCTATTTGAGTATTGGCCAAGTGCTGGACTTTGAGCTTCCGGTGTGTTGTTATCACACGGAGGCTCTTTTTTGTGTAGAGAGGAGCCTATGGCAATGAGTGTAAAAAGGCGTGACAATAAAAAGCGTATTTTACGTAATGGCGAATCCCAGCGTAAGGATGGCAGATATACATATACTTATGTAGGACCGGATGGAAAACAGAAATTCATTTACAGCTGGAAACTTGAAAAAACTGATAAAGTTCCACAGGGAAAGCATGACTGTGTATCACTGCGGGAGAAAATCAAACAGTTGCAGAAAGACCTTGGAGATGGTATCATTCCAGGTGCTGGCAAAATGACTATCCTGTCTTTGGTAAAGAAGTATGTACAGCAGAAAAACGGAGTGAGGATTACCACTAAAGAGTCATATGATTACGTCATTAAATTATTGGAAAAGGATCCGTTCGGGTTAAAGTGCATCGATAAAATAAAGTTGTCAGATGCAAAAGGCTGGTTTGTTAAATTACAGGAAGAAGGTAAAAGTTATGGTACAATACATGCAATACGGGGTATTGTAAAACCGGCTTTTCAGATGGCTGTGAATGATGACCTGATTAGAAAAAATCCTTTTGATTTCTCAATGGTTACATTAATTAAGAATGACAGTGTTCAGAGCAAAGAACCTCACTGAAGAGCAGGAAAGAAAATTTTTGGAATTTATAGCAGGTAATACATATTATAGAAAGCATTACGATGCTATTTATGTTCTTCTTAACACAGGTTTACGTATTTCTGAATTAGCCGGACTGACTATTTCAGATATTGATTTCGAAAACAAAAGAATCAGGGTTGACCATCAGCTGCTAAAGTATAGTAGAAAGGCAACTTTCCAGGAAAATGGGAATAGAAGTGACAAATTAGCAGCTTTTGCAATTAGTGAAACAAAAACAAGCAGTGGTATTCGATATATTCCGATGACAACAGAAGTATCTGACAGCTTTAGGCGGATTATTGAGAATCGGGAAAAATTTGAGGATGAGCCTGTTATTGACGGAAGGCAGGGGTTTCTGTTTTTGTCAAAATCAGGCGTTCCGGTGGATGCCCACAAGTGGGAACACTACTTTAGGCATATTTGCAACAGGTATAATGATACTCATGAGGATTTATTGCCAAAAATTACGCCACATGTCTGCAGGCATACATTTTGTTCTAAGATGGCAAGGAGTGGGATGAATCCTAAAATTTTGCAGTATATTATGGGGCATTCTAATATCAACATGACTATGAACGTTTACACTCATGTGAATTGTGAAGATGTTACAAAAGAAATGGATCGATTGCGAGAAAAGGACTATTAATCTAGTTTGGTAAATTTTTACTAATTTTGAAAGCAAAAATATACTAAGTTATGCCATTGGATGCCGGAAGACTGGGTTTTTGATAAGTTGGATAAAAATTTTAGAATGATTTGTGTTTACAGAAAATTTTTAGGGGAGCCCATGAATTAAAGGGGTTGCCTTATAGGCGTGCTATAAGGAAGATGTCAAAAATTATCTTATCACAATTTTTGATTATCTCCTTTACATTTTTTATCAAAAAATGTATAATTATTACAGATTATGTTTTTGATGAGGGGAGTGCATCTATTATGAAAAGAAAAAAGTATCTGAAACTGGTGTCTCTGGTGATTGTTCTTGCCCTGTTGGTGAATATATCGACTGCTTCGCAGGCAAAGCCAAAAATAAAACTGAATAAGACGAAAATGACGCTTACACTTGGACAGGTGGGAAGTCTTATTTTGAAAAATAACACAGCGAAGATAAAGTGGTCTAGCAGCAACAAATCAGTGGCTACGGTAAATTCCGTTGGGGATGTAACTGCAAAAAAGGCAGGTACGGCTAAAATCAAGGCAAAGGCAAGCAAAAAGACATATACCTGTACTGTTACTGTGCCAAAACAGTATATCAGTAAGACAGCGATGACACTGGATGCAGGCAACTCTAAGACGCTGAAAATGAATGGTGTTTCTTCCAGTGATGAGGTTTTCTGGAGCAGTGATGATGAGAGCATTGCAACGGTTTCCAGTAAAGGAAAGGTTACTGCAAGAAAAGCAGGAAGGACAATTATACGTGCAATACTCAACGGTGGAAATGGAAAAACATATAAGTGCGATGTGCTTGTTTATGGGGATGGACCGGATGAACCAGATGATCCGGATGATCCATATGAACCAGACGATACGCCAGAGCCTACACAGACTCCAACACAGACTCCAACACAGCAGCCAACAGCGTCCGTAAGCCCAACGATAACTCCGCTGCCGGATATACCAGTTACCGGTGTAGAACTGATGGAAACAAGCTTGATACTGGACTTGACAGCTTCCAGATATCTGTCGGCAAATGTTTTGCCGCTAAATGCAACAAACCGGAATGTTTCCTGGAACAGTACAAATCCTTTTATCGCAAGGGTGACAAATACGGGCATGGTGACAGGAGTAGCTGCTGGTTTGACGGTTGTGTATGCTACAACAGAAGAGGGACGGTATGTGGCTTCCTGCAATGTAACGGTTACAGGCAATACTCCAACACCGGTACCAACACCAAGGCCGACAGCAACACCAAGGCCGACAGCAACACCAAGGCCGACAGCAACACCAAGGCCAAGTACGACACCTAGATAATGAAAATTAAGTTTTGAACAAAAAAAGAATGTAGAGGTATTTTATTACTTCTATGGAAAAGAATCTATACGACTGGCGGATAAGGATATATATTGGATTAGATATATCTGGTGAGAAAACTCACAGGGAGTATAGAAAGAAAAAGCCGACCGCCTGGGCAGTCCTTTTTGGATTGTTCAGATGGCCGGCTTTTTTGGAACAGGAAATAATTGTAGTGTACATTACAATATAGATCAAAGACACCTATTAAAAAAGGAGGATACGATATGCAGAAAATATCATTGGAAGAAGAATTGCAGAAAAATTCATATCCAGGAAGGGGAATTATCATTGGAAAATCCCAAAATGGAAAATATGCAGTGACCGCATATTTTATTATGGGAAGAAGTGAGAACAGCAGAAACCGTGTTTTTGTGGAGGAAGGGGAAGGAATCCGTACAGAAGCTTTTGACCCAGGCAAGTTAAGAGATCCTAGCCTGATTATTTATGCACCTGTCCGTGTACTTGGAAATAAGACAATTGTAACAAATGGTGACCAGACTGATACGATTTATGAGAAAATGGATCAGCAGCAGACATTTGAGCAGGCGCTTCGCACCAGGGAGTTTGAGCCGGATGCTCCAAATTACACGCCAAGGATTTCTGGCATTCTGCATATTGAAAAAGATCAGTATAATTATGCGATGTCTATTTTAAAAAGCAACAATGGCAATCCTTCGCAGTGCAACCGCTATACCTTTAGTTATACAAATCCAATCAATGGGGAAGGCCATTTTATCCATACCTATATGGGAGATGGCAATCCACTTCCAAGTTTTGAAGGAGAACCGGAATTAGTGGAGATTCCTGACGACATGGAGGCATTTACCAATATGATTTGGAATAGTTTAAATGAGGAAAATAAGGTGTCTTTATTTGTACGCTATATTGATATAGCAACAGGCAAATATCAGTCATCAATTGTAAATAAAAACAAATAGAAAGAGGTGTATAGTATGAAGGAATTAGAATTAAAATATGGGTGTAACCCAAACCAGAAACCATCTAAAATTTTTATGGGAGATGGTTCTGAGCTACCAATCCAGGTTTTAAATGGAAAGCCGGGATATATAAATTTTCTGGATGCGTTCAATGGCTGGCAGCTAGTAAAGGAACTGAAAAAAGCAACAAACCTTCCGGCGGCAGCTTCCTTTAAGCATGTTTCTCCGGCAGGTGCGGCAGTCGGGCTTCCGCTTAGTGAAGTAGAGGCAAAAATTTACTGGGTGGACGATTTAGGGGAACTTTCTCCACTTGCCTGCGCATATTCCAGGGCAAGAGGGGCTGACCGGATGTCTTCATATGGTGACTTTATCGCACTTTCTGATGTTTGTGATGTATCTGCTGCCAACGTAATCAAACGGGAATTTTCTGATGGAATCATTGCTCCAGGCTATGAACCGGAAGCGTTAGAAATACTGAAAGAGAAGAAAAAAGGGAATTATGCGGTTATTCAGATTGATGAAAATTATGTGCCAAATCCAATTGAGCGAAAAGAAGTTTATGGCATCACATTTGAACAGGGACGGAATGAGTTAAATATTGATGATGATTTCTTTAGTAATGTTGTAACAGAAAATAAAGAAATTCCAGATTCTGCTAAAATTGATATGGCAATTTCAATGATTACCTTAAAATATACACAGTCCAATTCAGTCTGCTATGTAAAGGGCGGCCAGGCAATTGGAATTGGCGCCGGACAGCAGTCCAGAATCCACTGTACCAGATTGGCGGGAAATAAGGCGGATAACTGGCTGCTTCGTCAGTCCCCTGAAGTTTTAAACCTTCCTTTTAAAACAGAAATGAAACGTGCTGACCGGGATAATGCTATTGATTTATATATCGGGGAAGATTATATGGATATTTTGGCTGATGGTGAATGGGAGAAGGCATTTACAGAAAAACCGCCTGTATTTACAAAGGAAGCAAAAAAAGAATGGCTTTCCAAAGCAACCGGTGTCACGCTTGGTTCGGATGCCTTTTTCCCATTTAACGATAATGTAGAGAGGGCATTTCGCAGCGGAGTGCAGTATATTGCACAGCCAGGCGGTTCTATCCGCGACGGTGAGGTGATTGAAGCCTGCAATAAGCATAATATTGTTATGTGTTTTACAGGGCTTCGTCTGTTCCATCACTAATAGGAACATAGCGTTTTCTATGGGTTGTTTTTCTTTGTTAGATACTTTATAATGGCAACAGGGAGGTGGAACAATGACTATAACAGATGTTACAATACCATATGCGTCATATAAAGAAGCGAATGATTTGAGCAAATTGGTATTAGAAAAAACAGAGACGATTGGGGAGGCGGCCTTTGAATATTGCCATAATTTGTCTTCGGTAGTGTTTCCAAAGACTTTAAAATCAATTGGCACAGCGGCTTTCCAAAGTTGTACGGATTTAAACAAACTATCCTATTTACCAGGTGGAGTAGTGATTGGCAATAACGCATTCAAGAATTGCCAGAAGATTACAGAAGTCTATCTGGAAGATGGTATTAAAATGGGGAAAGGTGCCTTTTATGATTGCCGGAGCCTGGCAAAAGTCCGTCTGCCGCAGGATTTAACAAGTATTAGTGACTATACTTTTGCATCTTGTTTAAACTTAGCAGAGATTGATATTCCTGACAGTGTAACAGAAATTGGGGAAGGTGCATTCAGCCGTTGTTCACTGTTAAGTACCATACAGCTTCCAGGAAGCCTGACAAAGCTAGGGGCATATGCCTTTGACGGCTGCATTTCTTTAGAGCAGATTACAATACCAACTACAGTACATACTATAGAGTCTGGTACATTCCGTGACTGCAGCGCACTTGTAAATCTGGCGGTTCCAGGTGGTGTGACAACGCTTCAAAGAGGCGCATTCAGTGGATGCAGCAGACTGGAAAAGATTGTCTTTCCACCAACGTTAAAGACCATTGAGCCAGAAGCAATCTTTAATTGCCCCAACTTGAAACAGGTGGCGATTCCGCAGGCAGCAAAGATGTATGTAGATTCCTTTCCAATCAGAACACAGATACAGTATATATAGTTAGAAAAGGCACCGCATAGGCGGTGTCTTTTTGAGTAATTGACAACAATAGCAGTGAATATAACTTCGGTCAGCATATTGGTGGTATGTAGCCAAGTTGAATGGCTTTTGTTACAGCTTCTATAACAGAGGAAACACCTAACTTTTCAAAGATATGCTGCAAGTGGTTAGAGAGTGTCCTCTCGCTTATATATAGTTCAGCAGCGACACATTTTCTTTTTTTACCGCTGCTGATAAGCTGTAATATCTTCTTTTCCATGCTTGTTAAATCTTCAATCATTATCTCGCTGCTTTCCGATGGAAAGCAAGTACTTCCACGGGAAACACGGATTAACGAAGAAATCAGGTCATCGGGACTGATATTTTTATTAAGAAAGCCGCTGATACCGATTTTCTTTGCTCCGTGTCTATAAACAGGCAAGTCGTATCCTGTAAGGACAATTATTTTCACAACCGGACATGATTTCAAAAGGTTTGACGCTATTTCTATGCCATCTGCATCGCTTAAATTGCTAAGGTTAATATCCATTAAAATAATATCTATGTGTTTGTCAAAAACCATTTTCTCTATGCCCTGAATATCCTGTGTTGAATAGAAATGCTCAATTTCACTATATTCATCTAAAGCAACAGAAAGACTTTTTGCAAAAAGTGTATGGTCATCAATTAATAAAATATTGATAAGAAACATCCCCTTTCATTGGTAATGTGATTTGTATGCAAATGCCGTGTGGCGGGTTATCTGAAACAGCCACACACCCATCCATATTATGTACCTGCTCGGTAATCGAGGCAATGCCTTTATGCTTTGATTGGTCCATTGCAAGCAAGCTGTCTGGACTGGCGTTTCCATCATCGCTGACACATAGCTCAATTATGCTATTTTCCTGTGTGAGCATCACCCAGGCCCGATTACCTTCTGAATGCTTAAAAACATTTGTGAGAAGTTCCTTTAGCAGCCGATATATCAGCACATTATATGGTTCAACTAAAAACAGGGCATCGGAACAATCAAAAGATACCACAATATTCCGCTGTGGGAAAGACTGCGAAACAGCTTCAATCACATTTTGATAATTTTCTCTGGCAGTTAAGTTTTTCAAAATAACAGGATGGTAGTCCTGCATTTGCTTACGGATATGCGTGTTCAAATTATCAAGAGTTTCAATAATAATGTCCTGTACATCTGAACGATGAGCTTTCGCCATCATATTTTTAATGGAGAGAAGGTCCTGAAGTACATCGTCATGAAGAAAATTTGCAAAATCTGTTTTTAACCGTTCCTCTTGCTGCAACTGCCGTAAAGCGGAGTGGTATTTACTTTCCTTGATAATTCTGCTTTTACCCTGTTTTAAACTCAGCCATAATACGATATTGCAGATGTAGATAAAAGCGAATAATTCATTTACTGCAATAAAGAATCCCTCATAACTGCTGCCTGTAAACAAAATGATTAGTCCAAGTGAAATAATCGACAAGCAGATCATAAATGCTGATTGCTTTTTGTTAAATACAGTAGAAAGTGGATAAGTATTGTGTCCTTTCAGCACGATACCGTGGACGCTTACAAAAAACAAAAGCATAGGCAGGTATATTCCAAAATTAGAGATATGATTTTGTATATTTATTGTTGCAAAGTAATACACAAGGAAAGCAGCAGTAATGATAATAATGGAAAACAGGATGCTTTTCCATTCGCTTTTTATGACGAAGGCAATCCGCTTCTGATGGTAGATCAGAATAAATATAAAACATAGCCAACTTATTAAAAATTGTATTCCATATAAAAAAGCAAACATTCTGCCTGATATGTTAATGCCTGCAAGAGAACTGATACAGCTTAAAAACATTACCACATTAGTTGTCTTTCGGAATTTATAGCCGCTTCCTTGGAACAAAAACATAAGGATAAAGCGGATAGACACATACCATATAATAGGACTTAATGCCGTAAAAATAAAGCTCTCTATCCTATTTTCTTCACAAGACAGAAGAAGATACCAGCTATCTAAAGCCAATAGTCCGCAGAATAGAGAAACAACTTTGTTTTCTCTTATGTTACAGGAACTGATAAATGTAATGTCGATTAGCATTAGTGAAGATATAAACAATGGGATGGTGTTTTCTATAACCGTTTGTCCCAGAGTTGCGTGCCAGCTCATATAGAAGATAATCAAACTATAGTTTAGCCAAAATACCAGTTTTAATGCCGTATTTTTCATTTATATCCCTCGTCTTTCTCAATTTTGAATGCCCTCTCAAAATTGAGAAAGCATTCATAAGGAACTTTCAAACTTGTCCTCCTTTTGAGCGTTTGCGGTTCCTAAAACAATTTCCAGGCAGTTCTTAAAGTAGAATTGTCCATTATGTTACATGGCACTTAAGTCCAAATCAACCTTGCAATGAAAACGCCATTCATAGCATAGCCAAAACATTATTGCTTGCATACTGCTTTGCAGCAGGTACGAACCGTAAGAAAATAGTATATCAAATATATAAGCGCTGTCAATGCTATGGAGAGGATAACTGGCACATATTGAATCAATGTGTTTCCGAGCAGGTTTTGCATTAACCCTGTTTTATATACAATCGTTGCAAAAATACAGTCTGACATTCCAAGGATAAATGGTATGCTGTAAAAAGTTAGTACCTGTTTTTTGATTATTTTCTTAATTCGCCGATTGGTATACCCCATTTTCATCAGGATTTCATAATCGGATTTTGTATCAGAAATAGCGGACATATTATTGAAGTACAAAATACTTCCTGTTGCAATAAAGAACAGGACAACGAGAAATCCAATCAGCAGGAAGGTGGAGCTGTTCAAGGAAAACAGTTCATTTATTCTGTGGGAATGTCCTTGCAAATAAGGGCTTTGATTAAGCATATTACTGATTTCTGCATATAAGGTTTCATTATCTTCTATAGCTTTTCCGTTAATGCTCAAAATGCGTGTTATTGGTGTTGCAGATGCTTTTATCTGGTTGTAAATGCCGTCACTGACAATCAGAGTGCCGATACTATTTGCAAAAGACAGAGGGTTATCAAGTGTAATTTCTTTTACAGTTACTGGTACATAATCACCATTTATTAGCAGAGGATACGTGTTGCCGGTTTCAGTGCTGTTATCATCGCCTGGTTGGTACTTAACTAAAATACATTCTTTATCACGCAGCTCTGGAAGTGAGGCCGCTGCACGATCTTTATGCTGTGCCTGCAAAAGTGAAAGGTAGTTTGTATATGAGATACATTCAAATCCGGTTTCTCGCAGGATTTTTTCGTTATCCGCATCCCCTTTTGCAGTGCCGACACTATATTCCATAGGAAGCTGCGAAGCAGATGATTTGACTTTGTAAAGATCTGTTTGGATAAAAGTTACATGACCAACGGCATATTGGCTAACAATTTGTTTAGCCACATCTACCTGAGCGTCATCTTCAATCCTGAACTCAATTTCTGACGGAGCAACACGGGATACGGCAGCAATCGGATAATATACGGTCAAAGCCATGACACTTGATATAGATAATGTAGCCGCAGAAAGCAAAGTAAGCATAATCAAAGTCTTTGAATTAGAGCGGATACGATAAATAAAATTTGGCGTTGTAATTATTTTTGTTTCTGTGTAGAAAGCACGTTTATTGCTTTTGCTTTTTTTTATTGCGTAAGGCAGAAAAGATGAAATAAAAAATATTGTGCCAATTACAATGAGCATTACTGTCAGCATACCAATAGGATAGAATCCAATGGAAATCCATAAAGATTTTGAACTTCGGAGAATATCCAGGGCTAATCCGTAACCCGATAAAGTCATTATGAGGCCAAGTAAAGCAGGCAAGCGGTGGAATTTCATGGATTTTTCCGCTTTCTTTTCAAAACGTATTAATTCCATAAGGGAGGTTTTGAAAAGGAATCTGCCGTTTGAAACGCACAGGACAAAAACGACTAATAAAATGAAACAAGCAGTTTTTACGATAGCATTGATATTAAAAAGCGGTATCTGTGAGCTGTCAACCGAAAGATTCAAAAGAGCTGTAATTCCAATTATAATGTATTTATGTGCGATTGCTCCCAAAAGCAAGCCAGCAAAAAAAGCGCCGCAGCATACAAGAATATTTTCAAAGGTAAGCAAAGATAATATGGTGGTTTTCCGATAGCCCAGCAGTGCGTAAATGCCAAGTTCTTTTGTACGGCGTTTCAGAAAGAAACGATTGGAATATGCCATATAAAACACTACAAATGCCATTAAAAATACGGAAACATCCCTGCACATCGACTCTACCCGACCATCGGCAGATATTTTCTCAAGCATTATATAGTTCATGGAGAATGATGTAAATGCAAAAAAGACAGTGATTACAAGGGACACAGAGAATAAATAGAGCGCATAAAATGAAAAATGATTCCTCAGATTTTTCAATGCCATAGATAAAGTATTCATGATTTCGCCCCCTTATCGTTCTGTATCTAATTTTGCAATTTCACTGGTGATGGATTCATAAAAGGCACGCCTGTTGCCATTATCCTTACACAGTTCCTTGATGATGCAGCCATCTTTGAAAATTAAAATGCGATTTGCAAAACTTGCTGCATAGGCATCATGAGTAACCATCAGTATCGTCGTATGCAATTCCTGGTTGGCTTCCTGCAAAGCATTTAACAGTTCTGTAGCTGAACTGGAATCTAAAGCCCCAGTAGGTTCATCCGCAAACAAAATACTTGGCTGTTTTACAATGGCTCTTGCAGCCGATGCCCTTTGTCGTTGGCCGCCGGATAATTCACTGGGATATTTGTTCAGCTGTGAGGCAATGCCAAATCTTTCAGCCAAACTCCGCACCATGCTTTCGATTTTTTTAGGCGGCAGTTTCTGAAGGGTAAGAGGGACAGATATATTCTCACGGATGGTAAGGCTGTCAAGTAAAAAATACTCTTGAAAAATAAAGCCCAGATTATCTTTTCGGAAGTCGGCGGCGCTTGTATGCCCCAGTTTTTTTAGGTTTATGCCGTTAATCCAAATATCCCCGCCCGTGGGAGTGTCGATAGTAGAAAGCACATTCAGTAAAGTTGTCTTTCCAGAGCCAGAGGCTCCCATAATACCAATAAACTCTCCTTCCACAACACGAAAAGATACTTTTTTTAAGCTGGGACGCCCAGCCTTCTTATAGGTTTTTGTAACTTCTTTCGCTTCTAATAATGCAGTCATAGTAAAATCTCCTTTTTGTTTGATGAATAGATTATACTCCTGCAGGTAAAAAAGCGAATGAGTAAATCAGGCAATTTCTCCATGCCATAATGTAAAATATTTCCGTTAGATATGGCGTAGCTGTCGCATAACAAAGGTTCTACGTATGAAAAAAATTGAAAATATCCTGGACATTCAAGGTGTATAATATATTTTTAGGAAATTTTACTCTCAAACATGCTATAAAGCGTGTTTGGAAATTCATTCTTACAATCTGCACTTTATGCTTTGCTCTATATTTGCCCCAAATTTAGTCAATGTAGACCATTACACTTTCAAAATTTGAGCCAAATCTCCCACAAAGTGAGAAGTACATCTTGTAAAAAGCAATTTTCAAACATATTTTAGTGGAGAATACAGCTTTTTCTATTTACTTTTAATGATACAATCTACTTCGGAATAACATAGTAAAAAAGAAATATTTTAGACGCTATCTTCCATTAGGGACTTCTTTGAAAGATTCCCTTATTTTATGCTTATTTTACCGGGCTGTCTTTAAAACGCACCATTGTAAAAAGTGGCAGATGTGGTATAATAAAATAACAGGGAAAGGGGCAGGCAATGAAAAATACAAACATCCAGTGGCATCCTGCATTTGTCAGTGCAATGCAGCTTGAACTTAAAGAGTACAGGGAATGGCTTCTGTTTGAAAAGGAACATAACCTGAACACAAAACCGCTGCAGATTGACCTTCTGGTGATAAGGAAGGAGGAAGCTGGGAATATAGGGAATGAAATAGGGGAGATATTCAGGAAATATAATATATGGGAGTACAAGTCACCAAAACAGCAGCTTGATATCGACAGTTTTTATAAATCAGAAGCCTATGCAGGACTCTATAAATCTTATGGGGAGACTTCGGACGGAAGGAAAGCTGAGGATATGCGCAGACTGCTGACGGACACCAGCCGACTGAAAGGGAAACTGGACAAAGAGTTTGCGGATTCCGTTTTGGAAGTGTGCCTGAGGGCAAATGAGCAGATGATAGAAAAACTGAAGGGGGATGATATCATGAGTGAGGCATTGCTTGAAATAATGGAGCCGATTATAGAGCCGATAATAGCGGAACGGGAGCGTATGCTTGAAATAAAGATAAGAAAAGAAGCAAAAGCAGAAGGAAAAGCAGAAGGAAAAAAAGAGGGGATTCATGAAGGGATTAAAGGTTCGGTTCTCCTTCTCCGCAGTTTAGGGCATGATAATGATGTGATACGGACGGCAATCATAAGCCAGTATCATTTGTCTGATGAAGAGGCAGATCAATATCTGTAAGGTGATGTTATAATGTATAGAAACAGGTGCATGGTATGGCAGGTTCTGTAAGGGGAACCTGCCATATTTTTGAGGATTTTGTTTTCTTCTGACATTTTTTCATTTGTGAATATAATCAGAGATAAATCAACAATCAAATGCAAAGAAGCTATGATATTTCAAGGCTTTGTGGTACTTATGCTATTAGACTGTCAAACTCCCGTGCGAATTGACATGTTTCCTTCTTTTCTGTTAAAATAACTTTGATAACAGTGAAAAATGGAGAGGTAAAAAGTTTGAAAGTTCCTTTCAAACTACTTATTAATGCTTTCTCAATTTTGAGAGGGCATTCAAAATTGAGAAAGACGAGGTATAGTAATGAATTTACAAACAGGAAAAAAAGCTCTTGCTTGTCTGATGGTTTCTGGCATGATATTGATCCAAACTGGAGGCATTTCACAGGCAGCATCACCAAGAAAAGCAGATGTAACAAAGGCTTCGCAAGACAACGAGCTTGTTGGTGTTATTGGAAATTATGAAAATGTAGCCAAGAATAAAATTCTGAAACGAATCAATGCCATCCGTAAAGAAGCATGTGAGAAGAAGTATATTAATCCCGCTACGGGAAAAAAGCTTTCGCCAGATGACTATGTTGCAATCAAATGGTCGTCTGAGCTGGAATGGATTGCACAACTTCGTGCAGTTGAAGCAACAGTGAATGAAGATCACACAAGGCCGAATGGTAAATCCTGCTTTAGTATTAATTATAAAAAAGAGCAGAGCTGGGCTGAAAACCTGGCATGGAACAATAGTGGGCTGATGCAGGGAATTGAGCAATGGTATGGTGAGAAAAACGATTGGGTAAACCAGAATACGAATGCTGTTACCGGACATTATGAAAGTCTGATTAACCCGTCTTACCAATATATTGGGCTTGGTTCTTTCCAAAGAGCTACTGGAGGATGGTATGGGGTATCTGCAGAATTTAGTTTCCAAAGCGGTTTAGATGAGAAAAAATCATCCCTTAGCGGCAGGCAGATTCAGACAATAGAGGTTCAGTCCAAGTGTGCAGGCGCTGCTAAAATCAAAGCCCCGGCTTCCTTAAAAATGGGAAAGTCAAAAAAAATATATGTTGTGAAAAAAATTACTTACCCGGGCATTATGGCAGGAAAGAATGTAACAGAAGGCATTTTGTTAAAAAAGATTACATGGAGTTCTTCTAAAAAATCGGTCTTATCTGTTGATGGAGATGGGACACTTCATGCAAAGAAGTCTGGAAAAGCTGTAGTTACAGCAAAAATAGCCGGTGGAAAAAGTTTGAAAGCAACGGTAACTGTAGCGAAATAATCTAAGGCAAGAGGCTTTCCGTTACTGTTATAAAAAACAGAACGGAAAAGGATTGGTCAAATATGCGTTTCATCGAATTAGTTTATGGCAACATATTTAGTATACTTTTATCAACTGTACTGAATATACTGATGGTTTCTGTTTTTCTAAAATGGCGGTTTCTCCATGGCAGACTGTGTTTTTGCAGAACAATCCTCTTTATTATTACACTGATAATAATGGAAGCAGTCATTGGCGCAGCATTTTACATTTTTGGAATATTCTCCTGGAAATACAATATTGGAACTATTCTGATGGAATACATTATATTGGCGGGAAATATGTTTACTTTGTGGCGGCTATATGATAAGCCGCTGCAAAGTTCATGGATGGCAACTATTTTCTTATCTATGATAGACACCTTTACAACAGAGCTTGTCAACGCATTTATCCCAGATGTATTTTTTCGTCTGGACGATTTAAAGGAACGTCTGCTCTATTTTTTCTACTTATGGGGAATTATCCCGGTAATAGAAATACTTGTGATTTTCCTATGTAACAGGGTTAGCATGGGGAGAGTTATACGGCACTGGATTGATATGGCAAATCTCCATTTTAAAAGTATCGCCCTGTTAAGCTTGTATCCTGTATTAATCAAGGGAATTCAGCTCCTGATTCAGACATTGGGGAAAGTCGGTGACAAAAATGCCATCATTTCCCTGATGATGCTTTTTATCATCTATATTTTCTTTATGTATATAAGGCACGAAGAACTACAGAAACAAAAACTTGAAATACAACAGGTCAGTTTGCAACAGCAAAATTCCTATATTGAAAATCTGGAAAATTTACAAAAAGAGATGCGGCGGTTTCGCCACGATTATAAAAATATGATGTCAGGAATGTATCTTCAGGCAAAAGAGGGGGGATATGGAAGCAATCCAGAATTTTATTCAGGATATGACTGTAAATTTTGACAACCAGGTAGGCGGACAGATACATATGCTGACGCAGCTTGGCAATGTTCAAATGCCGGAACTTAAAGGGCTGCTTCTTAGCAAAATGGAGCAAATGCAAAAGGAACAGATTTGTTGCACCTTGGAAGTCATCTATCCATTTCAAAACATCCGTTTTCGGAGTACAGATTTGTGCAGATGCCTTGGAATACTGATTGACAATGCGATTGATGAAGTCAGGGAAAAAGAAAAGCCGCAGATAGACATTATGATTAGCCATCAAAAAAATTATACCACATTTCGGGTTAAAAACAGGCCTTATTCCAATATAGATTTTCACAAAATATGGCTGGAGGGCTATTCTACAAAGGGTACTGACAGAGGAATCGGCCTTGCAAACTACAAAAAAATTTTAGAAGGGTATGAAAATATCTCTTCCCTCACTACAATTCAGGAAGGGTATTTTATTCAGGAATTAAAAATACAGGAAAAATAGAGTTGTTATATTTACCAAAGAACGGCAAAAAAACAGGAGGGAAAAATCTTGCTTCCAATCTATATATGTGAGGATGACAAAAGAATTCTTTCCCTGCAAAGGGAACATCCAGAAAGACTAATTCTATAGTTAATTCATAAAATACATGCGTTAACTATAATGGATGCGCACGGATACACATAGGAAGTTATGCTGTTTTGCAGCGTGTATCCGGCGCTGTATCAGTATTTAACATAGTGAAATGCAAAACTGCTACACAGGATTTCGTGTTTTGGATGGTTGGATAAAATAATTGGTATAATATAGAAAAGCCGCCAGATATTGATAGAAGAAAAAAATTGTCGCAATTTTGTGTTTCCAAAATGAAAAAAATTCATCTTTAAAATGAAAAAAAGTCTTTACATTTTCTAAAAGCTCATTATAATAGAAAGAGTTGAGAAAAAGAATATCTTATGATGAAGAATGTTACTGTCCAGCCTGTGCTCAAAATGTGGAAGGCAACAAAGATTCATCACAGTAAAAAGGAGAAAACAGAATTATGAAAAACGGAATTGAAATCAGATGGCATGGCCGCGGCGGCCAGGGAGCGAAAACAGCAGCTTTACTTCTTGCGGATGTGGCATTTAAAACAGGGCGTAATGTGCAAGGGTTTCCAGAGTACGGCCCAGAGCGTATGGGTGCACCGATTACAGCATACAATCGGATTAGTTCTGAAAAAATCCGTGTTCATTCCAATATATACCATCCGGATTTTGTGGTTGTGGTAGATGAAACATTGCTCGGATCTGTTGAAGTGACAGCAGGCTTAAAAAAGAGCGGGGCAATTATTGTCAATACAGCAAAGTCAAAGGAAGAGATTCTTAAGCATCTAAATGGTTATGAGGGACGTGTTTATACGATTGAC
Organism: uncultured bacterium; assembly: GCA_947651225.1. Lineage (GTDB taxonomy): Bacteria > Bacillota > Clostridia > Lachnospirales > Lachnospiraceae > Butyribacter. Next base: position 29,091 of record CANSYK010000017.1, on the reverse strand, counting down.
GCAAGAAAGATTTCGGTAGAAACATTAGGAAAGAATTTCCCGAATTCTCCAATGCTTGCCGCAGCGGTTGCTGTAAGTAAGGTTATGCCAAGGGAGAAATTCATTAAAGAGATGCGGGCTTCCTATCAACATAAATTTGTGAAGAAGCCAGAGGTGATTGATGGAAATATGAAAGCTCTGGAAATGGCTTTCGATCAAGTGGAAGAAGCAATTGAGACAGGGAATATGAGTCTTTCCGCTTAAAAAAGCGCACCTAAGAAGAACGCAAAATCCGTGTTCTTTACATTATGGATCAAAATGTAGGAGACTAAAAATGAGAACTGATGTGACAAAGATTAATGAGAAAACGCCCCATGAACAGCTTACAGAAGGGCTGATGATGTTTGCGGGTGGCACTTCCAAATATTTTAATACAGGTGAGTGGAGGACAAATACTCCGATCTTTTATGAAGACAAATGCAAGCAGTGTCTGCTTTGCGCCCCAGTATGCCCGGATTCCAGCATTCCGATAAAAAACGGGGAGCGTTTTGCCTTTGATATGGATCATTGTAAAGGCTGTGGAATTTGTGCGGATGTCTGTCCATTTGGAGCAATTGAAATGAAGGAGGGAGTGGAATAATGGCAATAAAAGAACGTATGTCAGGAAATGAGGCGGTGGCTTTTGCAATCCGTCAGGTAAACCCGGATGTTATGCCGGCATTTCCGATTACCCCTTCTACTGAGATTCCGCAGATGGTTTCAACTTACATAGCAAATGGGGAAATTGATACCGAATTTATTCCGGTAGAGAGTGAGCATTCTGCAATGAGTGCGACAATTGGCGCAGAAGCGGCTGGAGCAAGGAGTCTTACAGCAACTTCTTCTGCAGGTCTGGCATTGATGTGGGAAGAACTTCTTTTGGCAGCTTCCAACCGTATGCCGCTTGTTCTGGCTTTGGTAAACCGTACCTTGTCTGGACCGATTAATATTAACTGTGACCATTCTGATGGCATGGGTGCAAGAGATACTGGTTGGATTCAGATTTATGCGGAAAATAATCAGGAAGCATATGATAACTTTATTCAGGCTTATCCCATTGCAGAAAATGAAAAGGTACATCTTCCAGTTATGGTTTGCCAGGATGGATTTATTACAAGCCATGCGGTAGAAAATATTACGCTTTTAGAGGATTCTCTTGTAAAAGATTTCGTTGGGGAATACTACCCGGAAGAATATCTGCTAAATCCGGGAAAACCGATTGCTGTCGGACCGTATTCTGTCAGCAATTATGCAATGGAAGCAAAAAAGAATCAGGAGATTGCTTTAGAGAATGCAAAGGAAGTCATTTTAGAGGTTGCAAAGAAGTTTAAAGATATTTCCGGAAGGGAATATGGGCTTTTTGAAGAATACAGGACAGAAGATGCAGATTATATCATGCTGATTATGGGTTCTGCAGCCGGGACAGCAAAACAGGCGGTCGATGATCTTCGGGAAAAGGGCTGGAAAGTTGGTGTATTAAAGCTTCGGGTATTTCGTCCATTTCCAGCAAAGGAAATTGCGGAGGCATTAAAGAACTGTAAGGCAGTTGCTATTATGGACCGTTGTGAAAGTTATAATGGCAATGGCGGACCGCTTGGAAGCGAAGTTTTAGCAGGGCTTTTCCGTTATAAAGTGATGATTGAAACTGTGAACTATATTTACGGTCTTGCCGGTCGTGATTTTACGGTAAGTGATGTATATGACATCTTTTCTGAATTGGATGCTGTTGTTACAGAGGGAAAAGAAGCAAAACAGTACCAGTATATAAGATTACGGGAACAGGAGGCCGCAGATGAGAGATTATAGTTTAAAAACAATAATGAACAAACCAGAACGGCTTGCACCAGGACACCGTATGTGTGCGGGCTGTGGAGCGACAATTGCTGTCCGTGCCGTGCTTCGTGCGCTTCATGAGGGTGATCATGCTGTTATTGGTAATGCGACAGGCTGTCTGGAGGTATCTTCTTATATGTATCCTTATACAGCCTGGGAAGATAGTTATATTCACAATGCATTTGAGAATGCCGGCGCTACTTTAAGTGGTGTGGAAACGGCGTACAAAGCCCTAAAGAAAAGAGGGCGTCTTCCAGAGGAAGAAACGTTCAAATTTATTACCTTTGGGGGAGATGGTGGTACGTATGACATTGGTTTCCAGTCCCTTTCTGGTGCAATGGAGCGCAACCATGACATGGTTTATGTCTGCTATGACAATGGTGCTTATATGAACACAGGAATTCAGCGTTCTTCCGCAACGCCAATGTATGCAGATACAACGACAACCCCAGTTGGAAAAAATTCAGTTGGAAAAATGCAGAACCGTAAAGATTTATCCAGTATTATTGCTGACCATGATGTTCCATATGTCGCACAGACAACGCTGACATCTAATTTTGTAGATTTGCACCGTAAAGCAGAAAAGGCAATTTATACAGAGGGAGCATCCTTTTTAAATATTATGACGCCATGCCCAAGAGGTTGGAGGTATGAAACGTCAGAAATTATGAAAATCTGTAAACTGGCGGTAGAAACCTGTTATTGGCCATTATTTGAGGTGGAACATGGAAAATGGAAACTTTCCTATGAACCAAAGAAAAAACTGCCAATTGAAGACTTCTTAAAAGAACAGGGAAGATTTAAACATCTCTTTAAGAAGGGGAATGAGGATTTGCTTGTTCAGTTTCAGGAAGAAGTAGACAGGCGTTGGGAAGATTTGCAGTATAAATGTGCAAGGTAAAACGGGTGTGAAGTCTTTTCGGGTTTGAAAGCACCTCGCCTTAATTGATAATACGACAAAAAGCCGATAGAGGAATGCCATAACCTTTATCGGCTTTTTGTCATTATTCATAGTTACCATTCACAGTGCCTTGTATAGAAAAGAGGATAGAGGATGACACTTTTATCGTATCAGGTTTTTAAAACAGTCGCCGAGCAGGGAAGTTTTCGGAAAGCGGCAGATATTCTTGGATTGACGCCTTCTGCAGTCAGCCACGCAATTGCTGCGCTGGAAAACGAATTGGGGTTTCCAGTACTGAACCGGAGCAAGCTTGGTGTAACAATGACGAATTATGGGGAACATCTGCTCCCGTATATTAATGCAGTATTAAACAGTGATGAGAGCTTACGGCAGGCAATTGCAGAATTTAATGGCCTGCGTCAGGGAAAAGTGAAGGTAGGATGTTTTTCCAGTATCTGTACAAACTGGCTTCCCGATGTGATGCATTCTTTTCAAAAAGAATATCCGGGAATTACAATTGAAGTATTTCAGGGGACATATGACGATGTAGTCTACTGGATTAAAAACGCAGTGGTGGATTTGGGCTTTCTGTCTGTTTCCAGCGCCGGGGATATTCCTATTGAACCACTTTATAAAGATTCTTTGATTTGTGTGGTACAAAAAGGATTGAAACGAGATGGGCAAAAAAAATATATGGAGATTGATGAACTGCGGAACCATCAATTTGTGACACAGAGGGAATCCACCGATGCGGATATTCAGAAATTCCTGAAAGAAAATTCTCTTACTGTTCAGTCAGATTATCATGTAGTAGATGATCTGGCGATGATTGCAATGGTTGCACATGGATTTGGGATCTGCCTTATGCCAGAACTTGCCATGAAGGATATGCCGTATGCGGTAGACTGCTATCCAGTTAGGCCAGAGGCATATCGTGTGATTGGGATTGCTGCCTTAAATCCTGGTTTTATGGCCCCTGCAGTCCGTACCTTTTATAATCATGTGTTAGAAGCATATCAGCAGGAGGAATACCGTAGGTGATATCTGGTTTGAAGAGTATTGGATTCTTGCTTTCAATCAAATAAAGTGATAAATGATAATGCCAATTACTATCCCTATAATGCTTCCTATTGTAATCTTGATTTTTAGTGCAAAGGTCAGTACTAAAACCCCAAGATCTAAAGTAAGCGGCTGCGTTAATCCAAAGTTTTTTCCAAAGTTCATCCAGGAAAGAAAGGATATGCTTGCGGTTGCCTGTGCAATAAAACTTCCCAAAACAATTCCTGCCAACAACAATAAAAAAAGCGCCCAGTTATTTTTTCCGGCTCCTTTTGCCATATGACACCTCCAATATGTAATCTGTAGTTACCATTTACGTATGTTGCCCAATAACTGAAAGTAGTAACTATTTTCTTATAACATACACATTATACATGAGAGGGGGAGAAACGTCAAATAGTAGAAAAAAATGCAGTATAGGAAATGATTGTGATATTTGAAAAGCTGTGTTATAATGGCTTCGGGTATAAGGAACAGAAAGAATGAGGGGAACAAATATGTGGAAAAAAGTTATTCTTGGAATCTTAGTGATTCTTAGTGCTGTTGCGGGTTTTGCCGTCGCAAAGGTGGAGAGCACCATGCAGTATACGCTAAACCAAGTCAAGAGAGACAAAGATTCTGCTTTATCTAAAGTAGATTTAAGTGGAATTGAACTGGAATCGGATGATGATATTGTAAATATCCTTCTGATTGGAAATGACTACAGAGAGGAGAAGCTGTATACGGCGTCAGGGCTTACCGATGTAATGATGATTGGCACGATGGATAAAAAGCACAACACATTAAAGATTACAACGCTGATGCGTGATACACTTGTTGATGTTACAGAGAAAGAGGAACTTAGGAAACTAAATTCGGCGTATGATTTTGGCGGGGTGAAAAATCTGTATAAGACCATTGCTAAAAATTTTAATATTAAGTTAGATGGGTATGTAATGGTAGGGTTTGATGCCTTTGAGAAGCTTGTGAATGCTGTCGGGGGTGTAAAGGTAGAGCTTACTGACACAGAAGCACGTTATCTGAATATGACAAATTATATCCGAAAGCATAAAAACAGGAAAGTAAAGGTGGGGGAGCAGATATTAAATGGAGACCAGGCGCTTGCCTACTGCCGTATCCGAAAGGGGAAAGATAAGATTGGAGAGCCGGTCAGGACAGTAAACGGGCTAACAGATGATTATGGGCGTACCTGGCGGCAGAGGACGGTACTCAGTGCTGTTTTTGATGAGATGAAGAGTCTTCCAAAGCAGGACTGGATTACGATTGCCAATAAGGTTTTGGCTTCTGTGGAAACTGATTTGGATAACAGCCATATTCTGGGATATATTAAAGATGTGATTATGATGGGGACGACAGAGATTTATCAGCTCCAGATTCCAAGAAATGGATATTTCAGGGAAGGGACCAAGGCAGAGTTCCCAACAAGCGAAGGTGATTCCCTTGTACCAACCAATGGGGTGAGTACAGATTTTGATACTTCCGAAAATGCAAAAATCTTACATAACTTTGTTTTTCAGTATGATGGAAAAAAGGAATTTACCTATGAAAAACCAGGAGAGCAGACGACATTAGAGTAAGGAACTACAAATAATTAATTTGTTTCATGATTTTTGGGCAGTAACTGATTCTGATAAAGGCTGGAAAATATTTCTTCGGATAGATTACAGCATTTGGAATACTATAAGATAGAGAGGGTTAAAGCATGTGGAAAAAAATAGTTTTTGGTTTTTTAATGGTAATTAGTGTTCTGGCAGGTTTTTTGGCGGCAAAGGCGCAGGTGACTTTTTTTGATTCCCTGAACCATGTGAAACGTGATTATGACACAGTGCTGGAAAATGTAGATTTGAATGGAATTAAAGTTAATTCGGATACAGACATAATTAATATATTAGTGGTTGGAAATGATTACCGTAAAGAGACAAATTATACAGCATCTGGCCTGACTGACACCATGATTATTGCAACAATGGATTTAAAGCATGGCACTTTAAAGATGGCTTCTTTGATGCGTGACAATTATGTGGAAATTCCAGGTTATGGATATAATAAACTAAATGCTGCGAATTCTTTTGGCGGTATTGAGCTTTTGTATAAGACAATTGCAACAAATTTTAATATTGAAATTGATGGTTATGTTGAAGTTGGATTTAAGGCGTTTACGGATGTTGTGGATGCTGTTGGCGGCGTAGAAGTAGAACTGACCGAGTCAGAAGCGGAATATCTGAACACAACAAACTATATCCGTGATAAGAAATCCAGAAATGTAAAGGTTGGAAAACAGACCTTAAATGGTGCGCAGGCGTTGGGATATTGCCGTATCCGAAAGAAAGGAACAACGGTCAATGGGCTTCGTGACGACTATGGGCGTACTTGGCGGCAAAGAACAGTAATCAAGGCAGTATTTGATAAGGTAAAAACTTTTCCAATGACAGAATGGCTTGGTATTGCAAATAAGCTTTTGGGAAATATAAAAACAGATTTGACTAATGAAAAGATTATATCTTATGTGACAGATGGCCTTAGATTGGGGACAACAGAAATCCATCAGCTCCAGGTTCCTTTGGAAGGATATTACCGTTCATCAAGCCCAGGCGAATTTAGTGTGGGGGATTGTCTGGTGATGACAGATGGCATTAATTCCAGTTTATCTGCGACAGCAAATGCAGAGGCATTAAATAATTTTATTTTCAAATATAATGGCAAGCAGCCATTTTCATATGGTAATTTTACCAGTAAATCAGATTAGAGCGTGATGTTTGCGAGGAACGCTGTTTTTACGTTCTTCAAGGTGCGATAGCAGCCTTTCCTGGCGAGGTGTTTTCGATCCTGGAAAGACTACTATCGCACCTTTTTTAATAATTAGGAAATTGCGTCGTAACATAGTGGTTGCCAACAAAGTCAGTGCGCTTTTTTATGACACATTAGAGAAAAGATATTTATGGAAAGTTCTGGAAAGATAATCAGGAAATGTAGCCTTTTTTATGGTTTCTGCTGAGCGGATCGGGAGTGTTCCGATTTTTTTTCCATCCAGCAGATAGGTGACAGTTCCGATCTTCTGTCCTTCTTTTAAAGGTGCAGTAAGGTTTTTATTATATTTGATGTTTCGTTTTATGCTGTCTGCACTTTCTTTTTTGGTCAAAGTGTAATAAAAGTTATTTTCAACACGTGGAATTACATAATCTTTTGTAGCTCCGTTGATTTTTTGCTTTTTTAATGGGATGTCATCGATTTTATCCTGATAGCTGGTGCAGTTTGCAAAGCCATAATCTAAAAGAGATGCTGCCTGTGTAAAGCGGACCATATGGTCAGGAGCTCCCATAATAACGGCTGTAAGGCTGATGCCATCACGGGTTGCCGTTGCGGAAAGGCAATATTTTGCTTTGGAAGTGGAGCCGGTTTTTAAGCCAGTAATGCCATTATAAGTCCGAATCAGCTTATTTGTATTGGTAAGTCCAAATTGGGTTTCACCCTTTTTGGTTTTGTGGGTGATTTCATCCATCCAGACAGTAGAATAATTGGAAATTTCCGGATGTTTTGTAACCAATTCCCTGGACATCAAGGCAACATCATAGGCACTGCTGTAGTGTCCGCTTTGGATCGAATCGTCCAGTCCATTGCAATTTTTAAAATTTGTATGTACCATTCCAAGGTCTTTTGCCTTCTGGTTCATCATTTTAACAAAGGAAGATTCAGAACCGCCAATCAGTTCTGCCATTGCTACAGCAGCGTCATTGGCACTGGCGATACTGATACATTTAATCATATCATTGACAGTCTGTGTTTCACCAGGTTCTAAAAATACCTGGGAACCGCCCATCTGTGCGGCGTAATCGCTGACAGAAACAGAATCCTCTAAAGAAATTTTTCCCTGTTCTAAAGCTTCAAAGATCAGCAGTAATGTCATAATTTTTGTAATGCTGGCAGGAACCAATTCCTTATCCTTTGATTTTTCATATAGAATACGCCCACTGTTATTTTCAATTAATACAGCCGCCTTTGCTGTGATATTTAAGGTAGTGTTTTCTTCTGTTTTTTCATTTTCGTTTTTTATTTCTTTTTGATAACAAAGGCTCCTATCTGTAATAGAGGAGGCAAAAGCAACAGGACAAGTGGTAATTATCAAAAATCCGGTAACAGATAGGAGCAGTAAATTTGCTATAATCATATAAAAGGAAGGCAAAACAGAAAAGTTTCTGTTTTTGCTGCCATGATAAAAAAATGTCATAATAAAGTATCCTTTTAAAATTTATTTCTTCTAGTATATTAGTGTTGTTAGAAATATATGTTACTATTCACGGCTGTTTTTAGAAAATAGTCAAACTCGTCGTGCTTGCATGTAAGAGGATGATTATTTTCTAAAAACAGCGTGTAGGCTGTTCTAAACATCATAAGAAAAACAAAAGCTGCTGTTTTTGCAGCGCCAGACGGCATAGCCGGATGGTTTTTCGCATGATGTTTAGAATAGCCGTGAATAGTAACAAATATATGACTGTTACTATATACAGAGTGAACTGGCGGTTGCTTTTTGTTCCAAAGAATGGTAAAATCAGAAGTTGAATGACAGAAGGAAAGTGAGCCGCAAAAGATGCAGCATGGGGGATGAAAATGACAAGTAAGGAAAGAGCAGAGTTAAAGACGCAGGCAATGAAGCTTGACAGTATTTTTCAGATTGGAAAGGCAAGCCTGACGCCGCAGCTTGTGGAAGCGATCAAAGATGCACTGACAGCACGGGAGCTGATTAAAATTTCTGTGCTAAAGAATTGTGCGGACGATCCAGGAGAGTTAGCAGAGATTATATCAGAGCGTACTGGTTCGAAGATAGTACAGGTGATTGGAAAAAAAATTGTATTATACAAAAAAAACAGGGAGAAAGAAGAAAAAAGACGTCATATGTTAAAGCAGCAGGAAACAAAGAAGAAGACAGTTTCTAAAGCAGGCATGGGAAAGGGAAAAAGGCGTAATGGGTAAAACCGGAATTATGGGAGGAACTTTTGATCCGATTCATTGTGCGCATCTTTGTATGGCACGCTGTGCGATGGAGCAAAAAGGGTTAGACAGGGTTTTTTTTATGCCGTCAAAGATACCGCCGCATAAAGTGGGAAAAGGGGTTTCTGATGAAGGGCTGCGTGCACATCTTGTCAATCTTGCCATAGAGAAAGAAAATGGTTTTTATTATTCTGACTTTGAATTGAAACGGGATGGAACAACGTATACAGCAAAAACACTGCAGTTATTAAAAAAACAATATCCAGAGGAAGCGTTTTATTTTATTATGGGCGGTGACTCGCTGTTTCAGTTTGAACAATGGTATCAGCCGGAAGAAATTGTGAAATGTGCGGTGATTCTTGCGGTCAGCCGGGGGAATGCGGATGCAGGGCAGATGGAGCGGCAGGCAGAATTTCTGGCACAGAAGTTTCAGGGAAGAGTTGAACTTATCCAGATGGAGAAAATGGAAATTAGCTCCAGTCTGATTCGTGAAAGGATCGCAAAGGGAGAGGCGGTTCAGCAGATGCTTCCTCAAAAGGTATATGAGTATATTATGAGAAATCATTGTTATAAAAAAGAATATACTGGTTGATTTGAAAACAGGAAAATGTTTGAAAAGTACGGTCTGGCATGGAGGCTAAAAATGTGGGAATCAATTGATGAAATTCAAGAAAAAGTACAAAAAGTAGTGAAAAAGAGGCGTTACCAGCATATTCTTGGGGTGCGTTTTACAGCGCAGGCTATGGCAATGTGTTTTGGCGAGGATATTACAAAGGCAGGGTATGCCGGAGTGCTGCATGATTGCGCTAAATATCTTACAGATAAAGAAATGCTTTTGGCATGCAGGAAGCGTCAGATTTTTTGCAGTGAGGTGGAAAAAAGGCAGCCTTCTTTGCTTCATGCAAAAATGGGCGCTGCTTTTGCAAAGGAAATTTATGGGATTACAGATGAGGAAATTCTTTCTGCGATCCGCTGGCATACAACAGGAAAACCGGGAATGAGCAATCTGGAAAAAATAGTTTTTATTGCAGATTATATTGAGCCAGGAAGAAAAATGCTTCCAAAGATGGAGGAAATCCGCAGAGTATCTTTTCAGAATTTGGACAAGGCAATGTATCTGATTCTGGACAATACACTTTCTTATTTGAAAGATGGTACAAGAGATAGAAGTACGATTGATTCCTATTCGGTGGATGCCTATGATTTTTATAGAGAAAGGAATGGAGTGGTATGAGTAGACAGGCAGAAATGGCGGTTGCAGCTTATGAGGCGTTAAGTGAAAAAAAGGGTGAGGATATTAAAATTATTGAGATTTCTGAAATTTCCATTATGGCAGATTATTTTGTGATTTCCAATGGGACAAATCTGCCCCAGGTACAGGCGATGGTCGAGAATGTGCAGGAAAAGATGAGAAAAGCAGGATTTGAAGTAAAAAGAGTGGAAGGTAACCGGAGCAGTAGTTGGGTTTTGTTGGATTATGGCGATGTTGTCATTCATATTTTTGACAAGGAAGACCGTCTGTTCTATGATTTGGAGCGTATCTGGAGTGATGGAAAAACAGTAACGCCAGAACAACTTGTTACTATTCACGGCTGATTTTAGAAAATAGTCAAACTTGTCGTGCTTGCACGTAAGAGGGTGATTATTTTCTAAAATCAGCGTGTAGGCTGTTCTAAACATCATAAGAAAAACAAAAGCTGCTAGTTTTGCAGCGCCAGACGGCATAGCCGGATGGTTTTTCGCATGATGTTTAGAATTTGGCATGTTTTATGCCAAAAGTACGAGTTTTGTGGCGCCATTTTGCATGAATTTTGCAAAATGTGTGCATACAGCGTTGAAAACGCTGTTGTTACTGGTAACGGAGTGAACAGTAACCAACAACTTCAGTAATAAATAAAAAAGTGCGAACATTTGTTTGACATATGTGAAATATTGTGGTAATCTATTCTAAGAAGCTGTATAGTTACAGTTTCTTAGAATAGATTACCATTTTGGGTTCGATGGGAAATTGCATGAAATATAGTGGAGTGCAAGGGGGCAGAACACTGTACTAAGTATTGTGATAGAGAAAAAATTGGAGGAAAACATATGTCAACAGGAAGAATTTCTACAAAACAGCAGGAAATATTAGATTATATTAAATCAGAGATTTTAACAAAGGGATATCCACCCGCTGTGCGTGAGATTTGTGAGGCAGTTCATTTAAAATCCACGTCATCGGTACATTCTCACCTGGAAACGTTAGAAAAGAACGGTTATATCCGGCGGAATCCAACGAAGCCGAGAGCTATTGAAATTATTGATGACAGCTTTAATTTGATTCGGAGTGAAGTAGTAAATGTTCCAATTGTGGGACAGGTTGCGGCAGGGGAACCAATTTTTGCAGAGCAAAATATTGAGGGATATTTCCCAATATTATCAGAAAATATGCCTTCTGGCAATGCGTTTATGTTAAATGTCTGCGGAGAGAGCATGATAAATGTGGGGATTTATGATGGAGATAAAATCCTTGTCAGAGAGCAGAGTACAGCCTCAAATGGTGAGCTTGTTGTAGCTCTTGTGGAGGATTCTGCAACGGTAAAAACGTTTTATAAAGAAGACGGCCACTACCGTCTTCAGCCGGAAAATGATACAATGGAACCGATTATTGTTGATCAGGTAGAAATTATTGGCAAGGTAGTAGGATTGTACCGGACGTACCGTTAGAGAAAGTTCCTAAGGAATATGGTAAGTTATTTGGGACAGGTTCTTAGTATATTTTGATTATGGGAGCTATTAGGAAAGGGAAAAGAGATGGAAGAGGGAAACAGCGTAGGCCGTATGGAAAAGCAGTTTGCTTTTATAAAGGAGATTGACGGATTAAAAAAGATTGGGAGACAGTCCTATCTAAAGGATGGCAGCCGGAAGGAAAATGATGCAGAACATTCCTGGCATCTGGCAATGATGGCTCTTTTAATGAATGAATATGCCAATGAGAAAATAGATGTACTGCGGGTAATTTCTATGGTATTAATCCACGATATTGTAGAGCTGGATGCCGGTGATACCTATGCCTATGATGAGGCAGGCAATGCGACAAAACGGGAGCGGGAGCTTGCGGCGGCAGAACGGATTTTTCATATACTGCCGGAGGACCAGGCAAAATATCTGTATGACCTTTGGGAAGAGTTTGAGGAGGCAGTCACTCCAGAGTCAAAATTTGCGCATACTCTGGATAATATTCAACCGTTGATGCTAAATGATGCAACAGACGGAAAAGCGTGGAGAGAGCATCAGGTGAAGTTATCCCAGATTATGAAACGCCAGATAAAGACAAAAGAAGGTTCGGAATCCATGTGGGAATATGCCAGAGAGAATATGTTAGAAAGAAATCTGGAAAGCGGGGCAATTATTCTTGATTAGGAGCGGTAAAGAAATCAAATTGGTTAAATGAATGGCTGTTGTGCTTTTCTGTACGGATAGTAGGAGGGAAAATGAAGCGAATTCAGGAGGATATTAAGAACAGGGCATTTCATTCTGTTTATCTGCTATATGGAGAGGAGCGTTACCTTGTGCGCCTGTACCGTGATAAACTAAAACAGGCTGTTTTGGACGGTGCAGATGAAATGAATTATTCCAACTTTCAGGGCACTGGCATTGATTTGTCAGAAGTGCGGGAAATAGCGGAAACGCTTCCTTTTTTTCGAGATTACCGGGTGATTGTTTTAGAAGATACAAAGCTGTTTAAATCAGCAAATGATTTTGCTGACTATTTGCCTTCTATGCCAGATTCTACGATTTTAGTCTTTGCGGAAAAAGAAGTGGATAAAAGAAACAGGTTGTATAAATATGTCCAGAAAAATGGTTTGGCTATTGAAATGACACCAATGAAGGTTTCTGATACCAAAAAGTTTGTTGCGGTAAAATTGCAGGATTGTGGCAAAAAGATTCGGGAGAGTACGGCAGAGTATTTTTTGGAACAGGTGGACAATGCGCTAAATAATATTGAAAATGAGTTAGAAAAACTGATTGCCTATACCTATGGCAGAGAAGAGATTACTCGTGAAGATATTGATGCAGTTTGTAGTGTTCAGGTGACAGGGCAGATTTTTAAGATGCTTGATGCAGTGGCGGGCAGAAATCGTAAGGAGACATTTTTGTTGTATCATGATCTGTTAGCTTTAAGGGAAAGCCCTATGTCAATTTTATATTTATTGTCACGGCATTTTAATATTCTGTTACAGATTAAGACAATGCCGTCTAACCTGTCAAAACAGGAGATGGCGAAAAAAGTCAGTGTGCCGCCTTTTTCTGTTGGAAAATATCAGAGCCAGTGTAAAAACTTTACAAAAGAGCAGCTCCATAAAATGTTAACAATGTGTGCTGATACGGAATTCCAGTTTAAGCAGGGGAGGATTTCAGACCAGATTGGTGTGGAGATTCTGTTACTGCAGTTTGCCTCAGCAGATGAAGCAGTTGGCTAGAGCGTGTTTGAAAATAGCTTTTTACAAGATGTGCTTCACACTTTGTGGGAGATTTGACTCAAATTTAGGAGGTGTAGCGGGCTACATTGACTAAATTTGAGTCAAATATAGCGCAAAGTGGGGAGTGCAGATTGTGAGAATGAATTTTCAAACACGCTCTAGGGTTTCATAAGAAATCAAATGTAAATAGGAAAACACGTTTATTGTTTCCAAAATGACTATGGAATATCGTAATAGGGGACAATATCTGGTTCAGCTTTGATGAGTTCCTTTTCTGTAGGCGCTATTTTGATAACTGATAACACAAAAATGCTGATGCATATAATTGCTAAAATACTTTAAATAATTCGTTTAATTTTATAGTTTTACTTTTTTAATTGCTTAGGTACTGTTAAGAAATTTTAAAATTCAAGTTCTGAATAATCAAGACCAAAATTTTGCAATACAATTTTTGCTACTTTGATTTGATAATCAAGTTCTTTATTTTCACCCGTTTCATGAGCTTTAATTCTCATCAAATTAACATATGTGATAATAGCAGCTTGTCTTTGCTCTTCTAGTGTCATACAATCACCTTGCTTTCTTTTAAATCTGTATTGATTGTTGCATTTTAATCATAACAGATTATGTAATAGGTGTAAAGCCTTTATTCAATTTGAGTTCCCCCATTTTTTCTGTGTTGTTACTATATCACGGTCACTTTGTGGTTCGGAAAATGGGGAAACTGAAAAAAGGGTATTGCTTTTTTTTCAAAGATATGATACGATAATCAAAGTTGATGAACAAAGGGGTTCAGCGTTTTTTTGCTGACCTCTTTTTTTGTTTGGAACAATAGAATTGTTACAGGGGCAATTTTTATTGTTTTATAGTAGATATTAATGAAAAACTGTGGGGAAGATAAGATAATAGCTGGTAAATTAATTTTTAATTATTCGCAAGGCAGTTACCAAATAAGGAGGAATGAAACAATGCAGGAAAAGGAAACCCAGAGTAATGTAATAAGGGAAGCTTCAAAAGCGGTGGACCATGAGAAAAGAGGTCTTTATAATCCGCGTTTTGAGCATGATAACTGTGGAATTGGCGCAATTGTCAATATGAAAGGAAATAAAACGCATGATACGGTATCCGGTGCTCTTGATATTGTAGAAAAGCTGGAACATCGAGCCGGCAAGGACGCAGAAGGAAAGACAGGAGATGGTGTCGGTATTCTTCTTCAGATTTCACATAAGTTTTTTAAAAAAGCAGTAGAGCCTTTGGGGATTGAGCTTGGCGAGGAAAGAGATTATGGAATCGGTATGTTTTTCTTTCCACAGGATGAATTGATGAAAAACCAGGCAAAGAAGATGTTTGAGGTCATTATCCAGAAGGAAGGGCTTGAATTTTTAGGCTGGAGAGAAGTTCCAATTGTACCGGAAATCCTTGGACATAAGGCATTGGAATGTATGCCATGCATTATGCAGGCATTTGTAAAGCGTCCGGAAGAGATTGAGCGTGGGCTTGACTTTGACCGCAAATTATATGTGGCACGCCGTGTTTTTGAGCAGAGTAATGATGATACCTATGTGGTTTCTTTTTCCAGCAGGACGATTGTTTATAAAGGGATGTTTCTGGTGGGACAGCTTCGCCAGTTCTTTACAGATTTGATGGATAAGGATTATGTATCAGCGATTGCAATAGTCCATTCCCGTTTTAGTACGAATACAAATCCAAGCTGGATGAGGGCGCATCCGAACCGGTTTATTGTCCACAATGGTGAGATTAATACGATTGTTGGCAATGCAGATAAGATGCTTGGGCGTGAAGAAACCATGGAGTCTCCATTGCTTTCTAGTGAGCTTCACAAAATTCTTCCGGTGGTCAATCCAGGCGGTTCAGATTCTGCACGTTTGGATAATACATTGGAATTTTTGGTGATGAGCGGCATGGAGCTTCCGCTTGCTGTTATGATTACGATTCCGGAGCCTTGGGAAAATGATAAGAGCCTAAGCCAGAAAAAACGTGATTTTTATCAGTATTATGCAACGATGATGGAGCCATGGGATGGCCCGGCTTCCATTCTCTTTTCCGATGGTGATTTAATGGGGGCAGTGCTTGACCGCAATGGCCTGCGTCCGTCCCGTTATTATATTACAACAGATGACCAGTTGATTTTATCCTCTGAGGTAGGTGTTTTTGAGATTTCGCCAGAGAAAATTGTAAGGAAAGACCGTTTAAGGCCGGGACGTATGCTTTTAGTGGACACTGTAAAGGGCGAGCTGATTGATGATGAAGTATTAAAAGAGGGATTTGCATCACGCCGGCCATATGGGGAATGGCTTAACAGTAATCTTGTGGCATTAAAAGAACTTCGGATTCCAAACCAGAAGGTAATAGAGTTTTCTGATGAGGAGCGGGCAAAGCTTCAGAAGGCATTTGGCTATACTTATGAAGAATATAAAACATCGATTCTGCCGATGGCACAGAATGGGAGTGAGCCGATTGCTTCTATGGGAACGGATTCTCCGCTTCCAATGCTTTCCAATAAACCGCAGCCGTTGTTTAACTATTTTAAGCAGTTGTTTGCACAGGTTACCAATCCTCCGATTGATGCAATACGAGAGGAAATTGTTACTTCTACCAGTGTCTATATCGGGGAAGATGGCAATCTGCTGATGGAGAGCGCAGAAAATTGTAAAGTATTAAAAATCAGTAATCCGATTTTGACGGATACTGATTTGTTAAAAATTAAAGATATTGATAAAGAAGGCTTTAAGAGTGAAGTAATTCCAATTACCTACTATAAAAACACTTCTTTAAAAAAGGCGTTAGACCACCTTTGCCTGGAGGCAGACAGGGCATATAAAGAAGGCGTGAATATCCTGATTTTAAGTGACCGTGGTGTAGATGAAAACCATGTGGCAATTCCTTCCCTGCTTGCCGTTGCGGCTATGCAGCAGCACCTCGTTACAACAAAAAAGAGAACCAGTGTGGCAATGATTATTGAAACGGCAGAGCCAAGGGAGGTACATCATTTTGCAACACTGTTAGGATATGGCGCCTGTGCGGTAAATCCTTACCTGGCACATAGTACGATCAAGGAGCTGATTGACAATAAGCTTCTTGACAAGGATTATTATGCAGCAGTAAATGATTATGATGCCGCTGTTTTACATGGAATTGTAAAAATTGCGTCCAAAATGGGAATTTCCACGATTCAGTCTTATCAGGGTTCTAAGATTTTTGAAGCGATTGGCATTTCAGAAGATGTGATTGAAAAATATTTTACCGATACAGTGAGTTGTGTGGGAAGTATTACTTTAGAAGATATTCAGAAGCAGGTAAATGAGCAGCATTCTACCGCTTTTGACCCACTTGATCTGGGGGTAGATTTGAATCTGGAAAGCCGTGGCCAGCACAAGGAGCGTGGAAAGAAAGAGGAGCATTTATATAGCCCGGAAACAATTCATCTGTTGCAGCAGTCAACATGGACAGGAAATTATGAACTGTTTAAAATGTATTCGAAAGCAATTGATGAAAAAGAGGACAATGTAACGCTTCGCAGCCTGTTAGACTTTAATTATCCAAAAAAAGAAATTCCGATTGAGCAGGTAGAAAGTGTGGATGAGATTGTGAAACGCTTTAAAACAGGGGCAATGTCCTATGGTTCTATTTCACAGGAAGCCCATGAAACACTTGCCATTGCAATGAACCATCTTCACGGAAAGTCGAACAGCGGGGAAGGCGGCGAAAGCCTGGAACGTCTGGCAACTGCAGGACAAAAAGAAGACCGCTGTTCTGCGATTAAGCAGGTAGCTTCCGGACGGTTTGGTGTGACTTCCCGTTATCTGGTCAGTGCAAAAGAGATTCAGATAAAAATGGCACAGGGGGCAAAACCGGGTGAGGGCGGCCATCTGCCGGGCGGAAAGGTATATCCTTGGGTGGCAAAAACAAGACATTCTACGCCGGGTGTCAGCCTGATTTCTCCACCGCCGCATCACGATATTTATTCGATAGAGGATTTGGCGCAGTTAATTTATGATTTAAAGAGCAGTAATAAAGATGCAAGAATCTCGGTAAAACTGGTTTCAGAGGCTGGTGTTGGTACGGTTGCGGCTGGTGTCGCTAAAGCAGGTGCGGCTGTCATCCTGATTTCCGGCCATGACGGCGGTACAGGTGCTGCTCCGAGAAGTTCCATTTATAATGCTGGGCTTCCATGGGAGCTTGGGCTTGCGGAAACCCATCAGACATTGATTATGAATGGCCTGCGTTCCCGTGTCCGCATTGAAACGGATGGAAAGCTGATGACTGGGCGTGATGTCTTAGTGGCAGCCTTGCTTGGTGCGGAAGAGTTTGGTTTTGCAACGGCACCTCTTGTTACCATGGGCTGTGTGATGATGCGTGTATGTAACTTAGATACCTGTCCAGTCGGCGTGGCTACGCAGAATCCAGAGCTTCGCAAAAGGTTTAAAGGAAAACCGGAATATGTTGAAAACTTTATGAAGTTCATTGCACAGGAGCTTCGTGAATATATGGCAAAGCTTGGAATCCGCAAAGTGGATGATTTAATTGGGCGCACCGATTTGATTAAGGTGAAAGATAATGGAAACGAACTGGCAAAGAAGGTTGATTTAAGTGCAGTGATTGATTCTTCTTTTGCAGAGGAAAGAAAAGAGAACCGTTTTAATCCAAAAAATCAGTATGATTTTGCATTGGAAAAAACAATCGATGAAAAGCTGCTTTTACCAAAGCTGAAAAAGTCCCTGGAAACAGGGGAAAAGGCAAGGATTACAGCAGATGTTACCAATATTGACCGCACGCTTGGTACGATTCTTGGTTCTAATATTACCAGAATGTTTGAAGATAAACTGGCGGAAGATACGATTACAGTAGAGTGCCACGGAAGCGGCGGGCAGAGTTTTGGTGCCTTTATTCCAAAGGGGCTGACTTTAGAGTTAATTGGTGATTCCAACGACTATCTTGGAAAAGGGCTTTCCGGTGGAAAGATTGTGGTGTATCCTCCAAAAGGTTCTAACTTTGAAGCAGAGGAAAATATTATTGTTGGAAATGTAGCATTATATGGAGCTACCAGTGGAAATGCGTATATCAATGGAATTGCCGGAGAGCGCTTCTGTGTCCGCAATTCTGGTGCAACAGCAGTTGTGGAAGGTGTCGGCGACCATGGATGTGAATATATGACAGGCGGCAGGGTTGTCGTGTTAGGTCAGACGGGTAAGAACTTTGCGGCTGGTATGAGCGGCGGTGTTGCCTATGTGCTGGATGAGGAAAGTGATTTATACTTAAAGTTAAATAAAGAGCTTGTTTCTTCTGCTCCGGTAACGGATAAATATGACGTTTTGGAATTGAAGCAGATGATTCAGGACCATGTTACGGCAACCGATTCCAAAAAGGGAAAGTTGATTTTAGATCATTTTAGTGAATATCTTCCGAAGTTTAAGAAAATTATTTCTTATGATTATAGCAGGATGTTACAGTTGATTGCCAAGATGGAAGAGCATGGATTGGGCTTTGAACAGGCGCAGATTGAGGCATTTTATGCGCACAGGAAGCAGGCATAGGAAAGGAATGGAGGAAAGAATATGGGAAAGCCAACTGGTTTTTTAGAATATGACAGGAAAGACAATATAGCGTCATTACCATTAGAGCGCATTAAAAATTTTGATGAGTTTCATGTGCCAATGAGTGAAAAGAGCCGTAAGGAACAGGCGGCTCGCTGTATGGACTGTGGTGTGCCATTCTGCCAGTCCGGTATGATGCTTCATGGAATGGCTTCGGGATGCCCTTTGAATAATCTGGTGCCGGAGTGGAATGACCTTCTCTATCGTGGAAATATGGAAAAGGCATTGCAGATGCTTCGCCAGACAAACAATTTTCCAGAGTTCACTTCCAGAGTATGCCCGGCTCTTTGCGAGGCGGCATGTACCTGTGGGTTAAATGATTCACCCGTTACCTGTAAGGCAAACGAAAATGCCATTATTGAGTATGGTTATGCAAATGGACTGATGGAAGCAGATCCGCCAAAGGTCCGTACCGGAAAAAAGGTTGCAGTGGTAGGTTCCGGACCTTCCGGGCTTGCTGCTGCCGACCAGTTAAATAAGCGTGGCCATGAAGTGACAGTCTATGAGAGAAATGACCATATCGGAGGCCTTTTGATGTATGGTATTCCAAATATGAAGCTGGAAAAATGGGTAATTGACCGCAAACAGAAGGTAATGGAAGAGGAAGGCGTAAAATTTATCGTCAATGCCGATGTTGGGAAGAAGGTAAAGGCAGAAGATTTGTTAAAAGCGTATGACCGTGTGATTCTCTGCTGTGGCGCTTCCAATCCCCGTGATATCAATGCAAAAGGAAGAGAAGCCAAAGGAATCTATTTTGCCGTTGATTTTCTGATGCGTTCAACAAAGCATGTACTTTCTGGCAGCAAAGATGGCTGGATTGATACCAAAGGAAAAAATGTTGTAGTAATTGGCGGCGGTGATACTGGAAATGACTGTGTGGGAACGGCAGTCCGCCAGGGCGCTAAGTCAGTGGTGCAGGTTGAAATGATGCCGAAACTTCCTGATGAACGTGCAATGGATAATCCATGGCCGGAATGGCCGCGTGTCTGTAAGACAGATTATGGACAGGAGGAAGCAATTGCCGTATATGGAAAAGACCCACGGATTTATCAGGCAACGGTAAAAGAATTTATTGCAGATAAAAATGGTGCCTTAAAGAAGGTGAAACTGGTTAAGTTAGAGCCGAAAAAAGATCCGAAAACAGGCCGGATGAATATGGAAGAGGTTGCCGGCAGTGAATTTGAAATCCCAGCAGATTATGTTTTGATTGCGGCTGGCTTTCTGGGAACACAGGATTATATTGCAAAAGCATTTCAGGTGAAGCTTGACGGGCGCACGAATGTGGCTACCGAAGCCGGAAGTTATAAGACTTCCGCAGATAAAGTCTTTACCGCAGGTGATATGCACAGAGGCCAGTCTCTTGTTGTCTGGGGAATACAGGAAGGACGCCAGGTGGCAAAGGAAGTGGATGAAAGCCTGATGGGGTATACGAACCTGCCATAACAGGAATAAGGAACTGTCGTGAAATAATTTGCAGATAGTTCGCAGGATTTTTCTTTGACAGTGCCGGACAAAATGGTTAATTAATGATATCAATATATAGCCTTGCAGGAAAGAGGCGGTTTTCGTCTTATCTTGCAAGGCTTTTTTTGGTATCAGGATAAGATTAAGGGCATTAATTTTATATATAGGACATTAGGATTATATAATCACTGTTATGCTTATGTTAAACTATTCCAAAGTAATAATATAAATTATGAAGGAGGTTTGGTTCGGATGAAAAAAAGAACTAATTGGCTTTTAACATGTATTCTTACTGGTGCTATGACATTTACGTTGTTTCCAGCATATAATGCAGCAGCGGCAGATTTTTCAGCATCAGGAAAAACAGCTTTTGAGAAGTATGGAGATGTACAAGTTGTTACTTCCCAAAAAAATGTTCAGGGAAAAGAGACCATAAGCAGGCAGTTGTGCGACCAGGATGGTAATCCTGTACAGCTCAAGGGGATGAGTACGTTTGGGCTTCAATGGGATGATGGGGCGTGGGTGTTAAATGAAGCTGCATTTGATGCGCTTGCCAAAGACTGGAAATGTGATATCATCCGTCTTGCAATGTATGTTTCAGAAGAAGGGTACAAGGCAAAGCCGGAGGAAATGCTTAAAAAAGTAGAAGAGGGAATCAGGATGGCTACGGACAGGGGGATGTATGTCCTTGTAGACTGGCATATTTTAAGCCCTGGCGACCCAATGGATGAAGAGTATCTAAGTGCAGGGGAAGATTTAGCAGTATATAAACAGATAAAGGAAGCCCATCCAGAGTACAGGGGACCACAGCTGTTTTTTGCATATCTATCCCAGAAATATGGCGACCAGGGAAATGTTTTGTTTGAAACAGGAAACGAGCCAAATGGGCTTAGCACGGAAGAAAATGCTTCTGCAATGTGGAAAGAAAAGCTGCTTCCTTATCATCAAAGCGTTGTAGATGCAATCCGTACATATGATAAAGACGATAAACAAAATATAGTAATCTGTGGGACAGATAACTGGAGCCAATTTGTAGATGCGCCAGTTTCCAACCCAGTAGCAGACAAAGATAAGGAAAATCCGCAAATTATGTATACAGTACATTTTTATGCGGGAACACATGATACAGAAGTGGATGAGGAAGGGAAATACTGGTTAGGCAGTAAAATAGAAAATGCACTGGAAAATGGGCTGGCAGTATTTTGTACGGAATGGGGGACAAGCGAAGCTTCCGGCGATGGCGGGCCATTTATAGATTATTCCCAAAGATGGCTTGATTTTCTGGCAGAAAAGAAGATTAGCTGGTGTTCCTGGTCGTTGGCAAAGAAAAATGAAATTTCGGCTGCTATGGTTGCAAACACCGCTTCTGAGCCAACGGACCATAATGGGGATGGAATACCAGAGTGGACAAAGGATGAACTGTCAATTACAGGAAATTTTGTGCGGGCCATGATACGTGGTGAGGAAGCGCCGATGTATGGAAAATCAGAAACGGTTGTAGATTTTTCAGATGGAAATCTTTCTGCCATTGTTTTGGAAGACAGCCCAGTAAAAGCAGAGGATTATAAACTGGAAGTAAAAGAGGTAAAGGGCAATTATATGCTGTATCTGCCAAAAACGCCGGATTCGGTTGATAATCCATGGAATGGACCAAGGGTATCATTACAGGATTTGGGAACCGCCTATGCTATTTATAATGATTTAATATTTGATGTGTATATTGATGATGCCAGTTCATTAAAAGATGAAAAGCTCGAAATTCAGCCAATCATACAGACAGAGGGCAGAGACTGGTGGGGACAGCTTGATGCTGTAACTCTGGGTGCAGGCGATTTTGCAAAAGACGAAGAAACCGGCAAATTAAAAGCGTCTGTGAAAGTTGGCATCGGCGACGCTCCTGCAAATGATAAATTAGGTCATATTACCTTTATTTTAGGTGCTTCTAATGGGATTTATCTTGATAACATTGGCTTTGAATCTATATATAATGGAGACATATCAAAAGCGCCTGTAATACCGGATGATCCAGGGACATTTGTTTCCCTTCCTTTTACGTTTGAAAGTGGGCAGAGGGAAGGCTGGAAGAAGGAAGGCGATTCAAAGGTTGATTATACCCAAATTACCATTGAAGAAATCTCAGAAGGAAATCATGCGTTATCATTTCCTTTAAAACTGGAGCCTGGAAAAAATGAATGGGAAGATGGTGCAAGGCTGACAAGTCCGATGAATATTTTTAAATATGAAGAATGCATTAATTATGATGCGCTTGCCATGAATCTATATCTTGAAAAAGGAAAAGCCACAAAGGGCAAGCTGCAGATGGAAGTATGCTCAATACCAAATGGTGATGGCTACTGGTATCAGTCTGGTGCATTTACAGTAGATCCTTTATCTGGCGAAGAGGTAACTACACCAGGGGGAAGAAAGCTTTTAAAATATTATTTGTACATTCCTTTCAATGGGAATCCAGAAGAGTATGGGAAATATCCATTTTCCGAGAATGTTGAGATTAGGAATGTTATCCTTGCGCTTCATAACGAAGATTCTGATTATGATGGACAAGTGTATTATGATAATATCCGTTATGTAGATGCACAAAACTTAGATGGGATAGATACTGCTGTTAACCAGAAATACCATGATACCTTTGCCGGAGGGAAAAATGATAAAAAGAATACTCTGGAAAAAGGGAAAAAGTATGAAGTTGATAATATCGTTTATAAAGCGCTTGACAGTAAGGCAGAGGGCAGTGTAGAATTTGTATCCGTTAAAAAGAAGACACAAAATATAGTTATTAAAGATACTGTGGTAATAAATGGAATAAAATGTAAGGTTACTGCAATTGCAAAAAATTCTTTGAAAGATAATAAAAAACTAAAAAGTCTTAAAATTGGAAAGAATGTAAAAAGTATTGGGAAAAAAGCATTCTACAATTGCAAGAAGCTGTCTGTAATTACGGTAAATACTACTAAACTTACAGAAAAAAGTGTGGGAGCTGATGCATTTGGAAAGCTTATGGGAAGCATAAAATTAAAGGTTCCGTCCTCTAAGTTGAAAGCCTATAAAAAATTGTTATATAAAAAAGGGATAAGTAAAAAAGCCAAAATAGTAAAAATCAGTAAATAGTTTCTTCTTTATCATTTAGCTGTAGCCTGCCATCTGTAAAATACCATATTACAGATGGCAGGCTGTTTAAAGTTCCTTATTCCTCTGCCTCTGATTCTACAATAACCGTTTGGGAATCTCCCTTGGTTGCCTGTTTAATTACAGCAGCAGAAAGTTTTGCAAAATTATTGCCAGAGTTTGTGGCACCTGACAGGGCGTCTACTTTGATATCTGCCTGCTGTTCAATCAGTTCGGAAGCATAGTAGCGTGTATACTCATTTGGGTAAGTACCTGAAACAGGAAGCATATTTTTCATATAATTGTTGTCCCATGCCTTGATATAGCCGCTTGGGTCTTTTGCATTAAATTCTACGGAAACGATTTTGCCGCTTTTTACCATAATGCAGACATATTCTTTCCAACCAAAAGAATAATCGGACATCTCAGCCGTATAAAAGCCGTCTTTCATTTCAGAGCGGGAACCGCAGCCGCTAAGGAGCAGGGATGCAGTTAAAAATAAGAAGAGTAATTTTCTTTTCATGTTTAATACCTCCATTGTTCTTATAATATTGTTCCGTACGCTTATTTTGCGTTTTTTAGTTTTTTGTATGGTTAGAAGAACTTTAACCTTTTTTGATTTTTACCTGTGCGACAAAGTCTCTTAAATCTTTTGCCTGTGAAAGGGATTCTGCTGCCATTTCATCATTTTTTCCAGCGATTTCCTGGAGGCTGATAAGCCGTTCTTCGGCATGCTCTACTGCATCCGTCTGGTCTTTTACTGTATCGGAAAGCTGGTTGGAAATAGTATGATACTGCGTGGTCAGATCTGCTATTTCACGGAAGGTTTCCGCTGTCTGGCCTGCTGTTTCCAGTCCTGCCTGAATGGCTTCTGTGGAGCGTGAAATCAGCTTCCCGCTTTCAATCAGGGCATCGGATGTCTGCTTGGAAAGACTTCCGATTTCATTGGCAACAACGGCAAAGCCTTTTCCGGCTTCCCCGGCTCTTGCAGCTTCAATGGCAGCATTTAAAGACAAAAGATTTGTCTGGCGGGAGATGTTTTCCATCATCAGGCTGATGTTTGAAATCTCATCTACCGTTTTGTGAATCTGCGACATAGAGTCTAACATATTCTGCATATAGCTGTCCCCGAGAGCTGTTTTTTGATTTGCCATTTCTGCGCATTGTTCAATTTGCAGGACATGCTCTTTGTTTTTTTCAATAGAAGAGGTGATGGCCGCCATATTTTCTTCCATATTACGAAGGAGGTCATTCTGTGCCCTTGCGCCATCCAGAAGTTGTTTTGCACAGTCGGACACTTCAGCAGAAGACTGGTTCATTTGAAGCATTGTACGGTTCAGGGCATTTGTGATATTTTCAAGGGAACTTTTTATAGAAGAAAAGTCACCATGGAAAGTATCAGGAATCTGAATGGTATAGTCCCCGGCTGCCAATGCACTTAAACTGGTTTCAATATTTTGTATGTATGATTTCAAACTGGCAATTGTCTTTGCAAGCGCTTTTGTAAGAATACCCGTTTCATCATTACTGTCAGATAATATCACTTCTTTTGTCAGGTTGCCGTCTGCCAGTGCCTGCAGCCGCTGTGTAGCAGCAGACAGTGGATTGGAAATTTTTTGTGAAACAGGAACAATCACTGCACCGGCAACAAGAAGCAGTACCAAAGACAGTATGATGGAAACAACGATGGACATATTAACGGTATCCATAAATTCGCTTTTTGGCACTTCTAAAAACAGCGCCCAGTTAGTTCCTGGAATTGGCGAATAGCCAGTATAGCATCTTTTAGAACCAAGCTTCATTTCTGTGGAGCCAGTCTGGAAAGAAGTTATTTTCTTAAAATTTTCAGTATTTTCTTTGGAAGGATACAATTCATAAACATTTTTACGGTCAATAACATTTTGCTTGTTCCGGTCGCCAATAATGTCGCCTTTTTCATTTATGATGCAGGCGCTTCCGGTATTTCCTAATACTAACTGGCTTAATACATCATCTAAAAGGTCATATTTGTAACTGCCAATCAGATAACCTTTTGTATCACCTTTTTCATCCTTTAGCGGGGCTCCCACACAAAGCTGCAAAAGCGTATTATTATAGTAAGGTTCCCCGATTACAAGATTATCTGTTTGTGTCATCTTAGAGAAATATTGTGTATTAGTAACCGCTCTTGGTGCCATAAGGTCTCCATAAAGCCTTTTCCCGGAAGTATCATAAGCTGACAGCCAGAGAAATTCAATCTGGTTTTTGATTGCATTAAAGCGTTCCTGCTTTTCTGTTTGCGATACCGTATCGTCCAGAAAAACGGCTTCTGTTGAAAAGTTATACATCCGTTCTGTCAGAAGATGCAGATTGGATGTAATATTTTGTGCGGCAGTCCGGGCAGTAATCTGCATATTGTCTAACAGGACATTGTTTGTAGAACGGATACTGCCAACAGACATAATTGTTGTGTTAAGTACCGTAACAAGGATTGCTACAGACATAACATAAAAAATAATTTTTTGTTTTAAATTCCTCTCTTTTTTCATTTTCTGCTCCTTAAGAACTGTAGCAGCTATTTTTCTGCAGTTCTTTATAACCAGTATTTACAGTTTCTTCCTACATTATAGCAATAAATAATCAGGGTGTAAAGACTTTGGGAAAGCAAAGGATGAACGGAATGAAAGACATATTTTTCGTGATAGGCAATGTCGAAAAATGTCGATATATTTTTATTTGGAAGGAAGGTGTGATTAAGTATAATAGAAATAACTATGGTGAAGAAAGCACTTGCAATTTTTTCTAAAAAATGATAGTATAAAAATAGTATTTCATGTGTGGCAGAACAAAGGACTGTTCTGGATTTACAGTTTATATAGTGTCTGTATGGCTTCCAGAATGGACTTGTGCAGAATTATTTTATTTAGAAGCGTATTTGTAAGAAGCGGTTTTAAAGAATACATAAATTACAGATGAAATATTGGGTACGGAGGAGAAACATTGAATAATAATGCAATGATAAAGGGGATTGCTTATTATCATCCGGCAAGAAAGGTTGATAATGAGTATTTTATTGAGTATTACAAAAAGCAGGGAAAGGATATTCATTCTCTGTTGGAGGCAACGGGCAGAAAGAGCAGATATATTTCAGATGATGAGACAGAAAACATGCTGACAATGGGATTCCATGCAGCGTGTGAAGTGCTGGAGAAGACACATGTGAAGGCTTCCCAGTTAGGGTTGATTGTATTTTCATCAGGTACTCCAGAGTATATTGCGCCTACAAATGCAATTAAACTTCATTCTATGATACAGGCAGGACAAAAATGCGGTGTATATGATTTAAACGCAAATTGTGCCGGGATGTTAGTTGCGCTGGAGCAGGTTTCAAGGGTAATGCAGAACAATCAGGGACTGAAGTATGCGCTGATTGTAGGGGCAGACCAGTTGAACCGCTATTCTCGTTACAAAGAACCTATCACGTATTCCAATTTTGGAGATTCCGCATGCGCCATGCTGATTGAAAATATATTTAATACGTCGAGGGGTTTTTTGGATTCCGATTTTTATACAAATTCCAGTAACCATGATAAAATATTGCTTCCTGCAAAAGGAATGTCTACTGTAATAAAGGACAGGAGCCTGTCAACGCAGGATAAATTAGTAAAATGGGATAATTTTGATTTGGGCGGGGCATTTTACAGTGCCAAGATATCCATTGAAGAAATTTTGTTCCGCAATGATTTAAAGAAGGAAAATATTAAAAAGTATTTTTTGTCCCAGTTTGCATTAAAAAACATAGAGAATGTTGCTAAAGAGCTGGGAGAAAGTATGGACAAGTTTATCTTCATTGGAGATGAATTTGGCTATACAGGGACGACAAGCCCAATGTTAGCCTATGCCAGGGCTTTGGAAAATAATGAACTGGATATTGGCGATTATGTGATATTCTGGACCGTTGGGGCAGGCACAACATGCGTATGCATATTATATCAATATTAGGGAGGTCAGTATTATGAAGCTTGAATTACTAGAAAACGAAGAAAAACGGATGAATTTGATTATGTTTTTGGTATGGGGACTTTTAATACCAATTGCGGCATTTGTATTTGTAATGCTTTTCCTGAGTGGAACCGCTGAAGACGCTACGATTCTGATTATGGTTCCGCTGGCGCTGTTAATCAAACTGTCTGAAAAAAGCCTGGGGGCGAAGGCGAAGTTTTTATATGCCAGCCTGATGCCTGTGATAGGGGCTCTTACCATGGTAGTTGGGAACGATGGGAAGTTTGGTGCGATGACACAGGCGTATTTTCTTGCTACAGTAATGATTATTGCCTATTATGATGTATCTGTGGTAAAGGTAAATGCGATTGTCACAGTGGTGGTAAATGTGGTGGCAATGATTATATTCCCTGGGGCTTATTTAAAATTACATAGCCTGATTGTATGGATTTTTATATTGATTGTATATGCCCTGGAAGTAATGGTTGCTTACATTATTGCCGATAGGACGTTCAGGCTTTTTTCTGATGTGGCAGAAAGCGAAAAAGAAGTGGAAAGTTTGCTGGATAATGTGCGGCAGGCATTTACGGGGCTGGAAGAATCAGCAGACAGCATACATGTATCGTTAAGTACATTCCAGCAGAGTACGCAGGATATTGCCGCATCTACAGAAGAGATTTCAAACAGTTCAGAAAAACAGATTGAGGAAGTGAACGGAAGTATTGATATTTTCAATACCTTAAATGACAAGATACGGGTTTCCGAAAAACAGGTTATGGTTACCATGGATAATATGGCGCATCTGAAAGAAAAAAATGATGAGGGAATTGCGTCTATTTCAGAGCTTTCTAAAAAATTCGAAGAGAATATCAAAGCGACACAGGACGCTACGGACGGAGTTACCACCCTGTCACAGAAATCTACGCTGATTGCGGGGATTGTAGACAGTATTAACCAGATTGCAGGGCAGACAAACCTGCTTGCACTGAATGCGGCGATAGAGGCAGCCAGGGCAGGGGAAGCCGGAAAGGGCTTTGCAGTCGTTGCAGATGAAATTAATGCATTGTCAACGCAATCTTCCAACGCAACAAAGGAAATCGATGCAATATTAAAGGATATCATTACAACAGTAGAAGAAACAAATCAGATTATGGATAAAAATGGCGTGATTGTAAAAGAATCTTCTGACCAGTTGGAAGATACCATACAGATTTTTGAGGCTATGATAAAATCCTCTGATGAAGTTTTGTCTATCATTGAAACTTTGAAGCAGGAACTGCTTAGTATTGTGGATATCAAGGATACGCTGATGAATGCTATGAACAGTTTAGAGCAGATTTCGGAAAAATCAGCAGAGACAACAAATGAGATTAGCATGGCAACGGAAGAGCAGGTTTCCGGCGTGGAGAATATTCTGAAATCCCTGGAGATTGTGCAGGGTGGTATCGAAAAGCTGGCAAGGGTGCTGGAAGGTTAACAGGCAAAAAGGAAATAATTGTTATTTCAGCTTTGACAAAGTAGAAAAATTTATTTATACTAATATCGTCGAGTAGCAAAAAAGCGTAAATCCAGATGGGTTTACGCTTTTTCTGCTAGTTCGCCCAGCATGGGCGTAATCTAATCGGTGTAAGTCCGTAAAGTGCCCTGA
>CANSYK010000016.1 GCA_947651225.1 uncultured bacterium | reverse complement strand
TACAACAAAGTATCCTGTACGTTATTCTTTTTTACAAAAAACTTGTAAAGTGGTGCTTTTTAACAACAGCTTCAACAAAAGCCAAAACAATAAGTTTTTTCATTGTTTCCGACTCTTTATCAAAATCCGCAACCTCTGCTGTTCCAATTCTATACTGTTTGGAATCATACACATAAAGAATCCCAGAATCTGATCTCCAGTTGTAAAAGTATTCGTTCCCCTCAAAAGTTACCATTAAGCTCCCTCCTGAATTCATGAGTCTTTTATAATGTATGCAATCTAACATGTGTTATATTCTACTGCTATATTATCACATAATAACTTCAGTAACTTGTTCCCACTCCTTCATGGTTTCCTCGTCTATAATTGCTTTCAGGTACATTCCTTCTGAAACACTGTCGTACTCTCCCAAATCCCAGATATTATATTCCGCAGTATCTGCAAATTTATTGACCCTGCCAAACATAAGGTTTAGGACATAATAGAAGCTCTTGCAATCGTAATAAAGTCGGTTATTTTTCTTTTTCAGTACAATCTGATCCATAATTTCCTGATAAATTGGCTTTTCTTGATACGTTCCGTCGATTGCTTCAAGCCGCAGTACAAACGTGTCTTTTGTCACCCTTGTTTCATCAAAGGAAGCTTCCTTTCTATATTTCATATCAGATACTGAGATGATTTCTGTTTGTGGAACCAGACAATTTGCCGTATAATCTTCCTCATCTGCTTTCTCTGAAAATATCCAGCCAAGTTCTTCTAAAAATTTCATCCTGTCTCCCTCTCCCCAGGAAATCTCAAATTCCTTAAAAATCCTCTTCTCCTCTGATTCCTCTTTTGCTTCTTCTATAATATCATATTCTAACGTATTATACGCTCCCTCTAAATTCTGATAGTCTATGGCCAGTTTCAGGCCAAGTTCAAAAATAAGTGCTGTTGCAACCAACAAAACAACCGGGCCATATACCATACGGGGCGGTCTTTTTCTCCGTAGTACAATGACACTGCTTATAAATATAGAAATAATGCCTGCCATAAAATATATTTCAACTGCTTCTTTCCATGACAACGGTTTATGGAGCAGTTGATATACTGGAGCCAGCATACCGGCAAACAGTATACAGACAAACAATCCAAAGCCCCATACAATCAGATAACCATTTCTCCCCAGAAAGTACATAACAATATAGGCAAGCTGAACCAATCCATACATCATAATGAAAAGCGCAAAAATCCATATACTGCCTTCAAACAAATACTTCCACGAAAAGAAATACAGCAGATTGACATCCGGCAAAATACGATAAGCTACATTATACACACCATAAGACATAAGATACAAAACTACCAGCCAGACAGTAAAACAGAAAAGAAACAGAATATCCAGTATTATTCTGGAAAGGTACCTGGTTGTTCTTGTACCAGGATACATACTGATCTGTTTATTGTCTGCAGCATTATAACTTCCAAGACAAAGGTTCAAAACTACAAGCAGTATTCCAAACTGCAGCATACCACTCATATCTGCAATATGAATTCCCCCTCCATAGCCGATACGCTCTCTTAAATTTGCCACGATTCCAAAAATCATACAACCAAATTCTAAAAGCATCAGTCCCAGGTAAAGAAACCGTCTTTGCAAAAACTGCAGTTTTATCAGGTTGAGAAGATTCTGTCTTATCCTGTTTTCTGTGCTGCTTTGTTCTTTTTTTCCATTCATAACAATCTCCATTCTGCCGCATTTTTGTTGGCGGCACAAAATTCCCGTTTTATTCATCAGAATTTTTCTGTTCCCAAATCTCCATTAATGTCTCATCCACTACCAGAATTGCCTGCAGCCTATCCCCCGGCCAGCCCTCCAGATACAGATTGATATTATATTCCGTATCATGGCATTTCTGATAATCCTTTCCAAAAGCAGTTGATATCACATTGCCACACCGCTCCCTCTTCCAGAAAACAGCATGGCCCTCCTGATATATGTCAAGGCTTTTTATTGTATTTTCATAGATATACTGATTCCGATAAGAAATGTTGTGAGCCACTACCCGAAACAACATCTGGTTTTCTGTTAAAGAATAATCAGGTTCTAAATACCCTTCCTTCCTGGCCTCTTTTTCTGTTAAAACAGCAACCTGAGAAAAAGGTAACCGATATCCCTCTTCCTTTTGCTCAATTCCTTCCTCCATAATTTGATCAATCATCTGACTACCCTGCTTTACATCATTAAATGAAAAGATAAAGTCTTTTCTAAGCTCTTTTATCTGAAAAGAATATCTCTCATCCGTAATAGCATCACCCCCATAAATCAATAATGACTGCTGCACTTTGATACAGGTGCTTCCTCCAAGCGACACTCCTGTCAGCACAATCCAAAGCAGATAGTAAGACTGCTTTTTATAGCTTCCCACCATACAAGCAATCAAAAAGGATAAAACAGTACAGATTCCCCAGCCAGCCAGTAAAAAAAACAGATAAGTGCCAAGTGCCATATTTTTTCCGGTCAGTAAATCCCATATCCAATATAAGTCCAGCTTTTCTGTCGAAGTCAGCCAGTTTGCCAGCAAAATGGCAACTACGGTTAAAACTGTTGAAGTTATTGCTTTTATTTTTGTAAAAAATGTATAACACAGGACAAATAAACTATACAGAAAGAGACATCCGCAAAACATCTGAAGCATTCCTGTAAACAGATACGGGATAGAAAATGTATTTCGTACATTCAAATTGGACTCCCTCCATGCCAGAAGATGCAAGATCATACTGTTTACTGCGTAAAATCCCCCATAAAGCAAAGTAAATCCCAGAATAATCAAATAATCACTGCAAAGCCTTGCACAGAAACGGCTGGTCACTGTCCCAGGATACATGCTGATTTTATCATCACTTAAAATGGTATAACTTCCAAGGACAAAAAGTGCTATAAAGAAAAACGCTGTATAATATGGTATATTCCCAATCTCATATACAACAGAATATCCCCTGCCTTCTTTGTACTGCACAAAGAATAAAAATAAATCGAGGCTAACAGCCTGCGCCAAAAACAGAATCAGCCCAATATATAACATTTTGCACTGCAGCAGACGGATCACTGCAATCTTTCTGACATTGGAACCCCATTCTCTTTTCTGTAAAGTTTGGTTTAATTCTCCCATAAATGTTCAAGCTCCTTCCCCTCTTCGGTTGTGGTAAGGTAAATACTGACATCCTCCGGAGACACTGCACTGACCTGCAGGCCACATGCTTTTGCCTCCTTTGCGGCTGTACCTGTTATGGAACCTTTTAAAACAGCATAGCTTCCGATTTCCTTTGACCTGACACATATCGTCTCTTTCCCCTCTGTAAACCTCTGTATCTCCTCTTCGTTTCCATCTGCCCGAAAAAGCATCTCCCGAACCGAATCCATCTCCTGGTAAAAAACCATTTTCCCCTCGTGAATCAGCAGCATTTCTGATAAAATCCCCTCTATTTCAGACAGATTATGGCTGGATAGCACAATTGTCCTTGGATGCTCCATAAAATCACGAAGCAGGATTTCATAAACCTTCTTTCTCTTTTCAATGTCAATACCAATAAATGATTCATCAAGTAATGTCACCTTACATCTTGTCGCTAAAGCACAGGAAAAATGCACCAAGCTTTTTTGTCCCTGCGACAACATACGGCAGCTTTTTTTGAGAGAAATTCCAAAAAGCTCCAACACTCTTTTACAAAACACCTTATCAAAATGCGGATAGGAAATATCGTAAAATTTTAGAATCTCTCCAATTTTGTATTGTCTCCCTACCGGCAGATCATGCATAGAATAAATTACCTCTTCACAGACAGCAATATCCTTTGTCACATCTGCCCCATAAACTAATACATTTCCACTGGTTTTCTCCTCAAGGCCGGCACAAATTTTCAATAGTGTCGTTTTGCCGCTTCCGTTTGCGCCAATCAGCCCAATCATACGGTTTTCATGAATCTGCACCGTAATTCCATCCAGCGCTGTATTTTTATGATATTTTTTTCGAACAGCGTCAATCTGAATCGCAATTTCTTCCATTTCCATCCTCCATTATTCTTTTTCATAAATCTGCCTGATTTTTTCAACCAGCCCTTCCTCTGAAACACCAAGCTTCTTTGACTCCCTGACCAGATTTTCAATCATCTCCGATAACATCTGATCCAGTTTCCGCTCCTTAATCATCGATACCGCATTTTCTGCTATCGTCATAGCCTGCCCCCTCACTTTATTTAATACACCACGTTCTACCAATACACGAATCCCCTTTGCCGCTGTTGCAGGATTGATATTTACCTCTTTTGCAATCTGAATCTGAGAATAACAGTTTTCCCCTTCCCTTAGCCTGCCCGCTAAAATATCATCCTCAATCGCATCGGCAATCTGAATGTAAATTGGTACAACATCATTAAAATCAATTTTCACCTCATCACCTGCCAATCTTTAACACTACTACATTACTCAAGTAATGTAGTAAGTATATCTCCTTTCCTTGCTTTTGTCAACTGCCTTTTATAAAACAGGAAATCCTTGCTTTTTTCATAAAAACTGATAAAATAGTTACTATTCACGGCTGATTAAAGCGTGTTTGAAAATTTAAGATGGAAGGTATCAAGGAGAATATAGAAATAATGAACACATGGACGATGCACGTGGAAAATTTTGGAAAGATTAAATGCGCCGATATAGAAGCGGCTCCAATGACATTATTTGTTGGTGACAACAATAGCGGCAAGAGCTATCTTATGACATTAATTTATGGATTACTCAATGTGGATTTTTATTTTGAGCAATATCAATTTAACAAGCGTCAGAAAGCTATATACAATGTACAAAAGTTATTGATGCAATCTATAAAAATGCGGATACCTCTACTCAAACGATAGAATTATCCTTTGAAGAAATAAAAGCTTTTGAAAATGTTCTTAATGAACTTCTGACTTTGAATAAGGACAAATTTATCAAAAATTTATTTAATAAACGAATTGATATAGAAACCTTAAATTTGGAATTCAAAAAAGAGAACAGATTTGCTTTAGCTTATATATTATCTCCTGCAACAGAACGTGAAGAATTTATTTCTTTATATGGAATAAATACAGAAGGTTTTCCTATAACATGGCATGGTTGTAGTGCATCAAAAAACGAAGATTATAATTACAACTTCCTTTTATCATATATTATAAAATATATGATAAAAGGAAGTTGGGAAGAAAACTGGAATGGATATTCCACATATTTTCCAACAGCACGCACAGGCTATATATGAACTTATAAATCTCTGATTGGAAGTGCTTTACAAGATAAATTTAACCTTAATACAACACAAAAAAATCTACTAACAAGGCCAAATAGTGATTTTCTGACAAAATTAAGTGGAATTACCCAGAAAGATTTAACAGATGATGAATGGCATACAACAAACAGGACACAATCTGCAGTAAATATTATTGAAAATAAGATTATAGGCGGCCAAATATCCGTTTCTGATATGCCTACACAGGATATTTTCTATCATCCAACTGGAACAAATACTATGCTTCCAATGTTTATTGCATCAGGAGTAGTAACAGAACTGACACCGATATTGCTGTTTCTTAAAAATGAAAAAATTGAGACCGTTTTAATCGAAGAACCCGAAATATCCCTGCATCCACAGCTTCAAGTTGAGATGGCAAGGGTTCTTATCAGGCTTGTCAATTCCAAAATCCCAGTATTTGTTACAACACACAGTGACATTATTCTTCAGCATATCAATAATATGATTAAACTGGCAAGTTCAAAAAATCGTGAAGTTATCAGAAAAAAATTAGGATACGAAAAATGTGACTGGATTAATCAGGAAAAAGTAAATGTTTATCAATTCAATGTCGATGACAACCAGAAAACTATTGTGACAAAACTGCCATGTGGTGAATTTGGTTTTGAAGCAATGACTTTCTATAATACATTAGAAAATTTAAATGAGCAAATTAAAATAATTGAGGAGGACTAATGTTTCGAGCAGAATTACAAGAGAGAATACAGCTAATGGAACCAGAACTTGTAAAGGTATCCGATCAGAGTCTACATCTGACAGAAAAGGGTGAAGGCGAGGCAGACTTGGAAATACAGCTTGTCAATAAATGTATATTAATTCAAAAACTTGAAAACAGTAAACCGGAATACTTTTTAAATAAAAAATGTGCTGATTATGTACTATTCGAAAATACAGATACCAGCTGGAAGGCACATATCTTTGAAATGAAAAAAACGATTAGCACAAATAAATGGGAAACAGAAATAAAAAAACAGTTTCATGGTGCGATACAGAATATTCTCGCACTTTCTGGTATCTTAGGAATAGAAATCACAGACATTATCTTACACACTGTATATAGAAATGATAAGATAAATGATATGGCAAATCTTGCCAAAAAACATTTCTGTTTACATTGCAAAAACGAGAATAGATCTAATTACAATACAGAAAAATCTGATTGGAATGACGTGGAAATTTCACTTAAATTCTTAGATAGAAAGAAATTTAAACACAATAAAATAAAATTAGATCTTGAAACTGGAACAGGAAAATACAATTTGCAAAATTAGCAAAAGATTATTAATAAAGCGAAGAACAACACATTGTATATTACATTATATTATTACATAAAAGAGGAATAGCTTATGGAAAAAAACGAAGAATATACTCATGTAACACACACGTTTTTGCCGGTGTATAACCAAAAGAGCCATGTTCTGGTTCTGGGGTCTTTTCCATCGGTAAAGTCAAGAGAACAAAAATTTTATTATGGTCATCCACAGAACCGTTTCTGGAAAGTGATTGCCCATCTCACGAATAATTCTGTGCCACAGACAATCGAAGAAAAGAAACGCCTTCTTCTGGAAAACAACATTGCAGTCTGGGATGTCATTGCATCTTGTGACATTATTGGTTCCAGTGACAGCTCCATTAAAAATGTGGTCGTTAATGATTTCAGACAAGTCTTAGATCATTCTTCGATACATACGATTTATGCCAATGGAACCAAAGCATATGACTTATATTGTAAATACGCAAAAGAGCAGATTGGCAAAGAGATTATCAAGCTTCCATCCACAAGTCCGGCAAATGCCGCATGGAACCTGGAAAGGCTGTGCCGTGCATGGAAAAGCGTTGTAGAAAACAATGAATAAAAACAAAAAAGCCAGAGTGCTTTTTTATGGTAACCCTAAAATAATCTCCCTTGCCATCTCTTCTGCAATTGGTGTTGCATAAACTCCTTCTTCGAATTCTACAATATTTCCAATTCCTTTTTGCAGAACAAAACGGAGCTTTCCATCCCTGACTTTTTTATCGGTATACAGTTTTTTGACAAGTTCTTCCCGGTCAATATATTCTGGAATGGCTGTTGGCAAATCTGCCATTTGCAGTAAAGAAATCACTTCTTCTGCCTCTTTTTCTGTCATAAACCCAAGTTTAACAGCTAATTTTACCTGAGCTGTCATTCCAATAGAAAGCGCTTCCCCATGAAGCAGTTGATAATCACTGACTGTTTCAATGGCACGTCCCACAGTATGTCCAAGATTTAGAATCTCGCGAAGACCACTTTCCTTCTCATCTTTTTCTACCACCTGATACTTGATTTTGCAGTTCATTTCCGCAATATATTCACAGGAAGCCTGGTCAATTTTCATAATTTTTTCCATATTATCTTTTAAATAATAAAAGAAAGAATGATCTGCCATACAGGCATGTTTGATGGTTTCTGCCATACCGCTTTTCAGTTGCCTCTCAGGAAGTGTTTTCCAGGCTGCAATGTCAATATATACTTTTTGTGGCTGATTAAAAAGTCCAATTAAATTAGTTGCAAGCGGTGTATCGACCGCTGTCTTCCCACCCACCGACGCATCTGCGGCTGCTAACAATGTTGTCGCATAGTTGATAAACGGCACGCCTCTTCCGAACGTCCCGGCAACAAATCCTGCAAGGTCTGTCACAACCCCACCGCCAACCGCAATAATGCAGCAGTCTCTTCGATAGCCTTGTTCCAACATGGAATCCTCAATAAATTCCTTGGTTTCTCTTGTTTTGCTTTTTTCTCCTGCCGGAAAAACAAAAAGATTTGCCTGATAACCCGTTTCCTGTAACAAGTTACAAATCTTTTCCGCATAGAGTTTTTGTACGGTACTGTCTGTAATTACCGCATATTTTTTAATATTTCCTGCAAGCCCTTTCTTTAAATCTTCCATCAGCTTGTCTTCCAAATGAAATCCTGTTTCAATCTCATAACTGTCGTCCACTACTTTTTTTAACGCTACCTGAAATACACTCATGTCTTTTCTCCCTGTTATTTGCAAAACCTTTTATCATCATTCCTCATTACAACGCCTGTCCCCTGACTCAATCGCAATCAAAATCCCCTCTTCCAGTATCATCAAAGCAGCATCCTTTTCTTTCCCGATTTCATTGCTAACACCAAGACTGTCACCGATTGTCATTTCTTTTCTGTCCAGTTCATAGCGGAATCCTTTTAAAGATACCACCGCCCGTTCTGTCAGGGGAAGAAAAGAAATATAAGTTCCAAAAAGCTCTTTGCGCCGGAACACGTGGCTGTGGTCCAGAAGATATATTTTATTATAGCCGTCAATCAAATAAGCCGGAATCCCATAGGAAAGCGGCTTCATTAAAATCGTAAGATTTGCCAGAAAATGATCCAGCCTGTTTCCGGTTGCCCCCAGAATATATATTTCTGATGGAAACCGTTCTACAATCCATTCCAAAACAATCTGGGAATCCGTTGCATCCTTTTCTGCCGGATATTCTACAAATTCAGTCTGTATGCCCTCTCTGGCAGCACTCTGGTAATAGCGCAAAACATTTTCTGACACACTGTCAAAATCTCCCATTGCGTACTGTACCGGAAGCCCAAGCTTAAAAGCGGCATCCAGGCCGGAATCCGCACAGACCACCACATTAAATTCTATTTGATTGATAAAGTTTTTGGCAAAGGTAAGATCCACTTCACCGCCAGCAATCATTAATACTGTTCCAGCCATTCTTTTTTATTCTCCATAAAGGCGTGCGTTTTCTATTGCCTTTTGTCTCTTTAAAATTTCTCTTTGCAGATCATAGATATACCGCAAGAGCCTCTGGTCAGACTCTACAATGGCACATCCATAATAATATCCAAAACGGTTTGTCACAGACTCCATTTCTTCCTTTCGAATAATAAATACTTTGACTAACAGATTCCCATAGGAGGATGGAATTTCAAAAAACAATTCGTCCTCCATCTCCAGATTTTTATCTGTATAAATTCCTGCTCCATTTTCACTGATGTCTTTAATCATGCCTTTTATATAGATCGGTTCCGGCATTGTTTGATGCCAGTTTTCCAATTCTTTTGGCTCCATCTTATCATACCCCTCTGGCAGCGGAAGCTGTGAGATCTTATCCTTTCTTCCCGGAAGCTGATAATACCCAAATTTCATATCTTCCAGAAGTTTGACACGGTAAGCATTTCTTCTGTTATAGGACTGCCCCTTATCTACAATCTGAAAATAATGTACTGGCGTTCCCTCTAATTTAGCAAGACCTGGATTTACCTGGTTCCATTCCCACATAACATCATCTTCCCGATACAGAATACGAACCTTATCTTTTGGTAAAAAACTAAAAAATCTGCCGCATGAAGCAATCGCAGTAACACATACCCTAGTCTCATTAGTGTCTTCCACTTTACTGGTGAAATGATAACGGTATTCGTCCCGTTCTATAAAAATTTCCAAAGTTCTCCCAATTGAAATATTCTCAAGAAGCATCCTCAATAACCTCCTTTACTTTTCTGATATTCTCTGTAATATTACCATCAAAAACTGCTGTTCCGGCAACAATAATATCTACTCCGGCAGAAACAACATCACGCAGATTTCCCAGATGGACTCCTCCGTCAACCTCAAGCTGATAAGACAACCCTCTTTCGTTTCTTATTTCTGCCAGTTTTCTTACTTTATCTAATGTTTCTGTAATCAGTTTTTGTCCGCCAAAGCCTGGACGGACACTCATTACAAGTACCAGATCTGCCAGTTCAAGATAAGGAAGAACTGCCTTGACTGGTGTTTCAGGATTAATAGAAACCCCGCATTTTATATTTTGCGCTTTAATCTGCTGCATGGTTCCTGCCACATCCTTACAGGCTTCTACATGGACAGTAATCAAATCAGCGCCCAACTTTATAAATTCTTTAATATACCGTATTGGTTCCTGAACCATCATGTGTACATCAAAAAAAAGACTGCTTTCTTTCCGGATTGATGCAACCACAGGCATTCCAAAGGATATCGATGGTACAAACATCCCATCCATTACATCAATATGTAAAAGCTCAATCCCGCTCTGTTCCACCTGCTTAATCTG
Organism: uncultured bacterium; assembly: GCA_947651225.1. Taxonomy (GTDB): domain Bacteria; phylum Bacillota; class Clostridia; order Lachnospirales; family Lachnospiraceae; genus Butyribacter. Next base: position 46,946 of record CANSYK010000016.1, on the reverse strand, counting down.
TTCTCCCAACCGATTAAAATCTGCCGCTAAAATTGATGGTGCCAATCGACTCATATTTTTGACCATACCTTTCTGTTACGATTCACAGCTTTTCAAACATCATGCGAAAAACCAGCCGTGAATCGTAACACCTCTCCAAATCTGTCCTTTTAATACTTTTTACGTGAATTGATTTCCTCAAAAAACTGTTTGTAATTTTCATATCTTTTCAAAGAAATCTCTTTTTCTGCAACTGCACGTTTTACCCTGCAGTCCGGTTCACTGATATGAACACATCCCAAAAAACGACACTCCTCATGGTACGGATGAAACTCTGGATAATATTCCCGAAGCTTCTCTTTTTCCATATCTGGCAGCACCAATGAAGTAAAACCAGGTGTATCCATCACAAAAGTATCCTGTCCCAGATAAAACAGTTCAGAATGTCTTGTTGTATGTTTTCCACGCTTTATTTTTTCACTGATTTCCCCTGTTTCCATTTTTGCCTCTGGAAACAGGGTATTCATCACGGAAGACTTTCCAACACCGGAAGGGCCAGCAAATACACTTGTCTTACCAGTAAGACAAGTTCTTAAAGTTGCTATTCCGTCCCCTGTTATGGTACTTGTCATACAGACACGGCAGCCACTTTTTTTATAATGGCCTGTCAACTCTTCTAATTCTTCCTGCCCTTTATCATCTGTTTTGTTAAAACAGATAACGGTTGGAATTTCTTTCGTTTCCATCATCAGCCAGAAACGATCCAACAGATTCAGATTCGGCTTTGGATAGGAAACGGCAAAAATAACAACTGCTTGGTCCACATTTGCCACCGCCGGACGAATCAACTGATTTTTCCGCTTTAATATTTCTACAATATTTCCCTGCTTTGTTTCCTCTTTTGTCAGCTCCAAAAGCACATCATCCCCAATCAGCGGTTTAATATTCTGATTGCGGAACGCTCCCTTTGCCTTACATTCCACAACTCCCATCTCTGGTACATAGACATAATAAAATCCCGCAATTCCCCGAATAATCTTTCCTCTCATCTACTGCACCTTTTTAAACTCTACATTAAAGGAGATACCGTCAAGAATTTTATTGTCTACGGAAATGGTCACAGTACCGTTATTATCACTCCAGCCATCAATTTCAAAGCTTTTTGGGAAATCTTCATATCCTAAGGTTCCCTTATATACAGTACGGCTCTTTCCGTCCTGTGCCAATACAAGTTGGACAACACCAGAATCCCCTTCATAGTCAAACGGATTGCTGACCGTTACCGTTCCCACATACCTGGCAGACGATGGTGCTTTTGTAGGCTCTGGGGTAGGCTCCTCCTGTTCTGCCGGACGTGGCCCAAGACTGATGGTATATTCAATCATCGTCCCTGCTTCCACCTTTGTCCCTGCCTTGACAGACTGTGCCATAACTCTGTCTTTCTTATACTTATCCGAATAAGCATAGGATTCTCTACTGCCCCGCAATCCTACATCTGCCAGCCGTTCCAAAGCAATATCTTCCGTTCTGCTAAGAATATTTGGCACAGTAACAAGCTCATTCTTTGGTCCATCACTGATAATAATGCGAACGGAACTTCCCTTCTTAACACTGGTTCCGATTACCGGATCTGTACCACACACTTTATCTTTTTCTACAGAATCACTATATTCTCTTGAAGTACCAGCCACAGTAAGTCCCAGTCTTTCCAATTCTGCTTTTGCAGCGTCGACAGAATAATTGACCAAAGTCGGAATGACAACATCACTTTTCCTGACACTGTAATAAATGGTAACAGAACTATTTTCTTCTACCTGAGTGCCGGCTTCCGGCTCCTGACGGATTACCATATTGGCTTCTTTATCAGACTCTACCTCTTCCAGGGTGTATTTTAAGCCATTGTCCTCCAAAAGTTTCTCTGCCTCTTCCAGAGTGTGTCCTGACAGATCTGGAACAAAAATCTGATCCGGCAGAGATGACACAGATGGTAAAGCGGAAGAACCGGCATGTGACGATACCACACTTTTGTCATCCTCTTTGGAACCGCCGCCCCACCATCCGGCAACCTTTCCCACCAACAAGATAATAACCACCACAATAATAACCGCAACGACACCGCTGCAGATTTTTAAAATGCGTTCCAGTTTTGGATCTAAGGCATCTTCATTTAACATCTGCTCTTCTTCCGGTAAAAGTTCCTCCTGCTTTGGTCTGTGAGGAGTACGTGGTGGTTCTTTTACAGCACGTACAACGTCATCTGTTATCATAATCGTCGGTGAATCATTGACCGGCTCGCTTATTTCCACATAATCACCATCCGGATCAGAAACGGCACGACGCAAATCCATAATCAATGCCCCGGCACTTTCATAACGCATATCTGGCTTTTTCTGCATACACTTTTGTACGATCCTTGATAGACTCCTCGGAATCATACCATCAATTTCCTCTAAAGGCACCGCTTCTTCATGTACATGGGCAAACGCCACAGTAACGGTACTATCCCCTTCAAAGGGCACTTTTCCAAGAAGCATCTCGTATAACGTAACACCAAGCGAATAGATATCACTCTTTTCATCACTGTAGCCGCCTCTTGCCTGCTCTGGGCTAATATAATGTACCGACCCCATTGCATTGGAGGTAATTGTATTGGACGTCGCCGCTTTTGCAATTCCAAAGTCCGTTACTTTTACTTTCCCCTCTTTTGATATAATAATATTCTGTGGCTTAATGTCCCTGTGAATGATATTATTTTTATGTGCCTCTTCAATTCCCTGCGCAATCTGGATTCCAATTCCGATTGCTTCATTAATCTCAAGCCTTCCCTTCTTTTCGATAAATTTTTTTAAGGTAATCCCTTCCACTAATTCCATTACAATATAGTATAAAGTATCGTCTTCCCCAACATCATATACATTTACTATATTGGGGTGAGACAGCCCGGCAACAGACTGGGCCTCCACCCGAAACTTCGATACAAACTTTGCATCATTGCTATATTCCAGTTTTAAAACTTTAATGGCAACATTCCGATTCAAACGCAAATCTTTTGCATTATATACATCTGCCATACCACCAGAGCCGACTTTATCTATAATTTCATATCTTTCACTTAATAACATGCCTGGACTGATCATTCTTATTCCATTCTCCCTTCCATGCGGTCCCAAACTCTACTCTGCCTGCGCAAGCACAACTGTGATATTGTCATCACCACCATGCCGGTTCGCCTGTTCTACTAATTCTTTCGCCGCTTCTTCTAATGTATCACAACGTTTTACTATATATTCCATATCCTCATCATCTAACATATTGGACAATCCATCACTGCACAAAAGAATAATATCCCCTTCCCGAATCGATATCTCAAAGTAATCTGCATGTACATGCTGGCTCGTTCCCAGCGCACGGGTAATAATATTTTTCTGTGGGTGGATTCTCGCTTCACTCTCTGTCAGGTTTCCTTTCTTAACAAGTTCCCCTACCAAAGAATGGTCATCTGTAATCTGCGAAATCGTATCCCGCAGTAAATACAAACGGGAATCACCAATATTGGCAACATACATGGTGTCATTCTCAACTGTACATGCCACCATCGTCGTTCCCATCCCTTCAAACTCTATATGTTCTTGTGCTGCCTGATAAATTAATGCATTAGCAGCATTCACTGCTTCTTCAAATATTGTCACAGGCGTTTTATGCCCCGATTTTTTGATAGATTCCACCATGCCCGATATACATAGTTTGGAAGCATGGTCTCCTGCTTTATGTCCTCCCATACCGTCTGCAACAATAAACAGGTTTTGGAAACTACCTACTACATTTTCACTGCAATAAAAGAAATCCTGATTCATGCTCCGCTTTTTGCCAACATCCGTTTTTGCATAGGCTTTCATGTAGTTTCCCTCCTTTGTGCTTATTTCTCCGTCAGATGCTATTTCTAATAACATACACGGATTATTCTATCACAACATATAAAAAAGAACAAGATAATAATTCCTGTCCCTTTCCTTAGTCTTTTGAGATGGTTCCTGTTAGAGCGTTTTCAAGGCTGTATGCACACATTTTGCAAAATTCATGCAAAATGGCGCCACAAAACTTGTACTTTTAGCATAAAACACACTCTAAAACACATAATAATTTCTCAGCTGCATATACTCTATTCAAGAGGTATTTTCTATGAAACATTTAAAACGATATACCGTGATTGGAATAATTTTTGTTCTAATCACAGGAACACTTGCTCATTTTCTATATGGTTGGACTGGAAACAATCATATAGCAGGGCTTTTTACGCCAATTAATGAATCTATATGGGAACACATGAAATTAGTATTCTTCCCAATGTTAATATACTCATTGATCATGATTTTGAAATTCCACAGAAAATATTCCTGTATTACTTCTGCTTTAAGTTTTGGAATTTTAGTGGGCACATTTCTAATTCCACTTTTTTACTATACTTATACTTTTTTTCTTGGTACGAATATTTTTATCTTGGATATCAGTACCTTTATTTTGAGTATCGTTATCGCTTTTTGGCTTTCTTACAAACTCACACTGTCCTGTCGGCTGGAACCTTATTCACCTTTACTATGTATTTTGGTGTGTATCCTTTTTGTTTGCTTTTTGATATTTACCTGCCATCCTCCCAATACTACTATTTTTCAAGATCCAACAATACGAAAAAATTAAAGAAAACGTTAGGAACTGTAAATAAATTAAATGAACAAATTGCGAAGAATGTTTTTCCGAGTGCAAAGAAAATTTCATTTAATTATTTATAGGTCCTTACTATTCTTGTCTTGGCCGAATGCAAAAAAATCGTAGGTTAACCTGCGATTTTTTTGCATCTGTCAGAGCGTGTTTGAAAATTCATTCTCTTCAAACACGCTCTAGTTCTCCGAAAAATCAAATAAATCTTCAATGGTCACACCAAAAACTTTTGCAATACCATATGCCAGTAACATAGACGGATTATAGCGGTTTCGTTCAAGCTGCATAATGGTTTGACGGGATACGCCAACTAAATCGGCAAGTTCTTGTTGCGTCATTCTTTTTGTTGCACGATATACATGAATTTTACTGTCAAATGTATACTTGTTTTTCCCTGCCACTGAACCACTGCCTTTCATGTCTGATTTTACGCCGCCATTTTTAGTATAACATATTTCTGGCAATTTGTAAAAGAGCGATTATGCTTATTCGACAAAATGTAAGAAATACGTTATACTTGTCCAAAAGCAAAACCGGGATGAGCGGGGCTGGAAAATCATAGGAAAGTCCAGCATCATTTCCTTTTTGTATTTACTGATTATCTCAAACGTGATAGCAAACGTTGTTGGTTCTGACACATTTCCGATGGAATTGGGCTACTTTTTTTATTCAAATACCATTCAATGGTTGTATGACACTACTATATTGATTGAGATTATTGCTATCCAAATTTTTAAAAGGATTTAATAATTATATGTTACTATTCACAGCTGTTTTTTTGCATAATGCTTAGAATAGCCGTGAATAGTAATTTTTTATATTTATATATGAAATATTTGACATTTAGAGCGAAATATATTATAGTATATACATCATTTTGAAAGGAGGACTGTACATGGCACGTGATAGATTTGTAGAAACCTATTCACAGGGAGTGAGCAACATCCGCAAGATTATTGTTGATACACAAACAGGCGTGAATTATTTGTTAATCTCATCTAATATGACAAGTGGGTGTGGAGTAGCTGTATTGGTTGATAAAGATGGAAAACCAATCATTACAGCCGTAGATTCTGAAAATTAATCGAACCTCAAGGATTCGCTTCTTTCCTTTTTCTGAAAAATATGCTAAAATTTTCAGAAAAGAAAATCTAAGGTTACGACTCACGGCTGATTTTTCGCATGATGTTTAGAATAGCCGTGAATCATAACAATCTAAGGAAAGGGGCAAATTCATTATGATTATGATACTTAATGACCGGCCAAATGTACAGACAGTCATACAGGCGCAAAATGCGGGCTACAGCCATGGAGAGGTAAGCCAGATGGTCCGTTCTGGACAGATTACCTGTGAGACCTGTGAGAACCGCACCTATCAGGATGGTTCTGACGAAATGGTTTCTTTTAAATCGCCAACCCACATATCACCAGAATCAGCGGCTTCTGCCGTGATGGCACATGAACAGGAACATGTAAGCAATGCCTATTCCAAGGCAAACAGGGACAATGCTGAAGTGATTCAGGCAAGTGTCCGCATTCAGACCTCTGTCTGTCCAGAATGCGGCCGTACTTATGTATCAGGCGGTGAAACTACTACACAGATTAAATATCAGGAAGATAACCCCTATGCACAGAATTTTAAAAAAGCAGACGCTGCAAATACCACCGGACAAAATCTTGATTTATCAATTGATGCATTTTAATCAGAAAAACCGTACTCTCCATCTTGTGAAAAGTACGGTTTTTCATGAATAAGTATAAAATTTTGTAACATCTCTAAACCGTACTCTCCATAATATCTTTTTCTCCATACGAAATCTTTCTGACGCCAGAATGTTTCTTTTTGTTATAGTAAACGCATAAAATACATGCGTTTACTATAAAAGATTCACCGCCTTTTCTAAAAGACATATCAGCATTTAATCAACTCCCTCAAAAATCTCACTTAATAACATTTTTATATGAGGAAATGCCTTTAAACAGATTTCTGTTTCTGCATTATACCCTTCCTCCTCTTTGTCATCCTGCAAAATATAACTCTGTTCCAAAACATATTTCCCATCATCCAGATAATATATTTCAGCAGACTTTCCCTGTGGCGTTACAATCCAATATTCCCCGACACCAACCCTTTCGTAAATATCCTTTTTCTCTGTCCTGTCCCGCTTTGCTGTGGAAGGACTTAATGTTTCAACAATAAACTTAGGTACTCCACGATAAAAGCTACCTTTTAAATATTTCCTGTCACATATTACCATAATGTCCGGACAAACATAATCGTCATTTTTCTCTGGCTGGTAATTAAAATCAAGGTTTTCCATAAAAACAAGACATAAACTATTTTTTAAACCATTTTTTATAATAGCATGAATATTGCTGTTAATAATCCCATGGCGATAATTAGGTGCAGGAGACATATCATAAACTACACCATTTATTTTTTCGTCTTTTTTGCGTTCAAATTCTGCTAACCCCATATTCTATATCCTTTCAAATTTAAATACGCATCATCTCGCCCAACTTTACTTAATGCATCTTTTGCCTGCTCTAATGCCACACAAGATCGGCTATACATCTTCACCATACACTTCAATCCCTTCTTTAACAACATCCGTCAAGTAAGTATCTTCTTTGGCTGCCTCAACAATCTCCTTAACCAATTTCTGTTTCAGAGGATGTATCTTTTTCACATTTTTAAATGAATCTAAATCTACTACCGCAAAAAAGTTCCAGTTTTTCGATTTTCTCCGTTCTAAATATTCTTCTGTTGTCATATTATCCTTCCATTTGCTGCTTCCCTCTGCTTATTCCGCAACTGCCCACAGGCAGCGTCAATATCCCTTCCCATTTCCCTTCTTATCGTAACATTAATGTGGTTTTTTTCCAATATCTTTTTAAATACTTCAATATGGTTTCTTTTGGAGCGCTGGCCAAGCCTGCCTTCTACCGGATTGAGAGGAATCAGGTTTACATGGCAGTTCATTCCCTTTAACAGGGAAGAAAGCTCTCCGGCCTCTTTGGGAGAATCGTTTTTTCCCTCAACCATACTATATTCAAAAGTGACACGCCGATTTGTTTTTCGGATATAATTGCGGCAGGATTCCATAATTTCCTGAATGGGATACTGATTGGCAACCGGCATCATTTCTCTGCGTATTATATCATTTGGTGCGTGAAGGGAAACTGCCAGTGTAATGGTCAACGCTTCCTCTGCCAGACGTTCCATCTGTTTAACAAGTCCACAGGTGGAAAGCGTAATATTACGCTGGCTGATATTTAGTCCATGTTCATCAGAAAGCATACGAATAAATTTCATTACATTTTCATAATTGTCAAGCGGTTCGCCGATTCCCATTAAAATCACATTGGAAACTCTTTCTCCTGTAATTCGCTGGATTTCATAAACCTGGTCTAACAGTTCTGATGGCTGCAGGGAACGAATCAGCCCGCCAACCGTAGATGCGCAAAACCGGCAGCCCATACGGCAGCCTGCCTGTGTGGAAATACAAACGCTGTTTCCATGTTTATATTTCATTAAAACACTTTCAATATGATTTCCATCAGAAAGCTCCATTAAAAATTTATTGGTTCCGTCACTGGAAATCTGCTGTTTTACTGTCTTTGCACTGCACAATATACAATCTTTTTTTAACGCTTCCCGGAAATCTTTCGAAAGGTTTGTCATCTCATCAAAAGAACAGACAAGCTGTTTGTGCATCCACTGATAAAGCTGCTTACTGCGAAATGCTTTCTGTCCTGCCTGTTTCGTAAAATCCTGTAATTCGTTCCAGTCAAGACTTTTTAAATGTGTTTTTTCTTGCACGTTTTTACACTCCTTCCTGTTTCTCCCAACAGGAAAAGAAAAAACCATCGGTGTCTGCCATATCTGGCAGAATCTGCAAATATCCTTTTTTTCCTGTTAAACCTTGCAATTTTTCAGGCAGTCTTTCTTCTATGGAAACAGGACGAAGCGAAAGATTTTTTTCCATCCATTCTGCATTTTCCTGATTTTCACTCTTTGTCATGGTACAGGTACTAAAAATAAGTCTGCCGCCTGTCTTTACATAATCTGAAACAACAGAAAGAATCTGCCTTTGCAGTTTAGCAAGGGACAGAATATCTTCTTTTGTTGTCTTATATTTAATATCGCACTTTTTACCGATCACTCCTAAACCGGAACATGGTAAATCTGCAATAACTACGTCTGCCTTTCCAATCCATTCTTCCAGCAGGACTGTCGCATCATTGATATAAATTTCAACATTTTCAAATCCCAGCCGTTTTCTGTTTTCCCAAATTCGTTCTGTCTTTTCTTCTGACAAATCACAGGAAAGCACTTTGCCACCCCTGCATAAATCTGCCGCATAAAAGGTCTTTCCACCCGGTGACGCACAAACATCAATGACAATATCGTCTGTTTTAATTCCTGCAATCTGTCCTGCAAGCATAGAACTTTCATCCTGTACCTGAAACATTCCCTTCCGAAAAGCTGTCAATTCCATGAAAGAAGAAAAATGAGAAATCAAAAGCGCATCCTTTGCAAGCTTTCCTTCCTTTACCACAACGCCTTCCTGCTCAAGCGTTTCCTTCACCTGCTCTATGGAAAAATGTCCCGTCATGCAATGGATCGAAATTCCCCCGTCCTCTTTCAAAAAAGAAGCCGCAATTTTTTCCGCCCTTTCTTTTCCATATTCCTTTACAAACGCTTTAGCAATCCATTCTGGCAGAGAATATCGCACCGAAAGATAAGAAATCGTATCTTCTGCTGGAGGATAAACAATCTTTTCTTTTTCTCTTGCAATATTACGCAACACTCCATTGACAAACCCTTTCAGATTCTGCATTTTCCGTTTTGCCGTAAGTTTTACCGCTTCATTGCAGGCCGCAGAATCCGGCACCTGATCCATATATATGATCTGGTACACGGATATGCGCAATATATTCCGAATCACAGGCTTCATTTTCGCTACTTGGACTTTAGAAAACTGATTTAAAATATAGTCCATTTCAATGCACCGTTCTACTGTCCCTTCTACCAAACGTGTCAGAAAACTTCTATCACGCTTTTCCATCTGATACCTGTCAAGCGCATGGTGAAGCGCCCTGTCGCAAAAAACATTTTCTTCCATAATCTCAATGAGCAGTTCCAATGCCACTCTCCTGACATTTACCGGAACTGCTTCTGTCTTTTTCTGAACCATATTTATGCCTTTCTATGCATACATTAACCGCCCTTTCGGCTCTGGAATCTCTACACCTCTTTCACGGTTTACTTCTATCCATATTTTAATAGATTCCTCAATAGCAGCAGCGACTTCTGTTACGCTTTCACCATCTGCCATGCATCCTGAAAGTTCTGGAACCTCTGCGAGGTAGCAATCATCTTCTTTACTCCACCAAATTATAATTTCATATTTCCCCATGCTTACACCTCTATATATTTTTTTATAAATTCCCTAACCTGTCTTACCTGATATGATTTAGCCTTTGAATGGTCTTTTTTGTCTGGCTATAAATCTATCAATTCTGTTATCCCTGGATAAGCAAAAACATGATGGCTTCCAGAAATACGCTGTAACTTAATTCCTAAATTTTCCAGCAAATACCATAAATCATTAAAACTTATATTCTTGTCTTTTTTCCCAGATAAAACATCTTGTAAAATTTTTTCATGCTTTCCCATGGAATATACTATTTTTTCTCTCTTTTATAACAAAGCCCTTAAACCAGCCACCTATTCTTCACTTGAAAGAACCGTCTTCTCCTTTAAAGAATATCCCCGCAAAAATGCAGCCGTATCCATTCTCTTTTTTCCGGCAAGCTGTACAGACAAAATCTTTAAAAATCCCTCTGCCGTCTTTACAAGAAAGCTATCCTGTTCTACTTTTACGATAGTGCCATTTTCCAAAACATTTTCTTCTTCTGTAAAATCAGCAGGTATTACATCTGCTTCCCAGATTTTAAGCATTTTCCCTTCTAAATAGCAATAGGCACTCGGCCATGGATTTAATCCCCGAATCAATCGCTCAATCTGTACTGCTGTATAGGAAAAATCAATCTGCCCAGTTGATTTGGAAAGCATTTTTGCATAGGTGTGCTTTTCTTCTTCCTGTGGCACAGCATGAAGTTCTCCATTTTCAGCCATCGCCAACACTTCTAAAATCATTGGGCCGCCAAGCTTAGCAAGTTTATCAAACAGGCTTCCCCCGGTTTCTTTTTCTTCTAAGATACATTTTTTTACAAGAAGAATATCTCCGGTATCTAACCCCTCATCCATCTGCATAATCGTTACGCCGCTTTCTTTTTCCCCATCAATGACTGCCCACTGAATCGGCGCTGCACCCCGAAGCTTTGGCAGAAGGGAGGCATGTACATTCAGACAGCCATATTTTGGTATATCTAATATTTCTTTAGAAAGAATCTGCCCAAATGCCACAACCACAATAGCATCGGGAACCATTGTGCGAAGTTTTTGTACAAAAGACTCTTCTTTTACTTTTTCCGGCTGATATACTGTTACGCCATATTCTAACGCCGCTTCTTTTACCGGAGAAAACTGTAACTTTTTACTTCGCCCCTTTGCTTTGTCTGGCTGTGTCACCACACCAATGACTTCATGTTCACTTTCTATTAGTGTACGCAGGATATCTACAGCAAAATCCGGCGTTCCCATAAATACTATTTTCATCGTTTTCCCTTTCTCTTCCGATTTGGCCGCTCCTGAATGTCTTCCTCTGTCGTATCCATCAAATCGCCTTCTACTTTTTCTACGTATAATACCCCAGAAAGATGATCAATTTCATGCTGTAATGCTCTTGCTAAAAGCCCTTCCCCTTCAATAATCATTTCTTCCATATCTTCATTAAAAGCTTTTACCTTTGCATAATTTGCCCTGGTTACCATTCCTGCTTTGTTTGGTACACTAAGGCAGGCTTCCTGTCCTGACTGTTCCCCGGAAGTCTCTAAAAGCTCTGGATTAATTAATACAAGCGGGCTGTCTCCCTCTTCACTGACATCAATTACAATAATCTTACGCAATACGCCAACCTGTGGAGCTGCCAAACCAACTCCTTGTGCTTCATACATCGTATCCAGCATATCTTCCACAAGCTGATGCAGACGAGGCTTCATCTCTATCACATCCCTGCAGTCTTTTTTCAGAATTTCATCTCCCATTGTACGAATTGTCCTAAGTGCCATTGTTTCCTCCATTCTTGCAGATCTCTATAACTGCCTTATAAATCAAACTTTTCAATTGAAGCGGAATGTGACTGTACAGTCCTTATATTCCTCCTGCTCCTGCATAAAATCCTCGATACGGTCTTTTACTTCACAAAGCGTTTGATACCGAACTGCCTTTACAAAAAGCACTCGGCGGTAAAAATCCCTAAGCTTTGCAAATACCGGATCACCTGGTCCCAGAATAGTAATTTCCTTTTCTGCCCCAATTATTTTATGTACCTGTTCAGAAAGAAGCACTGTCTTTTTCTGCTCCTTTGAGAACACCAATACTTCTAGTATATTTGAAATCGGCGGATAATGCAACATCTGTCTGACCGCAATTTCCTGCCGATAAAAATTTTCATAATCTCCGGCTGCCGCACAGGTGATACTGTAGTGCTCTGGCTGATACGTCTGAAATACAACATCACCAGGTTTTTCTGCCCTTCCTGCCCTTCCTGCCGCCTGCGCCAAAAGGGCAAAGGTGCGTTCTGCCGCACGGAAGTCACTGGCATTTAATGACAAATCCGCCGCTAACACACCAACTAATGTTACATCCGAAAAATCATGCCCCTTGACAATCATCTGTGTCCCTACTAAAATATCGGCTTCTTTTTTTGCGAACGCCTGCAAAATACGGCTGTGCCCATTTTTTCCTGATGTTGTGTCTGCGTCCATACGAAGCACTCTTGCCTGAGGAAACTGTTTTTTTACGATTTCCTCTACCTGCTGTGTTCCAAGCCCAAAGGTTCCGATATAACGGGAACCGCAAAAAGGACAGACAACAGGCATCGGTTTTTGCGCCCCGCAGTAATGGCATTTTAGCAGGCTGACCTTTCCGTGGTATATATGTGGCTTTAACGAAACAGAACAGCTTTCACAGCGAATTGCCTCACCACATTCCCGGCAGGAAACAAAACTTGCATATCCTCTGCGGTTGATAAATAACATAATCTGTTCTTCTTTTTCCAGGCATGCCTCTATCTTTTCCTGCAAAGTACGGCTAAAAATAGAATAATTCTTCGCCTTCATCTCCTCCCGCAAATCCACAATCTGTATGGTTGGAAAAGCAGCGTTTCCAGCCCGTTCCTTTAGGGTAAAAAGCTGAAACTTTCCTGTCTGGCAATAATAATATGCTTCCAGGGAAGGAGTGGCCGAACCTGCCACCACACTGGCAGAAAGCATCTTTGCCCTCTGTATGGCAACTTCCCTTGCATGATATTTTGGCATCGTATCACTTTGATAGCTTGTCTCATGTTCTTCGTCAATCACAATCAGCCCCAGATTGGAAAAAGGGGCAAATAACGCCGAACGCGGGCCGATTATAATCTGAATTTCATTATTTTTTACCCGCTGGTACTGGTCATAGCGTTCTCCTGCGGAAAGCCTGGAATGCATAACAGAAACTTTTTCTTTGAACCGTCCATAAAAGCGGTTTACCGTCTGAAAGGTCAGTGCAATTTCCGGAATCAGCATAATTGCCTGTTGCCCATTCCTTATTACATGCTCAATCAGATTCATATATACTTCTGTTTTGCCACTTCCTGTCACCCCATGAATCAGGTAATTTTTTCGTACTCCAGAATCATAATCTTTTTGAAAGGTATCGACAATTGCCTGCTGTCCTTCATTTAATCGTTTTCTGTTATCTGCTATTCTCTTTTCCTCTAAGGGATTCCTGTACAGACGTTTGGAAGAAATCCGTATGATTCCAAGCTGTTCCATCTCTTTGATTACTTTATTGGGAACATTTAGCATTTTAACCGCATCCTCATACAAGAGCCCTTCCTCCCGCAAATCCTTTAAACCAAGCAGGCCATCTAACAGGCGCACTCGTGCAACATTATGCTTTTTTTCAAATAACTCACGTACTTCCCTTAACTTTTCCTCCGTAAATGCCGGGAAAATACGACGTTCCACTTTCTGTTGAATTTCTTTTCGCACTGGCATAACCGCTTTAATAGCGTCATTCATTGTTGCCCCATAATTTTCTTTCATCCAATAAGCCAGTGAAAGCAGGTGTGATTCTGCAGCCACCCCCTGCTTTTCCACTTTTATAATTGCTTTCGTCTTGTTGATGTCATATTGCGGTGTATTCGAAAGCCCGACAATAAAGCCTTTCCTTTCCCGGTTCCCTTTCCCAAAAGGAATAATGACAGGGACTCCAATTACTGCCTGTTCTTCCATCTGCTCCGGTATCCGGTATTGGAACGGTCGATCCAGACTTTTTACCGATATGTCAACAATCACTTCTGCAAATAACATAAATTAATTTCCTTTCATTTCAGGAAGTTGCCATCCTTTACGATATCCGCAACAATTTCCCGTTCATCCATCGGATATTTCTTTCCATTAATTTCCTGATAGTCCTCATGCCCTTTTCCGGCAAGCACAATAACATCTCCTTTTCTGGCATGTTCAATCGCATAGCGAATCGCTTCCCGTCTGTCAATAATGCTAATATACTCCCCATCTGCTTTTTTTACACCTGTTACAATATCTTCCATAATTGCTTCCGGTTCTTCTTTTCTTGGATTATCCGATGTGACAATCGTAAAGTCCGCAAGCAAAGAAGATACCTCTCCCATCTCAAACCGACGGTCACGGGAACGGTTTCCACCGCACCCAAACAGGCAGACAAGACGTTTTGGCTGATATTCCTTTAACGTTGTTAAAAGACTTTTTAAACTCATCGCATTATGTGCATAGTCAATCATCAGGGTAAAGGCCGACGAAACTGGTAAAATTTCCACTCTGCCCTTTACCCGTACCGTAGAAAGCGAAGACAGAATGGTTTCCTTTTCCACCCCAAAATGACGGCAAATTGCAATAGCGGTCATTGAATTATAAACACTGAACGTCCCTGGAATATCAATTTCTACTTCCGCATCCAAAAGACCACTTAATTGATAGGACACCCCAAGGCTTCCTCCTTTATCCATCAATTGTACATTGGAAGCCCTAAGATTGGCTTCCTCAGAAAATCCATATGTTTCCACACTGCAGGTATGGTTCTTTAACATTTGCTTTAGATGGCTGTCATCCGCATTAAAAATCCCATGTTTACACTGTTCAAATAACAGGCTTTTGCAATGGATATAATCGTCTAAATCCTTATGCTCATTTGGCCCGATATGGTCTGGCTCCAAATTTGTAAATATACCATAGTCAAAAACAAACCCGCCTACCCTGTGAAGCATCAATCCCTGAGAGGATACTTCCATTACCACACATTGACAGCCGGCATCTGCCATCTTTCGAAAAGTTTCCTGTACCACATAAGATTCCGGCGTTGTATTAGCGGAAGGAATCGTTTCTTCCCCAATAATCGTTTCAATCGTTCCAATCAGCCCTGTCTTAAATCCAGAATTTTCTAAAATCGAACGAACCATATAAGTCGCTGTCGTCTTTCCCTTTGTCCCTGTAATGCCAATTGTTGTCAACTCCTTTGCCGGATGGCCAAAATACGCTGCGGAAGCGCAGGCAAGCGCCATTCTGGTATCTTTTGTCAGAATAACTGTTATTTCCTCTGAGACCGCAACCTCTTTTTCCACCAAAAGAACACTGGCGCCCTTTTTTACAACCTCCTGCGCAAAATCATGGCCATCACGTACTGCTCCTGAAATACAGACAAAAACGGAATCCTTTTCTACTTTTCGGGAATCATAGACAAGCGTTGTGATTTCTTTGTCAATTTCTCCCTGTATGCACTGATATTCGATTCCCACAAGCAAATCTGCTACCTTCATATTCTGCCAACCTCATTTCCTTTATTTTTGCTCTTTTCTGTTAAACAGTGTTACTATTGACTCTTCCCTGCTTCTATAGATTAATTTCCCCTTCACAGATTATGGCAGCAGGCCCTGTCATCCATACTCTGCCATCCTCCTCATAACGTAGCAAAAGGTCACCGCCTAAAAGGTGAACCGTAATCTCATTTTCGGTCTTTTTGTTCAATACACAGGCAACTGCCACAGCACAGGCTCCTGTCCCGCAGGCGAGTGTTTCCCCGGAACCCCTTTCCCAGACACGCATATTTACTTCTTTTCGGTTTATTACCTGGACAAACTCTGTATTAATCCGATCTGGAAACGCTTTATGATGCTCAAATTCCGGCCCGATTTTTTCTAATGGAAGTGATTTTGTATCTTCCACAAAAGTAACAGCATGCGGGTTTCCCATAGAAACACAGGTAATCGCATATTCTTTATCCGCTACCATAATTTTCTGGTCAATGCAGTTATCGGAACCAAGTTCCACCGGAATCTCAGAGGGAGTTAAAACCGCTTTTCCCATATCCACTTTAACCAGTTCAACTTTTCCATTCTGAATAGTCAAATCCAGATATTTGATTCCTCCCTTTGTTTCAATCGAAATCTGGTTTTTATCTGTCAGGCCATATTCGTATACATATTTTGCTATACAGCGCACGCCGTTTCCGCACATTTTTCCCTCGGAACCATCCGCATTATACATCTCCATTCTAAAATCTGCCACCTTAGACGAACAGATTAAAATCAGTCCGTCCGAACCGATTCCAAAGTGCCTGTCGCTGACTTTCACTGCTGTTTTCGCAGGATTATCCAGCATTTGTTCCATACAATTTACATAAATATAATCATTTCCACAGCCATGCATTTTCGTAAATTTCAATTTTATTATTCCTCCCCTTTTCATTCTATCTAATTTATCGTATATTTATTATAGTAAACGAAAAAAACGCTTGCGTTTTGCTTCGTTTACAGCACCGGATACACGCTGCAAAGCAGCATAACTTCCTATGTGTATCCGTGCGCATCCATTATAGTTAACGCATGTATTTTATGCGTTTACTATATATAATGATAATTCACTGTTACTATTCATGGACATTTTAAACATCATGCGTAAAACCATCTGTCCCCACAAAACCGGCCGTAAATAGTAATCCAAAACAACAATTACCATTGTAAGCGATTTATCTGTAATATGCAAGCTTTGCGCAAAGGAGAAATTACATTATGAGAACAAAAATCATTTTGATGACAGGAGGAACTGAGACGTTAGACTACTTTTCCAGACAGCTTGAAAAAGGCTTTCAAACACTTGGTTTCTCTACCTTTTTATATGACCAGAAAAACGAAGAAGAAAGCAGCCTGGCACTTTCCAATTTTGCAGGCTGGTCCGACAGTATCCTTGTCACCTTCAACTTTGAGGGCATACAGGAAGTGGCGCTTTATGACGGAAATGGACATTCCCTGTGGGAAAAGCGGGATATTCCCTGTGTCAATATTGCCGTAGACCATCCCTTTTTTTACCCTCATTTTCTATCAGAAAAGCAAAAAAACTTTTATGAAATCTCCATCGACCGCTATCATATGCAGTATATGAAAGAATATTACCCAGATATTCGTGGAAATTATTTTCTTCCACTTGGCGGGACTTCCCTTTTTCCTGACAATAACTATCCGCCGCTTTCCAAACGAAGTTTCGATGTTGTCTTTACTGGAAATTTTACGCCAAAAGAAACTTTTGACTGCCATATTGAGCGTCTTGGAGAAGAATATGCTACATTTTACCGCACAATAATTGATGAATTAATTCAGAATCCTAATCTGCCCGATGAAAAGGTAATGGAAAAGCATCTAAAAAAAGAATTTCCTGACATCAGTAAAAAAGAACTGTCAGAGAGCATTTCAAATATGATATTTATTGATACCTATATCCGCTTTTATTTCCGCGAAAAGGTAGTACAGATATTAGCAGATGCCGGAATCCATGTACACTGTGTCGGCTTTGGCTGGGAAAAACTTTCCTGTAAACATCCGGAAAATCTTACCTGGGAAGGAAATGCCCTCTCCTTAGACTGTTTAGAACGGATTTCTGACGCAAAGCTTTCCTTAAATGTGATGCCCTGGTTTAAAGACGGCGCCCACGACCGAGTCTTTAATGCAATGGCAAATGGAAGTATCTGTATTACAGACCACAGCCATTATCTGGATCAAATACTGACAGACAATGAAAATGTCGTGTTCTATGACTTAAAAGAAATAGAACGTCTGCCTGAAAAGATTAATGCTTTACTGCAAAATCCAGAAAGAATGGAATCTATTGCCCAAAAAGGCTACCATCTTACGTTGGAAAACCACACCTGGCTCAAACGCGCAGAAACACTTTATCATATGCTTCTATCTAAACTCTGATGCTTTTACAGGCACCAGAGCAGACAGTGTGTGCTTTTCCCTGTTAGGAAGTAGAACGGTTTTTCCTTTTTACCTCATCCTCGGCAATGGTCAGAAAGATTTTTGCTTTATCCTCTGCCATAAAAAATGTATCCATCGTTTCCGCTAAAATCATTTCTTCTGGTATATTCCGAAGAAGCCTTTCTTCCATGAACGTCAGAATGGCAGAACGGATGCCCTCTGCCCTTGCCTCTGCACGTTCCTTTGCCTGTTCACTTTCATTCATGTTCTTTGCCATTTTAATCATTTCCTCCCTTTCTACGACATTTCTTTTAATCCAAAATGCAGATAAGCAGCATCAGAAGCTGCCCTTCCCCGTGGTGTCCTGACTAAAAGCCCATTCTGTACAAGATACGGCTCATAGACATCCTCCAATGTCCCTGCATCTTCGCCAATTGCTGAAGCAAGCGTTTCAAGCCCCACAGGTCCTCCGCCAAACTGATTAATCATCGTCAGTATAATCGTGCGATCCATGCGGTCTAACCCAAGCTTATCCACCTCCAGCAAATCCAGCGCAAAGTCTGCTACTTCCTTTGTGATTTCCCCATTATATTTCACCTGGGCAAAATCACGGACGCGTTTTAAAAAGCGGTTTGCAAGGCGAGGAGTCCCCCTGGAGCGGCGTGCCAGCTCCAAAGCCCCTTCCTTGTCTATCTTTACCTCTAAAAGCGCAGCAGAATGTGTTATGATTTCACTAAGCTCCTTTGGCGTATAAAATTCCAATCGGCTGACTACACCAAAACGGTCACGAAGTGGTGCGGATAGCATCCCTGCCCTTGTTGTCGCCCCTACCAGCGTAAACTTTGGCAAATCAAAGCGAATGGAACGTGCCGCCGTCCCCTTCCCAATCACAACATCTATAACATAATCTTCCATTGCCGGATAAAGTACTTCTTCTACCGGACGTGGAAGACGGTGGATCTCATCAACAAAAAGAACGTCCCCATCCTTTAAATTGTTTAAGATAGCAGCCATTTCCCCCGGTTTTTCAATAGCAGGCCCGGCTGTCACTTTCAAATCTACTCCCATCTCATTTGCAATAATCCCCGCCAAAGTGGTTTTACCAAGTCCAGGCGGCCCATATAAAAGCACATGGTCCAAGGATTCCTTCCTCTGTTTTGCCGCTTCAATATAAACCTTCAAATTCTGTTTGGTCTGTTCCTGGCCAATATATTCCTTCAAATTCTGTGGGCGAAGACTGGTTTCTATCTTTTCATCTTCTGTGGTAAACTCCGTTGTTATCATTCTTTTTGACATATCTTATTCCCCATATTGTACCCTTTTACAGCCTCTATAGCAATTGTGATTTCCCATGACGCTTCGCATCACAAACAAACCTTTCTCACATTTTTTTCAGGCTCTGCTTTAACAAATTTTCCACTGTCATATCCTCTGTAAGTTCCACGCTGCGCACTGCCCTAGCCGCATCCATTTTGGGATAGCCAAGCGCAACTAAAGCCTCCACTGCATCCTGTGCAATCCCCTGTAAAACGCTTTTTCCGGCTGAACCCTGACTTTTTTCACCGGTTCGTTCCTCCCCAAAAAGAAGCTCCTCAGCGGTAAATTTATCCTTTAACTCTAAAATCACCTTGCTTGCTGTTTTAGAGCCGATTCCCGGAGCCTTTGCAATCGCTTTGGCATCTCCTGCAATCACGGCAAAACGAATTTCATAGGCGCTCATTGTCCCTAACATCCCAAGCGCTACCTTTGGTCCAATCCCATTTACAGTAATCAAAAGCTGAAACACCTGCAAGTCCTCTTTTGCCAGGAAACCAAAAAGCTGCATGGCATCTTCTCTCACATTCAGATACGTATGTAAAAGCACTTCGGAATCTTCCCCCGAAAGTGTTTCCATTGCCGACATTGGCACACTTACCCGATAGCCGATTCCATGGTTCTCAATGACAACCTCATTTTCCCCGATATATGCTAATGTTCCCCTGATAAAACGAATCATTTCTATACCCCGTCTTTCTCAATTTTGAATGCCCTCTCTCAAACCTGGCTGTTAGACCATTTTCTAGTACAAAAACCAATTATAGTAAACACATAAAATACATGCGTTAACTATAATGGATGCACACGGATACACAGAGGAAGTTATGCTGCTTTGCAGTGTGTATCCGGCGCTGTAAACGAAGCAAAACGCAAGCGTTTTTTCGTTTACTATAATAAGCAATTTTCAAACACACTCTAATCTGGCAATTGGCTAAACTTGCCATTTACTGTCCCAAGCCAGCCTTCCTCCATAAATTTTAAAATCTCATAGGGATGAATTCCAATCTCATCAGAAATCTGCAACGCATTGCTGTTTGGAAACGCTTTTAAATATGCGACAATATCATCTAACTGACTGTCATCCACACTTCTGCACTCCTTGCAGCAAAGCGTCCTGATTTTTGACCGGAATACCTTATGGCAATGCTTACACACATTTGTATACATATTTTCCTCCATCCACAGGCTGTCCCTGTATTTTGCGGCCAATCCGCTCTCTGTCTAAAATAAAGTCGAAAACAGATTTAAAATTGGCTGTACCATTTTCCAGCGAAGTGGCCTGTTCTCCCACTCCTCATAACTAATTTCTTTTCCTGTAGCAAAAAGTTCCTCAAAATCTTTCCGAACCGTTTCCTGAATCCGTTTTCCTGACATCCAGACGCCATTTTCATAATGCAGGTAAAAGCTTCTGTAATCCATATTAATCGTACCAACAATTGCCGCATTTTCCGTTACAATCTGCTTTGCATGAATAAAACCCGGCGTATATTCATAAATGCGGACGCCTTCCCTTAAAAGAATTCCATAATTATAATTCGTTAACAGCTTCGCATACTTTTTATCCGGTATATTTGGCGTCACAATCCGTACATCCACTCCACGGTGGGATGCTTCAATCAAACTTTGCTTCATATAGTCCTCAATAATCAAATAAGGCGTCGCAATATATAAATACTCATCGGAAAAAGTAATCATCTGGTTATAAATACTCTCAATCGGATTATCGGGATTGTTGGCAGGTCCGTCCGAAATCACCTGGCAGTAAGTATCTCCCTGTACATCTGGAATTTTTTTGTATTTCAGATAATCAACATGTTTATCGTCCGTTCCACAGGCATCCCACATCTGCAAAAATACAACCGTCAAATCCCAGACAGCTTCCCCAATCACCCGCACCCCGGTATCTTTCCATACACCAAAACGCTCAATCAGATTAGCATATTCATCCGCCAGATTAAATCCTCCTGTAAAACCGACTTCACCGTCTACCACAACAATTTTCTGATGTGAACGGTAATTCATATAAAGCTCACCGGTATATTTATGTACCGGATTAAAAATCCGCACTTCCATGCCCTCATGTTCCAAAATCTGCCGGAAATATTTCCTTGTGCGGACTGCAGCGCCAAAATCATCATATAAAAATTTAATCTCAACCCCCTGGGAAAGTTTTCTTTTTAAAATTTCGTATATTTTATCCCAGAGCGCTCCCTCTGCTACAATGAAAAAGTCAATAAAAATAAAATGTTCTGCTTTCTCAAGCGCAAGAAAAATGTCTTCAAAACCATCTTCCCCCATTGGATAAAATTTGATCTTATTCTGCGCAGTCAGCGTAAAACCTTCATTGACCATAAATTTAACCATTCTTCCGGCAACTGGATGCTCATCAACATATTCCTGATAAACCGCTTCATCCTGCACTAAAAATTTCTGGCCATAAGAAATCTGGCGAAGAATATGCTGGTCTAACTGCTTTTTCTTTTTCGTTTCCCTTCCCCAAAAAGCATAGAAAATAAATCCCGATACAGGAAGCAGCATAACAATAGAAATCCATGCAATCCGAAAGGATGGGCTCTGGTTTTTATTGACAAGTGTTACAATAGCAATAACAGAACAGATTTCTAATACAAAATAAAAGTACACAGTGACTGACTGAAGTAAAAACGGCAGATAAAGCACCAAAAGAACCTGTACCAAAACAAGTAACGCTGTTATAACAAGGCGCAATATACCACTTAAATTGTTCTGGATTCTACCTTTTAAGTCCTTTAAATAGCTTCCTTCCCTCTCTTCCTCAAAATAATTCGCTATTCCTTTATTTCTGTTTTTCTGATCCCATCTCTCATACGCTGTCCCGGAGCGAAACCGATTCTCCATACGATTCCTTCCCTTCTAAGAAACTGTAGAGCAATAGAAAACTCATGATGCATAAGTTATTTTCCTGCAGTTCCTAACATCTATTGATATGATTCACCATTTTTACATGCCTGCGTAAAAACAGTCATAACTATGGATACCTTACTATTCACGAAATAGTAACAACTCAAATTTATATTATACTCAAATTTTATCTTATTGCAACTTTTGACACAACTTCGTATAATATATTTATAAAATATGGCTGTCATTTACAGTCAAAGACGGAGAGAAAACAAATGAAAATCATAGAAAGCACCATTGCCAATCCAGTTTATCCATACACTTTTTTACAACAAAAAGAGCAAATTGCCTTTTTAGATATTGAAACAACCGGCCTGTCCCCTAATGCCTCTTCCCTGTATCTGATTGGGCTAATGCGTTTTGACGCCAGTCAGGATAAGTGGCTACTCTCTCAATGGTTTGCTGACAATTATCAAAGCGAAAAAAACATGATTAATAGCTTTTTAGAGGCTTTATCTGACATAAAGTTCCTCTATCATTTTAATGGACAGACCTTTGATCTTCCTTACCTGCTAAAAAAATGCACCCGTCATTCCATCATGCCTTCTGAGCACTTCAGTAAACTTTTACAGGATACATCCGGCATTTATTCCATCGACCTGCTGAAAAAAATCCGTCCCCTGCGCCATGCCCTTTCTCTTGAAAACTGCAGGCAAACAGAATGTGAACACTTTCTTGGCCTGAAACGCACGGAGTCCTTTTCCGGCGCAGACTTAATTCCTGTCTATTCGGAATATATGCAGCAAAAAATTTTGGCTCCTGAAAATGCAAAAAAGCTGGAACAAGTATTGCTTCTTCACAACCATGACGATCTTGAAATGATGTTAAACCTCTGCAGCCTTCTAACCTATGAGGAATATCTGTCAGAAGCGGGGGCAGAGCGTCTTTTTCATGAGGAAACCATTAGAACTTTAAAAACTAAACAGGATGATATTAAGTGGCTTGCCATAACTTTTACTCTTCCAACCGCCGTTCCTAAGGAGATTACGATGTATGCCTGCTATCCACAAAATCTGCAAAAAGCGGAAGAACCAGAAGAAAGCTGCCCATTTCCAAAAGCATCTCTTACTTTTCAGAAACAGACAGCCCTGTTAAAACTTCCACTTTATCATGGTACCTTAAAATTCTTTTTTCCTGACTATAAAAACTATTACTATCTTCCAGTAGAAGACACTGCTATCCACAAAAGCGTTGCTGCATTCGTGGATTCTTCTTACCGGAAAAAAGCAACTGCTTCAACATGCTATACCAAAAAAGAAGGAACCTTTCTGCCGGATCTTTCCGCAATAAAAAAGCAAGAAAAGGAACCTGCCAAAAGCATATACCCTGTGTTCTTCCATCAATATAAGGATAAACCTGCTTTTTTTGAATTAACAGAAGAACTTCTTTCTAACCATACATTCTGGAAAGAATTCCTGAAAAGGCAGCTCCCTTGTTTTAGGAACTGACGCCAAAATCCATTCCATCAATACAATTTTTGATAAAAAACTGTTTCATTGCCGTCTTATCATTGCTTTCATAATAAGCAATCAGTAATTCATAAAACTGCCGAATATCTTTTTGCTGCACAGAAAGGATTCCCTGCCCATTTTCTATCATAATCTTATTCCCAATCAGCATAGCAAGCCGTTTATTTCCATCATAAAACAATTGCGCCCTCATAAGGTACAACGTCATATCCAAAGCCTTTTCCATAGAAGTAGTGCTTTTCTCTACTATTGCAGCAATCCTATTGCTGACTTTTTTTTCTTCCGGCAACTCTGGAATCCAGTCTGTACCTCCAATTCTTACTTCTTCGTGACGAAGCATCCCCCCATTAATCACAGTATACTTTCCAAGCAGCATATGAACTTTTTTCACAAAACCTAAGTCAAGGATATCGTTTATATGCCCCAGCAAATACTGCCATGCATGCTTTAAGTCATTGACCGCATTTATCTCATCAATGGTATATCCTGACACAGACATTCCATTGCATATTGCCTGTGTATCAGGATAGGTAACGCCAATCCCTTCCAGATTAGCACTTTTCCATATATAATCTACAATATTTCTCTTTGCAAGAAAAATATTTTCCGTCTGTGTCATATGATATTTGGCCTTCATCTGTATACTCCTTATCTTCTTAAACCGCACCCTCTGCACTGCTGCATATATCGCAATTTCTCTGCACAAAGCTGTCCTTACGACAACCACAAATCCACTTTATATTCTTTCAGCCAGAAATTTATCTGCAATAGATACGCAAGCATCTGCGGTCCAGCCATCAACTGTCCATACCATGGCTTTCCATAATCCTTCACACTCTCCACAAAGGACAGTACTTTCTTTTTATCAACAAGCTGCAAAATTGGTGCACTGGAATCTTCCAAAACCCTGACAAGGCGGTTTCCAAGCAGCTTTTCATAATATGGATTATAACTTTTCGGATATGGGCTTTTTCTGCGGAACAAAACATCTTCTGGCAGCAGCCCTGTACCGCTTTGGCGCAGAATATTTTTCACAACACCGTCTTTTGCCTTCATTTCCCACGGCACATTAAAAACATATTCTACAAGTTTTCTATCGGCAAAAGGCACTCTTGCTTCCAATCCCCAGTGCATACTGGTCCGGTCCATCCGGTTTAACAAAGTCTGCATAAAGAAACGGATGTTTAAGTAACCAATCTGCCTTCTGTTCGTCTCTGTCTCATTTTCCCCTGGAAGTGTTTCCATCCGCCTGACCGCTTCTTCATAGGATTCTTTCACAAAATCATCTAAAGCAAGTTCCTGTAAAAGCCCTTCCTGCAAAAGCTCTTTCCGCGGCAGCAAGTCTGGTGTCCATGGAAACGTCTCTTTACCGAAAAACTCTTCTTTATGAAACCATGGGTATCCCCCAAACACTTCATCAGCACATTCCCCTGTCAGAACCACTTTCTGCGTCTTGCTGACCAGACGGCAGAAATGGAGCAGGGACGAATCCACATCTGCCATACAGGGCAGGTCATGCGCCTTGACAGACTCTTCCAGTAAATCCGCCTGCGTCTCATAATCACAGGTCAGATAGTGATGATCACTTCCTAAACATGCCGCCATCAGTTCCACATAAGGGCGGTCCTGTGATGGCTGAAAGGTATTTGCCTTGAAATATTTTTCATTTCCATCAAAATCAAAAGAGAACGTTGTCAGCCGTTCCCCCTTTTTTTCCAATTCACGGCTGCAAATCGAAGAAACCAGACTGGAATCTACTCCGCCTGACAGGAAAGTACAGATTGGCACATCTGATACCATCTGTCTGGTCACAGCACTTTCTACCAACTCTTTTGTCTTTTCCACCGTCTTTTCATAAGAATCCTCATGCGGATGGCTGATCAGATGCCAGTAGGTCGTCTTTTGCATTCCATATTTGCTGCAGCTTATATAAGACCCTGGCTCTACTTCATAAATCCCCTGATAGACGCCAGACCCTGGAATCCTTGCCGGACCTATGCCAAAAACTTCCCGAAGTCCTCTAAGCGTAATGCAAGGCTTACACAAAGGATGGCAAAATAGTGCTTTTTGCTCTGAAGCAAACAAAACCTCTCCACTTACAACCGTATAAAAAAGCGGCTTTACTCCAAAACTATCCCGATAAAGCAACAATTTCTGGTGACGCTCATCATAAATCGCAAAAGAAAAAATACCATCCAAACGGCTTACAAAATCACTTCCATAATGCAAAAAAGAAAGCAGTATCACCTCTGTATCAGAGTTTGTCTGAAACTGCCATCCCTTTGCAAGCAATGCTTCCCTTAATTCTTTCGTATTATAAAGTTCCCCATTATAGACAATGGTATAAGAATATCCATTAAGCATCCTTGTCATCGGCTGCATTCCATCTTTTAAATCAATAATGGAAAGCCTTGTATGCGCCAGTCCACAATGACGGTAAAGTGCTATCCCATTTTGGTCTGGACCTCTCGACACTAATACATCTTTCATATGATTTAAAATATCCATCGAATATTCTTTTTTTTCTGTATAATCCCGGTTCCCATCAAAAAATCCCGCTATTCCACACATACCAATACCAGTCCTCGCTTTTTTCCATTTCCATATAGCATATGACGGGGTATCATAAGATATTCCGGTACTTTATGGAATAAAAAACCGCTCTGGACTATAGCCTGAAGGCACGGTTTAGGGATAACTTCCTAATCTTTCTATATTTCTTAACAGGCGTAAGCGCCCACATGACCACCTTTAACACAATATTTTTAGGGAAAATCTGTACTAACGCTACAGATAATTTATTTAAAAAACCTGGCACAACACACCGTTTTCCCAGACATGCGGCACGGTATCCTTTCCATGCCACCTTGTCGGCTGACATCATCCTGACAAAAAAACGGCTTCTTCCCATACCAGAACGTTTTCCAAAATTTGTTTTTGTCGGTCCAGGACAAAGTATGGTTACTGTTACGGGGCTATTTTTTACCTCCTGATACAAAGCCTCCGAAAAACTGCGCACATACGCCTTTGTTGCCGCATAAGTGCTTCCATAAGGATTTGGCATAAATGCAGCAATTGACGCAACATTGACAAGATGCCCATATCTCTGCTTTTGCATCTGCCCTAAAACAGCATGGGAAAGCCTTGTCAATGCAGCCACATTTACCGCAATCATATCTTCCACCTGCTTCTCATTCTGTCCTAAAAATGGACCATATGTTCCAAATCCGGCATTGTTAACAAAAAAGCTAATGGGATACTTTTTCAAAGCCTTTGCTATCTTTTCTACCTGCCCTGCATTTGACAAATCTCCGGCAAGATAGATACACTCTTTTCCAGAAATTCTAGAAAGCATCTTTGTCATTTCCTCTAACACATCCGCTTTTCTGCCAATCAGAATAACTGGATATTTTCTTCTGGCAAACAGTACCGCAAAACTTTTTCCGATTCCCGAAGTTGCCCCTGTCACTACTGCATATTTTTTCAACCGTTTTCCCTCCAATCGCCCAAAATACTGTTTTGCTGTTACTATCTATTATTTTTCATTCTCCTCTGACGATGAATTCTCATGCTGCTTTGCGTATTTATGTGAAATCCCCTTGGGAACACTGTGGTCACAGATAATAGGAAGCGCATACTGATGGTTTGTCATAACTACCTCAGCACAGGTACCGCCATCTTCTCCATCTAACGTCCATTGCACAGCATCTTCACTGGCAATATATATTTTGCTCGCACTAAACTGAAAAATGCGTTCTGAATCAAATTTTTTAGACACCAATGCGTTCAACGCTGCCTGCAGTTCCAAAGGATTTCGTATCGCCTTGATAAAGAGTACCTCAAACAGACCATCATCCATCATAATATCCATTTTACTGTATGCTTTATAACCTGCCACAGAAACGGAATTACTCACAAGCCCTAAAATGAAATCATCCTCAATTATATTCCCATTGTATTCAATCTTCATGTGGTGGGCTTTAATATCCGCAATATGCTTCAGTCCTTCTATAAAATACGCCACTTTTCCCAATGCATTTTTCCATTCCTGCGGCGTCTGGTAGGATACTTCCGTAAAGGCTCCAAACCCTGCCACATAGGTAAAATAACGCTCATTAAACTGCCCCATATCACAGTGGAATACACTGCCATTTGTAATTAACTGTGCCGCCCTTTTCATAATCCGTGGAATCCGCAGGGTAGAAGCAAAATCATTGACTGTTCCAGCAGGAATATAACCGCAGACTGGACGTTTGGTAAGCTGCATAAGCCCTGCGGCAACCTCATTCATTGTCCCATCCCCTCCAGAACAGACAACATAGTCATACCGTTCTCCCTTTTCAACAACAATATTCGTTGCGTCCTCTTTTCCGCCCGTCGCAAAGATCGTAATTTCAAAGCCTCCCGCACACAATACCTGTATAATGTCGGAAAGCTTGTTTTTAATCTGCTCCTTGCCAGCCATCGGATTATAGATAAAAAGCATTTTCTTCATAGGCGCATCTTTCCCCCTCTTATTTCACAAATATATAGTAAACGAAAAAAACGCTTGCGTTTTGCTTCGTTTACAGCGCCGGATACACGCTGCAAAGCAGCATAACTTCCTATGTGTATCCGTGCGCATCCATTATAGTAAACGCATGTATTTTATGCGTTTACTATAACATTGTGTTAATTGATAAACATAGCATCCCCAAAAGAAAAAAAACGGTATTTCATTGCTACAGCTTCCTTATATGCTTCCATCATATTTTCTTTCCCTGCCAATGCAGAAACAAGCATCAAAAGCGTAGACTCCGGCAGATGAAAATTTGTAATCAGGCAATCTGTCGCCTGAAACTGATATCCCGGATAGATAAAAATATCGGTATCGCCTTCCCCCGCCTGCACAATTCCATTCACCGAAGCGGACTCAATTGTCCGGCAGCTTGTCGTACCCACGCAGATCACCCGGTTTCCTCTTGCCTTTGCTGCATTGATTTTATCAGCAGCATCTTTATTGACACGGTAATACTCGGTATGCATATGGTGATTTGCCACATCTTCAACCTTTACTGGACGGAACGTCCCAAGACCGACATGAAGTGTCACATGGGCAAGAACAACCCCTTTCTTTTCAATTTCCTGTAAAAGTTCTTTGGTAAAATGAAGCCCGGCAGTCGGTGCTGCGGCGGAACCTTCATATTTCGCATAAACTGTCTGATACCTCTCTTTTTCTTTTAATTCATGTGTAATATATGGTGGAAGCGGCATCTGCCCTAACCTGTCTAAAATTTCTTCAAAAATCCCCTCATAGGAAAACTGTACCAGCCGGTTTCCTTCCTCTACAATTTGCAACACCCTGGCAGTAAGAATTCCATCGCCAAATACAATTTTTGCTCCAGGACGTGCTTTTTTTCCTGGCTTTACCAATGTTTCCCATACATTATCCTGCTTCCTCTTTAACAGCAAAAGCTCCACTTTTCCACCAGTATCTTCCTTCTGTCCAATCAAGCGTGCCGGAATAACTCTGGTATCATTTAAAACAAGGCAATCCCCTTTGTGAAGATAGTCAACAATATGATGAAAATCGGTATGCTCCCGTTCTCCCGTCTCTTTCCCTAACACCAAAAGCCGGGAAGAAGCCCTGTCATGTAACGGATCTTGTGCAATCAGCTCCTCCGGCAGCTCATAATAAAAATCTAAAGTTTTCATAACTATTTATTCCATATCATTATTGTTTTTCCAATGCTTTTATGAATATCTGTTTCAAAAGCCTTATTCATATCGGCAATTGTACGAATTTCAAGTTGTGCCCCCACGATATTACTCAGGTAACCAACAATCTCTGGATGACTGTGGTACAAAGCCACCGTTTTCAAAAAATCATCTCTTCCGCTCCGGCTGCTTCCAAAAATACGAAGCCCTTTTTCCAGAACCATTCTGGTGTTGATTGGAACCGGATATTCTGACACACCCAGAAGAGAAATTGTTCCTTCTGGGCCAATATGATCAATAATCTGGCTAATCGCCCTTTGGGAAGCCTCTCCTCCCACACACTCAAAAGCGTGGTCTACTAGCAAATCTGGCGGTATATCGGTGACGGAAAAAGTTTCATCGGCAAAAGAAAATTGGGAAAGCTTCTCCTGATTTACACCAAAAATATAAAGCCTGGTGTCTGGAAACATTGTCCGAAAAAAAATAGCTGTAATATAGCCAAGGTTTCCATCTCCCCAGATTCCGACAACCCCTCTTCTGGAATGCGCAATAGTAGCAAAACGCCGAATAGCATGTACACTGACCGAAACCAGTTCCGTAAACGCAGCCACTACCTTATCCACCGAAGAATCTATGGAAACAAGCCTGTCTGGAGCCATAGCCACATGCTCCTGCATAAACCCGTCAAAACTGCTTGCCCGGAATTTACTGCTCCGCAGATAATTTTCCGCAATCACATTATCCTGCTCGGTTGGAATATTGGGAATCATAATAACCGAATCCCCGCTTTGAAACGTTCCTGTTGCATCATAAACAACTTCGCCTACCCCCTCATGGATCAATGCCATGGGAAGCTTCTGTTTCATCACCTCAATAGGGCGCGCTCCCTGATAATAACGCTGATCTGCGTGACAGATTGACAGATAGGCCGGCCGGACAATCACCTGTCTGGCCTCTAAATCAATATCACTAAATGCAACCTCGAACCGTCTTGGCGCAACCAGACGGTATACTGTATTTAACATGGTTCTTCACATCATCCCTTCATACTGTATAAGCAACTTATGGAATCATTAAAGACTCTGCCACCTTTAAATCATATGGGTACGTTATTTTTATATTCGCATTCTCACCCTCTGCAAGATGCACTTTTTCCCCGTTTAAAACAAACACTTTACAGGCATCGGTAAGTACTGCTTTCTCTTCCTCTTTCATATCCTGATACAATTTTTTGAACATAAAAGCCGGAAATGTCTGCGGTGTCTGCCCCTGATACATTATCGAACGCTTTGGGACGGATGTAATTTTAGCAGCATCTTCACTGTAAACAATTGTATCACTTGACGGAATCACCGTATCCACTACACCATATTTTAAACCATATTCAATATTTTCCTCAATAATGCGATAGGACACAAAAGGGCGTACGGAATCATGTGTTACAAAAAGTATGTCCTGTGTTAACCCATACTGCTTTTCCATAAAACGAACCGCATTTAAAATAGTTTCATTTCTGGTAGTTCCACTCTCTGTCAGCACAATGCGCCCATTGCTTTTTGGAAAATACTGTTCCATCATATTCTGTGTAGAATCGAGCCACTTCTTTGGGCAGAGAACCAAAATCTTTTCCAGCCTTTTATGAATATAAAACTTTTCAATGGTATGAACTAAGACTGGTTTATTTCCAAGCATCTGATACTGTTTTGCCTGTTCCATAGACTGCCCGTCACCGCCTGCAAGAATCACACCAAATACCATCGTTTCTGCCATATTATCCCTCTTTTAATTCAGAAAAATCCAATTTACGCATACGCTTAATTGCTTTTGCATTTTTCGAAATTTCTGCTTTAATATCCTGTGGCACATTTCCAAGCAGAATCCAGTCAATTACCCTGTCAGAGGCACCACTGTCAATATAGTCAAAATGCTTTTCTACATATTCTTCCACCTTTTCATACTCAAAATCCTTCTTCTCTAACGCCTGCATCAACTCTTCAAAATCATAACATACTTTTCCTGGCGCAGCCTCTTCATAATCTCTGTGAAAACCTCTTGAAAAAGAATACTGAATCTTATCAAAAGCATAAAACATCATTGGCTTTCGCATCAAACTATACTCAAAAATATTGGAAGAATAATCGGTAATCAATAAATCGGTAATATAAAATAAATCATTAATATTCGGGAATGTATTCACATCTGCAAAACGGTCTTTCATGCTTTCCTCAATCGGCACTGGAAAAGCTACCCATGGGTGCATCTTAAACAGGACAACATATTCATCACCGCAAAAATCATATAACCGCTTAAAATCAATTCTTTCATATGGATAATAAGCGGTTGCCCTATTCTTTCCACGATACGTTGGCGCAAAAAGAATCACTTTCTTTCCCTTGCAGAGTGGATACTGCTGGTACAACTCCTCTGTCCTTTTCACACGGTAATCTTTATCCAGATATTCATCCATACGGGGCATTCCAGTTGGTAAAATCTGTTCATCATTAATTCCAAACACTTCTGAGAAAAATTTTCCGATATTTCTGGAACCAGCAATACCATATTTATACTGGCGATGGCAGCTTACCGGAGCCGGGCAGCCCAGATGTCCCCAGCGGCTGTAACCAGAAGATTTAAAACCTGCGCCCGCATGCCATAACTGAATCAGCTTTGTTCTCGGATTCAACTCCAGCCAGTCAAAAATCGGTGCATGGTCGTCGATAAAAATCATGCTACACTGTGCCATCTTTCTAATTAACTGCTTTGTACTCTTTCTGGTCTGTGTCTCATAGGACGCCGGGCGGGCTGATACCAGAATAGTATACTCTTTATCCAGTCCCCGCTTCACCATACGGTCATACACCGCCTGCAGATTGCCCCCAAGGGTTTTACTCTGCTCTGTCATAAACATAATTGTCTTTTTAACTTTCCGGTATTTTTTTACATATCGGTGGTACAGGAATTTCCAGCGGATTCTTCCCATATTCTTTTTGATTAAAACCATTGGTTCTTCAAGCGCTTCCTTTACAATTTCCCGGTTCGTCTGCAAATCCACGGAAGATTTTGTAGCATCCATCGAATACATGACTAATGGAAGTTCATCCTCGTCCTTTGCCACAGAAAAGCTTACCACAAACGCCTTCGTTCTGTTGTTATGTAAAAAGGAACGAGAATAATCTTCCATAAAAGGAACAATCGCCGGATCTACCATACATTTTGCCAAAATACGTCCATTATCACATACCAGAATAGAATACGTCCCCATCCTAAGACATTGACAATCTCCCGGATTGGTAATATTCATTGACAGTTTTACCCTGTTATCATCTAAATAAACGACCTTGAACATTGCCTTTGCCTTATAAAGACCATTTACCGCATAATAGATCAGGGAATCCTTTTCAAGCTGCTCATCTACAAGTTCTAACTGTACCTCCATATGAACCGTAACACGTTCCCATTCCATTCCAATAATTGTTGCTTTGACTCGTTGCTCCTCTAAACAGTTCTTCATTTTATTTACCTCTACCTTTTAATCATAACAGGAAACTCCAAAAGAAAGCCCGTTCCCAATGAATATTTTAAACTACAATTCCCTTAACATCTTTATACTTATATGATGTGTCCCCACCAAATCTACTCCCATATCCAGAGCCTCTTCTATCCCTGTAAGGGTATTAAATGAAAACACACATATTTTAATGTTAAAACCATGTAATTCTTCCACTACCTCTTTTCTTAATGCCTCTTTCGGCATTGTAACCCATTTTACTTTATATTTCTTACACAATGCCACCACTTTAGAAGATGTAATCCCCTTTTCTTCACAAACCTCCTGCGTTGGCATATAATAGGCCAGGCAAAACTTTATGTCTGCCTTTACAAATTGCTCCAATACATATTTTGACTGCACGCGTATCAGCAATTTTTTAACCAACCGCTCTCTTTCTGCACAGATGCGGCATAATTCAGAAATCATTTGTCCCAGCACCATTTTAGAAGGTTTTCCAATGTCCAGGATTAAAGTAGCGCCTTTCATATTTTCTATGCAGTCAGATAACTGTGCAAAATCGGCCGTTTCATACACGCCCTCATAACATTTACACTTTATAAAAACATCATATGTTGGAGGCTCTGATTCATAATCTTTCGCATTAAGCCCAAGCCTTTCATAGGTCTGGGGCGACCAGCCATTAACGCAGACCAGGCTGCCATCTGATGTAAGGCGGATATCTGCTTCAAACTTCCGAAAGCCCTCTTTATATTTTTCTTTCATTACCGCTAAGTTATTCATGTTGACATATCTAAGTTCTGCACCTCCCAGTGCAGACGCAAGCAGCTTTTCTTTCCATTTTACATTTTTTTTCTCTTTTTTGGGCAGCATAGCCGCCTTTATTCCATAAGTTTTGATAAAATAAGCAAGCTCATACTGCATGCGTTTCTCCCAAAACCATACGCCTGGTGTTTTTTTTACTCCCTCTTTCAACCCTTTCAACAATACCTCAATCATACTTGTGGCATTAAACTGTTCTGGCCGTATAAATCGTTCTGGATACCCAATCCTCTTTCCCCAAAACAAAAGTTTGTCATTCCAGACCAGGCCAATTCCAGGTACTTTCAGCGCATAAGCAATAATATTAGAATGCAGCCTTCCGGCTATAATACCTGTATATCCTGAAATAATTTTCACCAGATCTTTTGCAAGTATTGGACGCTTCGCAAAATACCGCTTTGCTTCGTTTGCCCGCCCGGAAGCCTTTAAGACTTCCAACGCAAACGTATGGTCCTGAATACGGCCATTCGTAAATAACTGCCATTCATATCCTGCCTTTTCAATTTCCGAAATCAGCTCACACCAAAGCTTTAATTCCATTTCTTTATCAACCCACTCTATGCCATTGTCGGCAAAGACCTGATCTCTTATAATTCCAAGACCAATCACCTTAGAGTGTTCCTCTTTTACAATACCATATGCCTCCGAAGTCAAAACAGCCGGATCGATCACTTTCGTAACCCGTATATCCTTTCTTTGGATATAACATTTTTTTAAAGTCACTACATCATCTCGAACCGAAATCCCCTTCACGCAAGAATAATTCAGACTATTTTTTAACCGCTGGCATCGTTCATCCTCTTCTTCATATCCCTCAACTCCTACACAATTAAAATATACAGGTATCTGCTGCTTCTCTGCTACCTGCAAAATTTCAGAAATATAATGATAAAAAAACTCCTGCTTATATTTTATCAATCCCCCACCAGCAAAAACAATCAAGTCAGCCCGCTGAAGAAGTGCATAATCCTCTTTGTAAATATTGTAGTGATAAACAATATAATCTTGCTTAATATACTTTGGCAATACTTTCGTCAAAATATATTCCGCATTGTCAGCAATTACATTATCCCCCAGATTCCGGTTTACAATTTCGACTAACAGTATTGTTATTCTTCTGAGATTTTCTTTCTTTTTCTTCATTCTAAAATCCCAAATCCTTTTTTATAATTCTCTTTTGCATACCAATCAGACTTTTTCTGATGGGCTGTAAAACAGTTCTTTAGCCTAACTTTTTGAGTATAACATACAATATATTAAAAATCAATTATCCAAACCACTTTCTAAAATATCTTTTGGTCTTACAAAATCTGTGCAGATTGTATTGACTCCCATAGTAAGCAGCTCCTTTGCCCGTGACACATCGTCTTTTAACGTATATGCCATTACATTCAATCCCGCCTCTTTCAGAATGCGAACTGCACTCTCCTCAAAATATGCATGACGCATTGCGATTGTTTCAATCCCATGTTCAAAGGCAAAAGCAATTCCCTCTTCCAGCTTTTCTAACCATTCTTTTCCCAGGATAAGCTGAACATTCAGGAAATGATAAACTCCATCAATCTCCGCAAAAATCTTACGATTTTCTGCCTGTATTAAAAGCCTGTCCAAAAGAGCTTCCTGACCTGCAAATTCTTCCAAAAGGACTTTTACTTTTTTTGCCGCATCGGTTCTGTGAAAATCAATCTCAAAATACGTGTCAGGATATTGATTCATAATCCCTTTCAAATCAGACAAATCCATTACATGCATTCCTGATATAGTCTGCTTTTTAAACTGTTCTCTGGTCATGTGTTCAAATTCCGGTTTATACTTCATTCCTGTCACTTTACATTCCTTTTCACTCCAGCCATGGCTAAGCACCAGTTCATCCTCTGCCGTAAGAGCCACATCTACTTCAAAATAGCGGTATCCCTCTTCATAGGAATGTTCAAAAGCTTCCAGCGTATTCGTATAACACTTTCCCTTATGCGCTCCCAGCGCATGCGCCATAAGCTTATGGGAAAAAATCGGATAGCCTGTCTGCATTACCTCTCCATTTTCAGGATTCTTCCACTGCGCAATCAAATACACTTTCTCGCCTGTCTTAAAAGCTTTCCCAATTCTTTCTCCCTTTTGAAACATTTTCTTTTTGGGTGCATCCGCTTTTACCAAATTTGTGCTGCTATACCATTGTCCATTTTCCGTATACCACTTCCAGCGCTTCCCCTGCTTTTTTCTTGCATAATAGCCCAAAAATTCCCCCTTGCCATATGAGAAAATATCTTCCAATTCCATTTCTTCTATTTTTCCTGAAATTTTCTGTTGTACAACAAAACGCCAGATTCCTGCACCTGGTTCCTGAATCTGAAATTCCTCTTTCTGTACTTTCTCCGTATGAACTTTATCTGCCCCGTTTCCTGCATATATAATAGTCGTTACCTTTTTATTGGGCTTTAGCCATTTTCCTATCTTCTTTTTTATTCCACTAATTGCCCTCATTTATTCATCCTGCCTATGATTTTTTCTTTAGTGTTTCCTTGATCTGCGTTGTAGAAATTTCAGGAGTTCTTGCCAGATATACGACCTCGCAGTACTCCTTTAAAAAGTCAAACTTGCCTTCCCAGTCATCGCCAATTACAAAAGTATCTACCTTAAATTCCTGTACATCATTAACTTTCTGATCCCAGGACTCTTCCGGGATAACCAAATCCACATAACGGATTGCCTCTAAAAGCTGTTTTCTTTTCTCATACTCAAAATAACATACCTTCTGCTTTTCCTTCCAGTTAAACTCATCCGTAGATAATGCAACAATCAGATAATCTCCCTGTTCCTTTGCCCTGCGGAGCAGATTTACATGTCCATAATGCAGCAAATCAAAGGTTCCATACGTAATTACTTTTTTCATTATAATCCTCCATATTGTGCCTTTTGCAGCTAAAACAGTAATTTAAATCTTATTACTATCCAATCTTTTCTTTCAGAAAATCTACAATTTTTTCTGATGCCCTGCCATCAGCAACATATCCAATCTTTTCAATAAACTGATCCACCTTCTGTGCATACTGCTCAGAATCAAAATTTTTCATGTTCTCAATCAGTTCCTCCTTTGTCTGTGCATAAGGAAATGGCAGGTCTTCCATCTCAAAATACATACCACGGGATTGTAAATAGCGCTCCAGATCCGGTACATACATCAAAGCAGGTCTTTTCGTCAACATAAAATCCGTAATTACAGAAGAATAATCAGAAATCATGAAATCAGACGCCACCAAAAGCTCCTGCATATCCGTATATTGAGCGGCATTTATAAATCTCTTAGAATCTGGCATAATATTTTTTGTTTTCCCTGCAAGACGTGGATGAAGGCGAATCAGCATTACCCATGGGCACTGATACTCTTCCTCCAAAGTATCCAGAATCTCTTCATAATTCAAATCATACCAGTGCAGCTTCATGTCCGCACGAAAAGTCGGTGCATAGATTGCAATCTTAGTTCCTTCCGGAATCTTGTAAAACTTTCGTACTTTTTCTTCAATCTCGAAAGAACCATTTACAAGAACATCCGTTCTGGCATCTCCCAGCTTTACAATCTCCCCATGGCCATAAAAAAACTCGTCCAATACATGTTTCTCCATATCGCAGCCACATGTCACATAATCCACCATCTCTGCATCTTTGCGGTACATCTGCTCTTTTAGGCTAAGCTCCGTTGTTTCCTTATAGCTGTGCTTATCCTTTCCTTCATTTTTCAACGTAATTCCACCATGAAAAGTATTCAGATATATCGATTTTTTTCTCTTTCTTACTCCTTTATCCAGCAGAACATTAAAATGGATATTATTAACCCATACTTTTGCAGTGAGCAACTCATACAATACCCGATCTCCTGAAATGGTACGCACCCCTTCTGGTATTCCCGCCTTCTTTGCATCTGCATTTTTTCCAAGAATCCAGACTAAGTCATATCCCTCGTTTCTTTTTAAAAATTCATCACAAATTGCCCGTGGATTACAGCCATACCCCTTTCCTCCAAATTGGGAAAATATAATTTTATTCTTCTTCACCGGACAAAAATGATACACAAACCAGCAATATAACCTTTTGCATTTCTTCTCAAATTCTTCTTTATCTATCTTACAAACTGTACTTTTTCTATTTTCAGCCATCTATTGTACCTCCAATATTTATCGACTAAGCATACACTTTTACAGAATAACATAGAACGTCTGAAAAGTCAAAATCCAGACGTTCTTAAGCATTTTCTATATACTAATCCAGTGACCCATCCGCCCGCTGCGGGGGTACTGATTTATTTGATAATTTTTCTCCCAAAGTATGAATCGGATGACGCACCTTTTTCCGAAAAAGTTTTAATTCCTGTAATTCTTTGCGGATTTTTCGGTTCTCTTCCAAAAAGTACATACAGGCAAGCCCCATAAAACGTATGATATCATCCTGCATATTGGGATTGCCCTTCTCCCATTTTGGGGCAGCTTTGCCTCTCAAAGGAAACAGCTCCTCTTCTCCAAAATATTTTTTTGCTACCTTGCAGTTTCCTTTGTGGTAATGTTTCATAAATTCTTCTGCTTCTTCCTCAGAAAACATGCTGCATGGATAGTTTTCTCTGGATAACCCAGAATAAGATAACAAAAGATCACGCAAAAGTAATACATCATCAACATTTTCTTCGGCCTGGTTAATCACTACCGTATTCAATATCCGCTGTATTTCTGCTGTATTTGGCGACAGGCTGGGATTTACCGCAACTTCTGCGTCTGTATACTCATCCGTCTGTTCCAGTCCAATTGTCTGTAAAAAATCAGCACAGATAGATTTACCTCCCGAAAAATAACTTCGATCATAACGCCTTACTAAAACATTCCCCTCTCCATAAATTTCTTCCAACCTTTTTAATGTTGTAAAATAATTTAATTTGGAATCTTTCAAGGCTCTTTGCAAATAATTTTCCCATATCGCATCATCTGTCTTACGATCCCTGTATTTATAAAAATAGGACTTTATAAACTGATTCCATCTGGAGAGCACATATTCATCCTGCCTTCTTATATATACTATAATTTTAACATCATATCTTTTTTTTCGCATAATATCAGAAAGCTGATTATGCCATTTTCGGGTTTCATACCAGATTCCTTCCTCTGATAAAATAATATTGGGATATTTTTCAAAAGCTTCCCCAATCAGACGCATACCTTCCACAAAATCAGGATGCCTGCTCCCAAGCCTCTCGCCCCGCAGGAAATATCCATTTCGATTCCTTAACACATAATCATAACGAAAAGGGAATCTCGGATAGTAAACCCCTTTCTCTTCTAACACATGCTGGTTCTGACGTAAAAAAGCCTGAATTGCGGAACTGCCTGTCTTTGGCGTACCAATGTGAATATAAAGTGTTTTCATTACTTCCTCCTTACCTTTCTCCTTTTGCCTAATCATTTTAGGCACATCCCACACTGTATTATCTATTTGACATTTTTTCTTCTATCGTACGAATCGGATGACGTATCTTTTTTCGAAAAAGTTTTAATGTATGTAACTCTTTACGAATTTCCCTGTTCTCTTCTAAAAAATACATAAAAGTGAGCCCCATAAAACGTATGATATCATCCTGCATATTAGGATTATCTTTTTCCCATTTAGGGACTGCTTTTATTTCCAGGGAGAACAACTCCTCTTCTCCAAAATATTTCTTTGCTACCCTGCAATTTTCCTTATGGTAATGTTCCATAAATTCTTTTGCCTCATCCTCTGAAAACATATTGCAAGGATAGCTTTCTTTCGACAATACAGAATAAGATAACAAACGATCACGTAAAAACTTTATATCACTTGCATCATTGACATTTTCTTCATCCCTTTCAGCCACCACGGTATTTAATACACGTTGAATCTCGGCTGTATTTGGCGACAGACTGGGATTGACTACAAGCTGCGCCTCGGTATACTCATCCGTCCGCTCCAACCCGACTGTCTGTAAAAAATCAGAAATGACAGATCCTTTTGTAAAATAATTCCTGTCATAGCGTCTTACCAGAATATTTCCCTCCCCATAAATATCTTCCAGCTTTTTCAATGTTGTAAAATAGTTTAGCCTGGAATCCTTTAATTCCCTTTTCAAAAAATTTTCCCATATACCATCGTCTGTGTCACGATGCTTATACTTATAAGAATATGATTTTACAAACTGATTCCATCTGGAAACTACATAATCATCCTGCCTCCTTAAATATACTATAATCTTAACCTGATAGCCTTTTTCCTGCATTACATCAAAAAGCTGTTGATGCCATTTAAAGTTTTCATACCAGATGCCTTCCTCCGATAAGATAACATTGGAATATTCTTCAAAAGCCTTTCTGAGCATCTCTATGCCTTCCTCAAAATCAGACTGTCTGTTTTCCAACTTTTTCGCACGCAAAAAGTATCCATTTCGATTTTTTGAAACATAATCATAATGAAATGGGAATTTGGGGTAACAAAATCCTTTTTGGGTTAATACCTCCCGGTTCTGGGATAAAAAAGCCTGAATCGCAGAACTACCCGTTTTGGGTGTACCAATGTGAATATAAAGTGTTTTCATCATTTCCTCCTTATATTTTGATCCCCTCTTTATCCCCTGTTATCCTTTATCCTCCCCGCTATTTTACATAAACCGTCCGCTTCAAACTTGTTCCATTACAGTTTTTTGCGTAACATACTACCTTATCTTTTGATTTTAACTTTCGTTTTTTGAACTTCACCGAAAAAGTCCCATCACTACTGATCTTTGCTGTATACTTTTTGCCATTCACATATACATATACTTTTGTTTTTGTATTTTTTACTGTATTCTTCCCATCTTTACTGCCTACCAGATGCACTTTTCCTGTGACCTTTTTGGCAGACTTTTTTACTTTATCCAGCTTTGGCTTATTAGGAGCCTTTTCTGTCGGATGAAGCACTATTGTTGTGCTTTTTCCTACTTTATTCGTCAGCCAGATTTTAAGGGTACTTGTCGAATCACTTCTTGGGATTGTAACAGTATAACAATATCCTGTCTTTTTATCGTATTTCGCTTTGCTGCTCGCATATTTTTTACTGTCAACCTGAACTGTTGCGCTGGTACATTCTGCTTCCGCCGTATAGACCTTCACTGATTTGGAAAGATTACTGACCTGTGAAATGCTTGGCTTTCTCGGTGCAGCCAGGGTAACTCCCACTTTATGCGGAAGGCTGTAGCGCGACAGGGCATCAATTGTCCTTAACTTCACTTTCGAGCTGGATTTCAAATAATCTGGCAAAGTAAACTGAAAGGCGCCAGAAGCTTCCATTTTCATGTTTGTCACTACTACTTTATAGGATTTATTGTAAAAAGAAGACTTTTTATACAACTCCTCCGTATTGGAATCTGGTACATATAATGTCTTATCATCCACTAAAACAAGTGGATATGCATATACATCATTTGTTTTACCTGATACCACTTTAGAATTTGTTTTTATATTGTTATTTAATGTCGGCTTGTTCGGACCTGTCCTTTTTACGGTAACAGTCGTTCTGGAACTGGTTTTCCCCTTGCTGTCAACAACATATACAAAAATCTTCGTTCCTGCTTTCTGAGGCGGCAGTGCATACTTAAATGTTCCTTTTGAAGTTACTGTAGAAGAATAATTTTTTCCATTTTCAACCTGAAAATAGATTTTACTGCCCGCTTTTGCTGTTCCCTCAATATAATTTTTCCTGTTGGAATATGTGTTTACAACTGGCGCTGCTAATACATTTGAGTCAATATTGGAAGTCTTTATATAAGCAATGCTGCGGTTTCCATTCTTATCCTCTGCTAAGATCGAATAGATTGCGTTTTTACTATAGGTAAATTTTCCATTACTAATCTGTTTCGCATCACTCCAGACTGCATCATTTATATTATATTTTCCCTGTTTATACTTAACAGAACGCACTCCTGCAAAGTCCCCTGCCTGCACCACAATCGTACCTTTACTGGTCATGGCATTCCCATTTACAATAGCAGCATTAATACCTGGACCAGATTTATCTTCTTTTGACACCTGATCCGTTTCCAAAAGATAATACCAGTATCCATCATCACCAATTTCATCTCCGGTACTGCTTGTCAGCCACTCTCTTTTGTCAGCAATCGCCTGCCCGGCTTTTGCGCTTTTTAATACATAGTTATACTGATCAGAATAAGATACACTCCAATTGTTATCCTTTAATGGTTTTAAATTTCCAGTCATTGCCATCTTGTTGATAAATGATTCAATAAATCCCCTGTACTGGTCCGAAGTAGTATAGGTAATCTTCTTTGGATTCATTGTATTAAAAAGCGTGTTATCTGGCACTTCATGGGAAACCACCACAAAGGTATCGGTATCAGCAACTGGCACTCCATTCCGTGTCAGTGAAGTGATACGGCTTGTATCATTTATTTTCTTACCAGCTTCACTGTAGCGTGGGGCAACAGACGGATTAATTTCATACTCTATCCCATCAAAGACAAAAAAGTTTTTCCACTCTGTTAAATATTTTTCCTGTAAAGCATACTGCAAAGGCTTCTCTCCTGAAAAAGAAGGAAAATCTTCTTTTGAAAGCAGATTTTCTCCCTGCGTTGCATAACAGCCCGCAGACCACTCCAACCATTCACGAATCTGAGCGCCTGTCATTTCATATACATAAAGTCTCGTTCTGTGGACTACCATATCATAAATATTAGAGCGTTTAAAATCGCCTGTAATGTCAACATAATCCACGCTGTCACCAGATCCATATTTCAAATAGGGTGAAACACCTACGACAGGATAACCTTTATATTCTGTAGCAGTATTATAGATATATTCTAATCCATAACCAATCTTAATGTTATTCATCAACTGCATCAAATCAGTATCTTCCTGCGTACCAAAATAATTTTGAAGCTCTGTCTGATTTCCTATTTCTGATAAAATCTCACTGCAGTCTGACAAAAAGATTTTGGTCCATTCTCCCATACAATCACTAATCGCCTGATCTACCTCTGTATTTGCATTTACATTCCGAATCGCCGTATTTCTTCCTACAATAGAAATTTTATTATCGGTATCAGAAAGCTGCAAATCAGCAATCCCAACACTTCCTCCACGGCTTTTTACCTGAATCAGGCTTTTCCCAT
This sequence comes from uncultured bacterium, assembly GCA_947651225.1. Taxonomy (GTDB): domain Bacteria; phylum Bacillota; class Clostridia; order Lachnospirales; family Lachnospiraceae; genus Butyribacter. The sequence goes on along the minus strand of CANSYK010000016.1, from coordinate 3,941 downwards.
TAACTAAACCAGTCGTAAGGTCAACTCCAGGATAGAAATCATATTTTGTCCCACTCGCAACCGGAAAATTTGCATGTTTATGTCCACATAAAACAGCATCTACCCCTTCTATTTTTGTCAGGGCATATCCTACATTATGTGATGAATCGTTCACAACTTCTGCACCTACCCCGGAATGTGCAATTACAACAATAACATCCGCACCCTTTTCCTTTAAATCAGAAACTTCTTTTTCCACATTTTTTATGATGCTTTCTGGCTGCAGAACTCCTTTGTAATTTTCTCTTTTATCTGAAAGTTCAGGAATTGTCTCCCCAATCACTCCGACTTTGACTTTCATAGTTCTGCCAGAAGATGTCATAAGCTCTTTTTCAAAAATCTTATTTTCTGCCCATATGCTTTTTCCGGTATTCACATCCTTTACATTGGAAAGAACCACCTTGCTTTCCAAACCAGAATCTTTAAGCTGTCTCTGGATATAGGATAACGTATATTCAAAGTCATGGTTCCCTAATGTAATAGCATCATACCCAACCATGGAAAGAGCCTTATAGATTGGCTGTAACACCGTATCATCATAGTTATAAATATAGTCCGTGGTGTAGTCATACATATTATCCCCCAAATCAAACAAAAGGGTATTATTTTCTGGCACCTCACTCTTTGCCTCTTTAATCAGAGAAACCGTCCTGCAAAGTCCTCCTGTCGTAAAAACAGTACCTTTCTCATAATCTTCTGTTGTAATCTGACCATGTAAATCTGATGTAAAAATAAACCTTAAATTTGCTGTATCTAAAGAAACTTCACCTGAAGAATTATCTTCCGTTCCCGAATCTTTCTGACTGCCATCATCTGATTCGTCCTGATTATCTTCTTTCTTCTCATCTATAATTACCTGATCTTTTTCATCTATTGCAAAAACCCTGGGAACGGAAACGAGTTGTCCCATAACTAATGAAAAAATAACTGCCCATATCCAAAAAGTCTTTCTTGCATTCCCCTGTGACCTCATAAAAATATACTCCCCTTATTATTTTTTTAATTATTTAACCCACTCTTGTTATAGATTAAAAAAAAATTATGGCAAAAAAGCAACAATACCTCCTGAAATTTGTGAAAATTCTGTGGATTATGCAATGAACGAAAATAGAAAAGGCATCCTGAATACTACTTGATGCCTTTTCCTCCTTATAGGTTATCTGCCATATTTTTTACCAACGTTTCCGCAACCCGAAGATCATATGGATATGTGATTTTTATATTGGAAACTTCCCCATTGACCAGATATACTTTTTCTCCCTTGATTACGTAAATCTTGGACGCATCCGTCAGAATTTCCTTTTCCTCCTTGGTCAGGGAGGAATACAATTCCCTCAGTTTTTTTGCCCGGAAAGTCTGTGGTGTCTGCCCCTGATACATCTTTTTACGGTCTGGGATATCAGAGATTATGGCACCATCTTCGCTGGTAACAATCGTATCCGTAGCAGGAATTACAGTGTCTGCAGCGCCATATTTTTTCCCATAGTCTATATTTTCCTGTATAATCCGGTCTGTCAGAAACGGCCTGACAGAATCATGCGTTACAATTAATGTTTCCTCGTCAAGCCCATAGCTCTGTTCAATAAAGGCAATGGCATTCATAATCGTCTCATTTCTGGTATCTCCGCCTTCTAACACGGTAATATGTTCTTTTTTCTCTGGAAAATATTTTTTGATCAGACTGTTTGTATGTTCAATCCACACTTTCGGGCATGGAACAATCAGATGCTCAAACGCATCATTTCTTAAAAATCTCTGAACGGTATGGACGATTACTGGTTTGTCCCCTAACATCAGATATTGTTTTGGCCGCTCCAGATTCCCCATACGGTTTCCCACTCCACCCGCTACGATTACTCCAAAAACCATTCCCATTTTATAAATCCTCAATTCTTAAGAATTCTCTAGTCCTAATCTGTTTATTTTTCATTAATATAGTTGATTAAACCCTCTGCTTTAATGATTTTTTGCATAAATTCTGGAAACGCCTGTCCTTTATACTCCGTCCCCTTTGTTTTGTCATAAATCATACCACTGTCAAAATCAATCTCTACAGTATCTCCAGCTTCAATTTCCTTTGCCGCCTCTGCACATTCAATAATCGGAAGCCCGATATTAATCGCATTCCGATAAAAAATCCGGGCAAAGGTCTCTGCAACCACGCAGCCAACTCCCGCCGCTTTAATCGCAATTGGCGCATGCTCCCTGGAAGACCCGCATCCAAAGTTTTTATTGGCAACCATAATGTCACCCTTTTTGACACGGTTTACAAAATCCGGGTCAATATCTTCCATACATTTTTTTGCCAGCTCTTCTGGATCAGAAGAATTCAGATATCTTGCTGGAATAATAACATCTGTATCTATATTATCTCCATATTTATGGACTGTACCACACGCTTTCATAATTTCCCTCCATTTACATATATTGCATTGGTTATTTTCAGGTTTTATCATTCCCTCCACACATAAGCTTTTCATGCACCAAAGGGACTTTAAGCCTTATATTCCTATGTCAGATGGCTGTGAGATTTTTCCGGTCACTGCACTTGCTGCTGCTACTGCAGGGCTTGCCAGATAGATTTCAGAATCCACATGCCCCATACGGCCTACAAAGTTACGGTTTGTTGTAGAAACTGCCCGCTCTCCCGCTGCCAGAATTCCCATATACCCGCCAAGGCATGGACCGCAGGTCGGTGTACTGACAATCGCACCAGCTTTAATGAAAGTCTGTACCAGCCCTTCTTCAATTGCCTGCATATAGATGTCCTGTGTTGCCGGAATCACAATGGTACGGATTCCATCAGCCACTTTGCGGTCCTTTAACACCTCTGCAGCAATACGAAGATCTTCGATTCTGCCGTTTGTGCAGGAACCGATTACAACCTGGTCAATACAAATATCACCAGCGTCTGAAACTTTTTTTGTATTTTCTGGAAGATGTGGAAAAGCAACCACTGGCTCAATGTCTGCAAGGTCAATAGTATATTCCTTTTCGTAAACGGCATCTTCATCTGCCTCATAAGCTGTATATTTTTTCGAAGAATGTTCTTCCATATAAGCAATTGTCTTTTCATCTACTGGGAAAATACCATTTTTCGCTCCTGCCTCAATCGCCATATTGGCAATTGTAAAACGGTCATCCATAGAAAGGTTCTTAATGCCGTCCCCTGTAAACTCCATCGACTGGTAAAGAGCACCATCAACGCCAATCATACCGATAATATGCAAAATAACATCTTTTCCGCTAACCCATTTAGATGGTTTTCCAGTCAGCGTAAACTTAATGGCAGACGGCACCTTAAACCATGCCTGTCCGGTAATCATGCCACAGCCCATATCGGTACTTCCCACACCAGTAGAAAAAGCTCCTAACGCACCATATGTACAAGTGTGCGAATCAGCTCCAATACATACTTCCCCGGATACAATCAATCCCTGTTCCGGAAGCAGGGCATGCTCAATCCCCATCTTTCCAACTTCAAAATAGTTCGTAATATCATGTTCTTTTGCATATTCACGGACACATTTGCAATGCTCTGCCGATTTAATATCCTTATTTGGTGCAAAATGATCCGGCACCAGCACGACCTTATCCTTGTCAAACACTGTCTTTTTCTTTAATTTTTCTACTTCATGGATTGCTACCGGACCAGTAATGTCATTTGCTAAGACCAAATCCAGATTTGCTTCAATTAACTGTCCGGCTTCCACAGAAGGCAGCCCTGCATGTGCCGCCAAAATTTTTTGTGTCATTGTCATTCCCATAATCTATCATCCTCCTGTTGGAACAATTTTCTGATTATTTATAGTAAACGAAAAAAACGCTTGCGTTTTGCTTCGTTTACGGCGCCGGATACACGCTGCAAAGCAGCATAACTTCCTATGTGTATCCGTGCGCAT
>CANSYK010000015.1 GCA_947651225.1 uncultured bacterium | reverse complement strand
CATCACTCCTAATATATATGAGCAACAAAATAATAAACTTAACTAAATGACATTGACCGTGAATAGTAACAAGAAGTATGATGAAAAAAAAGGAAAATTGTAAGATATTGACAATCACTAAGGAAGTGACTATACTTAACATAGTAAGTAGTTGTACGGTGAATACAAAGTATAGGCGGAAAGAGGAAAAAGAAAGATGCATAGGGGAAAGAAGCAAAAGAATATAAGGTTTTCCATTGTAATGTTACTGTTCGTTCTGATTATGGCAGTAGGTTTTGGAAAACTGTTGGGAACAGAAGCAAAAGCAGAGCAGATAATGGAGGATGTGGCAGTTACACCACTTCCAATTCCGGTAGAATCATCGGTTCCGACAATAGAACCAGGCGAGACGCCAGGCCCGTCCATAACGCCGAAACCTCAGGTGTCCAAATTAAAAAAGGTGACTGGTGTAAAGTTAGTAAGGTATTCAACCAAAGCAGTAAAGGTGACATGGAATAAAAGTAAAAGCAAGAAAGTAAAATACTACCATGTATATTACTCCCAGAAAAAAACAGGGAAATATAAACTTGCAGGTGTTACAAAAAATCAACAGCTTCTTGTAACAAAACTCAAGAATAAAAAGAAGTATTACTTTTATGTGCAGGCGTGTGAGAGAAAGAAAGTGTCTGCTTCTGACAGTGCCCCCTCAAAAACTGCCAGCATGACAATGAAGACATATCAGCGGAAAATCCTGTTTGCGGGGGATTCTATTTGTGAGGGAGTCGGTTATGGTCAGGCATTTCCGGCAATGCATTCTTCTGCAAAGAAAGGGACGGTTGCATATCGGGGATTAAATACGATTACGTTCCATACCAAGCGGATTTTTGATGGGATGACCGGACTGCAGAAAGTGATTGCTCAGAAGCCATATCGTTTATATATGATGCTTGGTATGAATGAAGTGCATTACCGTGCGGCAAGTCAGATGATTGCAGATTATAAAGATATGGTTAAAAGTATTCAGCAGGCAAGTCCAAATACAGATATTGTTCTGTGCGCCGTGTCACCTGTGACAAGGGCGGAACGTACCAGGCATCCGGGAATGAAGCAAATTCCGGTATTTAACAGACAGTTAAAGGTGCTGGCAAAGAAGTTAGGAGTGAGATATTGGGATTATACTGATTTCCTGAAAGATTCCGGGGGATATCTGAAAGCGGAATATGCTTCAGGCGATGGTTATCACTGGAAACCGGCGGCATACACAAAGTTTGGAGAAATAGTAGGAAAATTTGACAAATCATTAGATAAATAGAAGGAGTACAACGATGAAAAAGCAGTGGGAAAAAATAATCAGTATGCTATTAGTATTGGCAATGGTATTGACATTAGGTGCGATTTCAAAAGTTTCTGTGCAGGCGAAGGGAACGGTAAACAGTAAAACTCTTTGTGCCGATGCACTGAAGGCTACAGGTAACGGCAATAAATTAAAATATAAGTCGCAAAGTGCTCTTGATTTTGGCGCTCTTTCTGCTTCTGCGAGAGAAAAAGTGATAAATATCCAGTATGTATGTGATGCAAAGGAAGTATACAGTCTTTGTGTGATGGAAACAAAGAAAAAGGCTGATGCCAAAAGTCTTTTAAATGCTATAAAGAAATACAAAAAAAATAACTGCAATAGCGATTATTTAAGTGATTATACAACAACGGAGAGACAGGTATTCAAAAATGCCATTTGCGGCAAAAAGGGAAAATATGTCTGGTATATTGCTATGTCTGAGAAAAAAGCAGATAATATGAAAGGACAGACGGCAATTAAGAAAAAACTGTAAAAGGAGTCAGAAACATGGTATTTAGCAGTTTGCTATTTTTATTTCGCTTTTTACCGGCTGTTCTTCTTGCTTATTACATTTTACCAAAATGCTGCCGCAATCTGGTACTGTTTCTTTCCAGTCTGTTTTTTTATGCTTGGGGAGAACCTGTTTATATTGTTCTGATTCTATTTTCTACGATAGTAGATTACTGTATGGGACAAATTGTGGGGCACTGTAGGGAAACAGGGCAGGAAAACGGGGCAAAAGCTGCCGTCCTGACATCTGCCGCTGTAAATCTGGCATTGCTTGGTTTCTTTAAATATGGAGATTTCTTTCTGCAAATTTTTCACCGTCTGACGGGACTTGCAGTGCCAGAGCTGAATCTGGCGCTGCCAATAGGTATTTCTTTTTATACTTTTCAGACAATGTCTTATACAATAGATGTTTACAGAGGAGACGCAAAAGTCCAAAAGAATTTGATTACTTTTGGAGCGTATGTTTCGCTGTTTCCCCAGTTAATTGCAGGACCGATTATCCGTTTTAAAGATGTGGCGGAACAATTGGATTCCCGAAAAGAGAATGATTCCCTATTTTGCCAGGGAATGATTCGTTTTATGGCAGGATTAGGAAAAAAGGTGTTGATTGCCAATCAGGTGGGAGTTCTTTGGAAAGAGATCTCTGCTATGGGTATAAATAATTTGACAACAGCTACGGCATGGTTAGGGATTCTTGCTTTTACATTACAGATTTATTTTGATTTTTCAGGATATTCGGATATGGCAATTGGCCTGGGTGCAATGTTTGGCTTTTCCTTTCCAGAAAATTTCAATTACCCTTATGAATCAAAAAGTATTACAGAATTTTGGAGACGTTGGCATATTTCCCTGGGAACATGGTTTCGGGAATATGTCTATATTCCTTTGGGTGGAAATCGGAAAGGCAGGGGAAGGCAGATTATCAATCTGTCAATTGTCTGGCTGCTGACAGGGCTGTGGCATGGAGCCTATATGAACTTTGTTCTGTGGGGCATTTATTATGGTGTGCTTCTTATTATAGAAAAAATGTTGTGGGAACCAGTATTAAAGAAAATACCATCTGCTTTACAACATGCATATACGATGCTGTTTGTTATGTTTGGCTGGGCATTATTTTCCTGGCAGGATATGGCAGACAGTGCCGGATATTTTAAAACAATGTTTTTTTGCGGAGGGGCAGGAGTTGTGGATCAACAGACAATGTACCTTTTATCCTCCAATGTACTACTGCTTCTTGCGGCAATCATCGGTTCACTATCTGTTTTAAAGCGGATAGCAGAAAAACATTTTTTCCCGGAAGAAACAGTTAGAAGGGATGTTGCAGGCATTTTCTTTATAGTGGTAATGTTTATTGCATGTGTGGCAATGCTTGTCAATTCGTCATACAATCCATTTCTTTATTTTCGATTTTGATGGGAGGAGCAAGATTATGAAAAGGACAAAGCAGATTATGGTGATTGTATTCTGCCTATTGCTTTTTGGTGGTGCGATAGCAACGATGCTTCTTCCTGATAAAGAAAATTCTGTTATGGAAAACAGGGAACTGGCTCAAAAGCCAGGATTTTCTGTAAAAAATTTTTTAAAAGGGAATTATCAGAAAAAATATGAAACCTATTTAAGTGACCAGTTTTTTCTACGTGACCAGTGGGTAAATTTGTCCAGTGGAATGCAGTATTTTTCAGGAAAAAAAGAAATTAATAATGTTTACCTGGGCAAAGAAGGGTATCTTTTGGAAAAAAATACAGAAGAGGATTTTGATAAAGAGCAGATAAAAGAAAACATCGCTTTTTTATCTTCTTTTTTGAATGATACAGAAGAGTTTTATGGGAAAGAACATGTTAGTTGTATTATGATACCATCAAAGGCAGAGGCACTTTCTAACCGGCTTCCTGCTTTTGCAAAGGCAACAGATCAGTCAGAAGTTCTGGAAGCGCTAAAAAGCAAGCTTTCCTATTCGGATATGCTGCTTGATGTAAAGGAAATTTTGCAAAAACATCAAAAAGAATATATTTATTACCGTACGGATCATCACTGGACAACGCTTGGCGCTTACTATGCATTTCAGGAATGGGCAGAAAAAACAGGTCAGGCGAAAGCTTATCCTCTTAAAGATTATCAGAGGGAAATTGCTTTTGAGGATTTTTATGGGACAACTTATAACAGAGTGCATGTTCCTGTAAAGGCAGACAGTGTAGAACTCTTTCATTCTCCAGATGAGAAGGAAGTTTATATCAATATGGATGATGGAGAGCAGGAGGCGGATTCTTTCTACTTTCGTGATGAAGCATTAGAAGGTTTTAATCGCTACAACGTCTTTTTTTCGAAAAATACCTTTAAAATAGAAGTAAATACAGAAGCGAAACGTAAAAAAACGCTACTTTTGGTTAAAGATTCTTTTGCGAATTGTTTTGTACCGTTTCTAACAGAAGACTATGACCGGGTAATTATGATTGACTATCGATATGGGAAAGTTTCTGCAGGTAATATATTAAGTGATTATGAAGATATTACAGATGTTTTGGTGATGTTTAATACAGAGAAATTTATGCAAAATACGAAGCTAGCGAAACTGGCAGATACCGAAAGAAGAGAGTCAACAATGGAAGAATTTAATATAGATGATTTTTTAGATTAAAACCTGAAAGGAGATTTTTATGTTGAAAAAAGTATTGTGTTTTGCATTGTGTGCTTCTGTTTTAGTGGCAGAAGTTCCAATGGCTGCTTCTGCGGCTTATGAGAAAAAGAGTATTTCTGCTAAAGTCCTGAAAGGCACAGAAGAAGAGGAAAAAGAAGGTCTTGTGGAAGAGGAAGGCTATTACCGCTATTATGAGGCCGGAAAGCTTGTAAAAAGCAGTTGGAAAACAGTCGATGGCAAAAAGTATTATTTTAAAAAGAATGGGAATGCAGCTACATTGAGCTATAAAATATCTGGGAAATATTATATATTTGATAGTAATGGGCAGTTATTCCAACCGTCTTCCAAAAAGATTGTCAAGGTAGAAACAGATACGGGAGAATATAAGAAATTTCGTGTGAATACGAATGGAACTGCCGCAAGTGGATGGGCAGACAGCAAAACCTACTATTTTTATGGCAATGGAGAAATGGCAACAGGAATTATAGTGGTTAAGGGGATTTTTTATGCTTTTAAGAATTCAGGAAAACAGGATAAGACAAAAACAAAAAAACTGAAAGCGGCGGCAAAATATGAAAAGCCAATTGCTGATTTAAAGAAACTGATTGGGAAACCATCAAAAACAAAATATTATAGTAGCTGCTATGGTGATGGGAAAGATGGTGTATGGACATATGCGACTTTTAAAGTTTATACTTATAAACCAAAAAAGGGAGCAGAGATTTATATGGATGTAGAATAGAAATAAAAAAGGGAGGATGATATAAGATGTTTCAAAAGCAGAAAATAAAGAAGATGGTGCTTTTTGTATTGCTTTTTTGCCTGTTTACAGGCGCTTTTGCTGTGAAAACGGAGGCGGCTGCAACTGCTGGAAGTAAGGCAGAGGAAATCATAAAGAAAAATGTCAAAAAAGGAGTCAGCAATAAAAAGAAATTAAAAAAGCTTTTTACCTATGTCGAGAAAAATTATGACTATGGGCGTGCTATGGGGTTCAAGACCTATAAGGGTTGGGAAAAAGATTTTGCTCTGGAGATGTTTAAAGAGAAAAAAGGAAGTTGCTATCATTATGCTGCAGCATATGCATTTCTGGCAAAAAAAGCAACAGGGTATCAGGTACGCATAGGAGTGGGAAAGACAAATGGATTTAATGGAAAGCTGCAGGATCACGCATGGACAGAAGTAAAAATTGGTTCAACATGGTACATCTGCGATACAAATATGGATAAGTATGCGGCAAAATCATCTGGAAAATACTATTTGAAAAAACGGAATGCTTTAAAAAAGGTCTATAACAACTTTAAAAATACAAAATATTTTAGTGTAAACTAGAGCGTGTTTGAAAATGAGGCGGTATATATGATACTGGTGCAAGAGGGTAATATTTGAGACAGATTTTATATATTATTTGGGAGGAACAGACAGAATGAGGCGAGACTATGTATTAAAAAAACTTGCACTGGCGTTATCCGTATTTTTTCTGTTATTAGCAGCTTCTGCTACGGTGGCAGAGGCCGCTTCTTTTAGCAGAAAACTGGCAGAACAGATGAATGCAATCGCAGTCAGCCAGATAGCATCAGAAGATACGGCAAAAGAAAAACTGGAAAAGCTTTTTTCATATGTGGAGCAGACATATACGGCTTATGACATGCAGGAGTTTATGATATATGCGGGCTGGGAACAGGAGTATGCCAGTGGGCTATATACGGCAAAAGAGGGAAGCAGCTTTCATTTTGCCGCCGGATATGCTCTGCTGGCAAAAAAGGTTACGAATTACGAGGTGCGTATCGGAGTGGGAAGAACGAATGGTTTTCTGTCAGAACTTCCATTAAATCATGCATGGACAGAGATAAAGATAAATGGAAAGTGGTATATTTGTGATCCTTATATGGACAAACTGGTAGAGGAATGCTCTGGAAAATACTTTCTATTGAAAAGGGAAAAAACAGGAGCAATTTATGATGAATTTGATACGGCTGATTATACAAAAGTGGTGCTGAAAAAACAATGGATTTCAGAAAAAGGAAAAAAATATTATTTGAAGTCTAATTGGAATGTTCCGATTGGAAGTTACAAAATTGATGGAACTTATTATATTTTTAATTCAAAAGGAATGCTTTTGCAGCCTAAAAAAGATTCGCTGGTAACAGTAGGGAAAACAAAATATTTTGTCAGTCCCAAAGGGAAACCAGTTCCTGGTTGGCATATTACTTCAGGAAAGTTATACAATGCCAAAAAGACAGGGGAAGTCAGAAAAAATACAAAATATGAAGGAATTACTTTTAGCAGTACAGGAGCCGCTAAGAATAATGAAGCCTGTAAATTAAAGAAAAAAGTGATGACTGTTGTTGCTTCTATAACAAAAAGTAACATGACAAAAGAACAGAAACTTCGTGCATGCTGGAATTATATGGTCAATAAAAAAAGATTTCGGTATGTTTCTAAATACCCAAACTTGAATGAAAGCGGCTGGATTGGTAAAACGGCTTATAATATGCTTAGCACAAGGACAGGAAACTGCTATAGCTTTGCCTGTGCCTTTGCGGCGCTTACAAAGGAAATAGGATACGAACCATATGTGGTATGTGCACGGATTAGCGGCCGCCGTGACAGGGCGAGAGATGGATTGACACGTCACGCCTGGGTGCGTATTAATGGCAGATACTATGACCCGGAAGCCCAGTTTGCCGGCTGGAGAAGCGGAATTTATGGTAGAAAAGGATACCCCATTCGCCATGTGATTCAAAAGATTGTACGTTATTAGTACAACGGATAATAAATATTTTTGATAAAATAGGCTGAAAGGATGGGATATTTCTAAAATGGTATTTAGTTCTTTAGAATTTATATGTGTGTTTCTCCCTGTGGTATTTTTAATATATTGCATTTTACCCGGTATCCGATTGAAAAATGCACTGCTAATTGTAGCGAGCCTGCTCTTTTATACATATGGTGAACCAAGATATGTACTACTTATGATATTCAGTGCCGCTTTTAATTATGTATCTGCCAGAGTGATGATGGCACTTCATCAGAAGAAATGGGTTCTTTTTGCAAATGTTGTAGTGAACTTAGGGCTGCTAGCATTTTTTAAATATACCGCTTTTTTTATCGATACATGGAATCAGATTTTTGGTACACAGTTAAAGGTTTGGGAAATAGAGCTTCCGATTGGGATTTCTTTTTTTACCTTTCAGGCGCTTTCTTATGTAGTTGATGTGTACAGAAGAACGGTTCCGGTCCAAAAAAGCTTTTGGAAAGTTCTATTGTATATTTCTTTTTTTCCACAATTAATTGCAGGACCGATTGTAAAATATCAGGATATTAATCAGGCACTTGCAGATAGGAAGATGGACGTTAATCAAATTTCTGATGGGATGAGACGTTTTATCTGCGGAATGGGAAAGAAAGTATTGATTGCCAATACGATGGGACAGGCGGCAGATGCTGTTTTTCAGACAGACTATGGCAATATTAATATTTTGGTGGCATGGATTGGCGCAATATCTTATATGCTGCAAATTTATTATGATTTTAGCGGATATAGTGATATGGCGATTGGGTTGGGAAAATTGTTTGGGTTTTCGTTCCAGGAAAACTTTCAGTATCCCTATGGCGCTGCCAGTATAAAGGAGTTTTGGAGAAGATGGCATATTTCTCTCTCTACCTGGTTTAAAGAGTATTTATATATTCCGCTTGGCGGAAACCGAAACGGAAAGCTTCGCACAGGAATCAATAAATCTATTGTCTTTTTCTGCACAGGGCTTTGGCATGGCGCAAACTGGACATTTGTGCTATGGGGATTGTATCATGGTTTTTTCTCTGTGTTGGAAGAATGTATTCCATTTATTAAAAAGATACCTAAGCCGATTATGTATTTGTATACAATGCTTGTAGTCTGTACAGGATTTGTAGTGTTCCGGGCAGATACTATTTCTCAGGGACTTTATATCATTCAACAGATGTTTACTGGAACTTCTTTTGGAAACCATGCCATGAGCTTTGCAACAGGCCAATTAACACCATGGTTTCTTACAATGCTTTTGGTGGGAATAATTGGTATGGCGCCTGTCAGACCTGTTATAGACCGGATTCGTGGAATTGTATATGGGGAAAAAATGCAAATTACAGGGAGTTACAGGGCAGTGCAGATATTTTTGTATACCACTTCTGTTGTGGTTCTGCTTTGGTGTATGATTCGCTTATCTGGGAACACCTATAATCCGTTTATCTACTTTAGATTCTAAGATTCCATATTTATGCAAGAAAAAGCAACAAGTTTCGCTGCTTTACGATTTGAGCCGCCAAAGGCGGAATGGGGGATTATCATGAAGAATGCAGGAAGAATTGGGTATATTGTTCTTTGTTTATTGGTTTGTGCTGTGCCTTTTGCGGGGATGGCAGTTCATGCTTCTAATACAACTACAGAAAACAAAGAACTCGCATCATTTCCCGATGTAAAGAAAAACGGGAAGTGGAATATGGATTTTATGCAGGAACTGGGAAAGTATTTTGAAGATCACTTTGCGTTTCGGGCAGAATTAGTTACAGCAGATGCTAAAATCCAAAGTAATGTTTTTGGGGTATCTAATGCAGATACGGTTACTGTTGGAACAGATGGCTGGCTGTATTACACTGCTACGGTAAATGACTACCTGGGGCAGGATGTCATGTCCCGGCGCAAGATTGCAAATGCAGTGCATAATTTATCACTTGTGCAGCAGTATGTACAGGAAAATGGGGCAGCATTTCTTTTAACGATACCTCCTAATAAAAATTCGCTGTATGGAGAGAATATGCCATATTATTTCCAAAAGAAAGCAGGGAGTGTGCAAAATATAGATTTGCTGAAAGAGGAAATTATAAAAAAGAATATTTCTTACACTGATTTATTTTCTCTTTTTGAGGAACAAAAGGAAGTGCTCTATTTGAAAAGAGACTCCCATTGGAACAATAAAGGTGCGGTATTAGCTTATGATGCGCTTTTAAGTCAGTTGAAGGTGGAACATGATCGTTATGAAACGACAAAAAACCTCCGATTAAAGGAGGAATATGGAGATTTAAATAAAATGCTCTATCCACTTGCAGCAGAGCCAGAGTGGAATTACTCTTATCAAAAAGAAGATATATTTTCTTATAAAACAGACACAAAAAGTGTGGAAGATGCCTGGATTGAAACAGAAAACAGCAAGGGGAATGGTTCTTTGCTTATGTTTCGGGATTCTTTTGGAAATACATTACTGCCTTTGATGGCAAATACTTTTGCTGAAGGATATTTTTCAAAAGGAGTGCCACAAAATATTGCCGGATATATGGGTATGTATCAGCCAGATGTGGTGATTCTGGAAAAAGTAGAACGTAATATATCAGAGTTTGCAGAGGAACCTCCATTGATAGAATGTCCTGTAACAGAGATTGCTGATCAGATGGAACGTGTAAATACGGAAACATCATTAAATATGACAGAAAGCGAAAATAATGCAAATTATTGGGAGATTAGTGGATCTTTGGAGGATTCTATCTGTAAAAAGAATATAAAAATCTACGTCAAGGTAACGGATGGAGAGGAACAAAAAATTTATGAAACATTGTCTGTAACAAACAACGATACGGATTATGGGTATCGCCTCTATCTTTCCAAAAAAAAACTTTCAACAGATAAAGTTGGTGTTGAAGTGATTGTTGAGGACGGAAAGAAATATCAGATAGTAAAGTCGGCGCAAATTGATGTAAAGAATTAGAAAGAAAAGCAGGGAGGTGTAGTAGGCGACATTGACGAAATTGGGGGCAAATATAGCGCAAAGTGAGAAAAAGGAGTGAAGAAATTGCAAAGAAAACAGTGGTTTAGAAAAGGAATTTTCGGGATTTTGTGTGTGATGGTGTTTTTTTCTCTGGCAGGTTGTGACAATAAGACAGAAAAGCAGGATATTCGAATATTAGATGGACAGACAGAGACAAGAATACTTGTAGAAGAAGGAACAACAGTAGAGCAGGTGCTTGCGGATGCAGAAATCTTTATTGGGGAAAAAGATGTTGTTGAGCCATCTCAGGATTCTGTAATCGCAGAGAATATTTCTGTGATATCAGTAGAGCGTTTTGCAAAAGTCAGCGTAATGGCAGAAGGGCAGACAAAAGAATTTACCTTTACAGGTGGAAAAGTCAGCGATGCGATTGAGTCTGCCCAAATTGCATTAGAGGAGAATGATTCTGTCAACCATGATTTGGATGCCTATTTAACGGATGGTATGAGTATAGAAGTGGCACATAATGATTTGCCAGATAAGACAATGGACGGAAAGGGAACAGAAGGTCATTCTGGAAAAGGGGAGATTCAAACGGAAAGCAATGGCGATAAAAAACGCAAGATTGTGTCAAAAGAAAAAATATATGATTGTGATGGTTCTGGACATGGGTATTATTCTATTACATGGTCCGATGGAAGTGTAGAGTATGAGGATTTTTAAATGGCGCTATAAAATGTCTGTGAATAGTTTGGAATAATGAAATGATATAATTAGGAACCATGAAAAGTATAATTTCCATGTGGCAGGGGAATTCTATTATAGAATAATTGACACAGGAAATGATACAGATGGAGGTAAACATGGAAGAGAATACAATTTCATTGTTAAAAGAATGCAGTTCTGGCTGTAAAATGGCAATGCAGACAATACGGCAGGTACGGGAATATGCCAGGGATGAAAAGCTGGAACGGCTGTTAGATGCTTATGAGAAAAAGCACCGTGATTTGGAAAAGGCAACAATCCAGTTATTAGACCATTACAATAAGAAGGATGAAGAGCCAAGCAAAATGGCAGAATTTATGGCAAAGATGGACATTGAGATGAAAATGCTGGTACACGCAGATAGTCATCAAATTGCGAAATTAATGATGGATGGCTGTAATATGGGAATCCAGACATTAAGCGAGAAAATAAACCAGTATGAAGCAGCTTCAAAAGAAAGTTCAGACATTGCAAAAAAAATTGTCAAGGCAGAGGAAGACTTTATGGTAGAAATGAAAGAGTTTTTATAAGAAATCCTATTTTGACAAGTAATGCTGCATTCAGAGACTTAATCATTATGTAAATTCTCTGAGTGCAGCATTATTTTTTATGAAACATTTTTCTGCTTATTTATTCTCCTTTTACTTCTGACAGTTGTGTTTCCGTTTTTTGCTTTTCTACTGTCTGTGCATAAATCAGTGCCTGTTGTATTGCTATTATATACTTTTGGTTTTGTTCATTTAATTCTCTGAATTTAATTTCAAAATCGGTTGCTACAGTATCTTCCATAAAGAAAGCTCCTTTCTTGAATCTTATACAAGTATAATATCATTGCTATATGAGTGTGCAAAAAAAGATTCACTGGACAATCACTTGTAATGTGAGCAAAGTTGTGATATTATAAAAGCATTATGGAAAGGAGGAGACCAGATGTCTGTGAACCAGCGTGTAAAACAAGTGCGACAGGCACTCAACCTGTCCCAAGCTAAATTTGCGAAAGCATTGTCCATGTCGAACGGATATGTTGCCGGCATTGAGCTGGAACATAACAAAGTAAATGGACGAATTATAAAACTTATTTGCTATACGTTCCATGTGAATGAAAATTGGTTAAGAACCGGCGAGGGGGATATGTTTGAGGAAGAACCTGCTCAATTTGTGGGCTTTGCATCTGAAATATTTAACAGACTGAAGCCGGAGTACCAGGAATATATTCTTAAGCAGATGGATCAGCTTTTAGAAATACAGAATAAGGAAGAATCCCCCTGAACATTACACTTTATGAAATCTGAAATAAGAACCTGCAGAAAAATAAGGATGTCTAAGCACTTTTTTACATCCTTATTTTATTGCAGGCCAAAGAAATATCCTGCGCAATCTTAATCAGTTATTTTCCGTTACTATTTTCCTACCGATCTTAAAATATTAAATTGCTTTTTATAAATCCAGTAAGCAAAAGCTGCCGACAAAAACTCTGTCAAACAAAATGCGTACCATACACCGTTTGCCCCTATTATGCGGCTAAGTAAAAAGGCAACAGGTATCATAATTACAACATACCTTGCCAAAGAGATATAGAGAGAAGGAGTCCCCTTGCCCAAACCCTCTAAAGCTCCGGAACAGGAAACAGAAACAGCAGAAACAATAAATCCCAGACTGATAATATGCAAAGCAGTCACTCCGGTCTGAATGGTTTCGGTATTTTCAGTAAATAAGCCAATCAGATTTTGGGGAATACTCCATGACAATACCGTACCCACAAGCATAACTGCCATTGTCAACTTAAGCGTTGTCTGGTAAATTTTCTGTACACGGCTATATTCACCAGCTCCATAATTATATCCAACTAATGGGCGTATTCCCTGGATAATACCATTTGCGGTCAGATAAATAAATGTCTGCAATTTATAATACACACCCAGCACAAGCACATATTTCGCTGAAAATTCTGCCAGAATTCCATTTAACGCAGAAATTAGCAAAGAAGGCAGCGCCATATTTAATGCAGCGGGAATTCCAACAGAGTAAAGCCGTGAAATTACATCTTTGTCAATATATAAATCTTTCTTTTTTATTTTAACAGGAAGTGGTTTTGTTATATAAAATAGCAGATAGACAAAAAGTGTAATACATTGCCCGATTCCTGTCGCATAGGCTGCTCCTGCTATGCCCAGTTTTGGAAAAATGCCAATTCCAAAAATCAGCAGAGGATCTAAGATAATATTTGTAATAAAGCCACATGACATGCTGAACATGGAAATTTTCATATTTCCTGTTGACTGAAAGATTTTTTCAAAGGATACGGCAAGTGAGATTATAACAGAAAATAAAAATACACGATTTGCATAAATGTGTGCCATTCCAAAAACTTTCGCATCTTCTGTAAATGTTCTTAAAAAAGATGGCATGACAACGATGCAGCCAACAGTTAACAAGATTCCATGTATAACGCTTAAAAATATTCCCTGTGTAGCAGTGTTGTCTGCTTTTTTCTGATTCCCCGCACCCAGAAAAAATGCTACATTTGCATTGATCCCGATTCCAAATCCGACTGCAATCGCAGTAATCAGATTTTGCATTGGATAGACAAGTGCCAGAGCCGTCATTGCCTTCTCACTTAATTTTGCTACAAAATAACTGTCCACAATATTATATAATGAGTTAACCGCCATAGAAATTACCATAGGCAATGACATGGATAACACTAGTGGTAATATTTTTCTTTCTTTCATAAATGTCTGTTCCATTTGTTTGTTCTCCTTTTTGTTATTGTTATCTTATGAAGAGGCACTGCTATGTTGCAGTTCCTTACTACATAAAAAAACACATAACTGCAGTTCTGCAATTATGTGGCGAAAAAAGATTTCTCTTGAAAAATCCACTCCCATAAGAATACGGGTTTTATAATAGAATAATATCATAGATTTTCTTTTTTGACGATACCTGAAAAGAAAAAAGTATGGAAACTTATTGACATTAATCTAAAATATGATATACTTTGGACAATTGAATAATAATATGCAGGTGTCAAAACAATGCGTAAAAACAGGAAATTGTAAAGAAGTTAATTTATTACCTTAGAGCGTGTTTGAAAATTGCTTTTTGATTGTGAGAATGAATTTTCAAACACGCTCTAGCATTGGTTTTGGTGAAAAGGGAAACAGGTGAAAATCCTGTACGAACTCGTCACCGTAATTAGGGAATAGAAGCCGATATATCACTGGGAAACTGGGAAGATGGTGGATGTGATGATCTTTAAGCCGGGAGACCTGCCTGCATGTTGTACAGAAATTTATGCGCTATCGTTTGCGGAATGGACAATAGCATAGAAATTTCAAACCACGAGTAACTGGTTGTACGTTTGGGGCTTGCGAAAGCATGGTGGACTGTTTTTTCAACAAGCATGTTCTGCAGGTTTATTTCGTGTACAAATCTTTTACCGTAGTTTAAATTATGGTAAAAGATTTTTTTGATACAACAAAATATTCCTGTTAAAAAACAGGAGAAAAGAGGACAAAGCATGAGAAAAAAGACAGTAGTTGCTTTACTGGCAGGAGCCATGGCATGTTCAATCGTATTGACAGGTTGCGGAAAAGAGAATATGGTGGATTCAGGCAATACAGTGAATTCAGAAAAGCCGGATACACCTGCAGCAAAGGAGGAAACGAAAACGGATAAAGAAATAGCGGACGAAACGGCTACATTGATTGATGCAATTTATGTGCAGGAGAGGACAGTGGACACAGATGCACAGTGCGTAAAGGCAAAAGCTGCATGGGATGCACTGACAGATGACCAGAAAAAGCTTGTGGAAGGGGAAGAAGCGGATTCCGATTATTTTGGCAGGGATACTGGTGACGCATCTAAGGATGATCCAAGAAACCAGGATGAAATTGGAGAAAATGAGATTTTAGTAGTCAGCTTTGGTACTTCCTTTAATGACAGCCGTGTGAATGATATTAAGGGAATTGAAGATGCAATACAGGAAGCAAATCCTGACTGGTCAGTCAGAAGAGCCTTTACATCACAGATCATTATTAATCATGTACAAGCCAGAGATGAAGAATTTATTGACAATATGGATCAGGCACTGGAGCGTGCAGTCAAGAATGGGGTAAAGAATTTGGTAATCCAGCCTACCCATTTGATGCATGGCGCAGAATATGATGAGCTGATGGATGCGGTGGAATCCTGCCAGGATCAGTTTGAGACAGTAAAGGTAGCAGAGCCGCTTCTTGGCGAGGTTGGAAAGGATGCAACGGTGATTAATGCAGATAAGGAGGCAGTGGCAAAGGCGGTTACGAAGGCAGCGGCAAAGGATGCAGGACTTGGCAGTGTGGCAAAGGCAAAAAAAGACGGTATGGCATTTGTATTTATGGGGCATGGGACTTCTCATACAGCAAAGGTGTCATACAGCCAGATGCAGTCGCAAATGGAAGCGCTCGGATATGATAATGTGTTTATTGGTACGGTAGAAGGAGAGCCAGAAGAAACCGCTTGCGAAGCAGTGATGGAGGCAGTGGCAAAAGCAGGGTATAAGAAAGTTATTCTCCGTCCGCTTATGGTGGTAGCGGGCGACCATGCCAATAATGATATGGCAGGTGAGGAAGAGGATTCATGGCTTAGTATGTTCAAGGCCACTGGCAATTTTGACAGCGTGGATACGCAGATTACCGGGCTTGGCTCAATAAAGGAGATTCAGAAAATTTACGTGAACCATACAGCAACTGCTATGAACAAATAACAGGGGAATAGCGTTCAAAATATAGAAAAAAGGGGTATCATTATGAAAAAAAGAATTGTATTTTTGACAATAGCGCTTTCTGCTGCATTGCTCAGCGGATGTGGAGAGAAAGAAAATGCACAAAAGCCGGAAAGTCTTGTAGAAACAACTGCTCCTTCATCTGATACAGAGCAGCCTGATTCAGAACAGACCAACGCAGAACTGCCCGATGGGGTCTACACAGCAGAATTTAAAACGGACAGCAGTATGTTCCATGTAAATGAAGCTTGTGAT
Organism: uncultured bacterium; assembly: GCA_947651225.1. Classification (GTDB taxonomy): domain Bacteria; phylum Bacillota; class Clostridia; order Lachnospirales; family Lachnospiraceae; genus Butyribacter. The sequence goes on along the minus strand of CANSYK010000015.1, from coordinate 43,172 downwards.
GGGAAAGGGACACTGACAGTAAAGGATGAGAAAATGACAATTCATATTTCTCTTACTTCCAAAAATATTGTAAATCTTTATCCCGGACTGGCTGAAGATGCAGCAAAAGAGGGGGCGGAACTGCTTTTACCAACAGAAGATACGGTTACATACAGTGATGGCATGACAGAGAAGGTCTATGGTTTTGATGTGCCTGTTCCTGTATTAGAGGAAGAATTTGATTTAGCGCTGATTGGGACAAAGGAAAAATGGTATGATCATAAAGTGAGTGTTTCAAATCCAACGCTGTCCGAGGATGAAGCGAAAGGTTCCGCTTCTTTGGAAGATGGTACCTATAGCATGGATATTACCTTTGATGGGGGAAGTGGAAAGGCAAAGATTTTATCTCCTGTAACGGTTACTGTGGTAGAAGGAAAGGCAATGGCTAAAGTGCAGTGGAGTAGTCCAAATTATGATTATATGATTGTGGATGAAGAAAAATATCTTCAAACGAATACAGAAGGAAATTCTACCTTTGAGATTCCTGTCTCTAAGTTTGATGAACCAATTGAAGTAATTGGCGATACGGTCGCTATGAGTAAGCCGCATGAAGTGGAGTACACGATAACATTTGATTCCAAAAGCGCCAGCCCGCTGAAAAAATGACAGAAAGGCAAAAAGGGACGATATGATAAAATGAGAAGAAGAAAAAAGACGCTTATTTTGCTTCTTGTGGGAGTGCTGTGGATGTGTGGCTGCAGCAGTCCCTCTTCTGATTCTGGCTCAACATCTGATACAAAGACGGAAACGGGATTGGGTGCTGAATCAGGGTTAGAAACAGCTTTAATTTATGAGAAAAGCTTGGAACTGCAGTATGCAGAGAATTTTACGGTTGATTATTATGAAGGCGGCTATGTCCTGCTGACAACATTGATGGACAATGCACAGATTTTGATTGTACCAGAAGACAAAGAAGTGCCAAAGAATATTGATGAAAAAATTGTGATACTGCAGCGTCCTGTGAAAGGCATGTATCTGGTGGCTTCCTCGGTGATGGATATGTTTTGTGAATTGAACGGACTGGATACAATTTCTTTTTCAGGCCAAAAAGAAGATGGCTGGAGTGTGAAAGCCGCAAAGGAGGCGATGCGCAAAGGAAAACTCCTTTATGCGGGAAAATATAACAAACCGGATTACGAGCTGCTTGTTTCCAATCATTGTACCTTTGCAATAGAAAATACAATGATTACGCATTCTCCTGAAGTGCTGGAAAATCTGGGGAGCTTTGGCATTCCATCCATGATTGATTATTCCAGTTATGAATCACATCCCCTTGGCAGAGTAGAATGGGTAAAATTTTATGGAGCGCTGCTTGGAAAAGATGCGGAAGCAGAAAAAATTTTTGCAAAGCAGACAGCAATTTTTGAGAAATTGAGTGCAGACGAAAGAACGGACAAAACAGTAGCATTTTTTTTCATTACTTCAAATGGTCTTGTACAGGTGCGTCAGTCCTCAGACTATGTTCCGAAGATGATAGAATTGGCAGGAGGGAGCTATATTTTTGAAAATCTGGGTGACCCTGATACAAAGCGTTCTACTATGAATATGCAGGTAGAAGAGTTTTATGCCGGCGCCAAAGATGCAGACTTTTTGATCTATAACAGTTCTATTGATGGTGGAGTTTCCAATGTAGAGGAACTTCTTGATAAATGTAATCTGCTTGCGGATTTTAAAGCTGTGAAGGAGGGAAATGTGTGGTGTACCACAAATGACATGTACCAACAGTCCCTTTCTATTGGTTCTCTAATGGATGAGATTCATGCAATGCTCCAGGGGGAAAAGAGTGATATGCAGCATCTTTATCGGCTGTTGTGAAAGTACAAAATGGAAACAGAAGCTTTTGCCTGTGGCGATAAAAGGGTTAGGCACAAAGGGGAACGATTGATATGCAGAAAAGCAGGAAACGGAGGTATATTACCGTATTTATTTTACTTGGAATCGGTACTTTACTTTTTTTTATTTTAAATATCTGTATCGGCAGTGTCAGTATTGCACTGCCAGATGCCGTAAAGGTATTTGCCGGACAGGGAAGCAGTGAAACGATAACAAGGATTTTGTGGGATATACGGCTTCCCAGGGCAGTGTCGGTTCTGATTCTTGGCGGGGCGCTTTCTCTTGCAGGATACCTTTTACAGACATTTTTTAATAATCCGATTGCTGGTCCTTTCGTTTTGGGGATTTCTTCCGGAGCTAAAATGGCTGTAGCACTTGTGATGGTATTTTTCATGGGGAAGTCCATCAAAGTTACATCGGCAGCCATGATTTTTGCAGCATTTATTGGCGCAATGCTGTCGATGGGATTTGTGCTTTTGATGTCACACAAAGTTGATAATATGTCTATGTTAGTAGTCAGTGGTGTTATGATTGGCTATATCTGTTCTGCGATAACGGAATTGGTGGTTACTTTTGCAGAGGATGCGGATATTGTAAATCTTCACAACTGGTCACGGGGAAGCTTTTCCGGAATGACATGGGAAAATGTAAAGGTTATGGCAGTGATAGTGTCTATAACATTTATTGCGGTATTTTTTATGTCAAAGCCGCTTGGTGCCTATCAGTTAGGTGATGTGTATGCACAGAATGCAGGAGTAAATATTCGCCGTCTGCGGGTGTGCCTTGTTATTTTTTCCAGTATTTTATCAGCATGCATTGTGGCATTTGCGGGACCGATTTCTTTTGTCGGAATCGCAGCACCACATTTGGTAAAAAAGTTTATCCATACAACAGAACCTATATGGATGATACCAGCCTGCTTTCTGGGAGGAAGTGTGTTCTGTCTGCTCTGTGACCTGCTTGCAAAAACGTTACTTGCTCCAACAGAACTTAGTATCAGTACAGTGACAGCCATTTTGGGTGCGCCTGTGGTACTTTGGATTATTAAAAAACGGAAAGGGACAGGAAAATGAAAAATTTTTACTTTTCCACAAAAAAGCTGTGTGTAGGATATGATAATAAGCCGCTGATAAAAGATGTAGAAATTGCTCTCCTAAAAGGAGAAATTTTAAGCCTGATTGGCCCCAATGGTGCAGGAAAATCTACTGTCTTAAAAAGTATTGCGGGACAATTACAGCTTCTTGGCGGAGTAGTATATCTTGGAAAACATTCTATATCGGAGATGAAAGCAAATGAGCTAGCGAAAAAAATGTCAGTGGTGTTTACGGAAAAAGTAAAAGTGGAATTAAAAACCTGCCGGGATATCGTTGCAACAGGGAGGTATCCTTATACAGGGCGATTTGGGATATTGTCAAAAGAGGATGAGCGTATTGTGGATGAAGTGATAGAATTAACGCAAATTACAGATATCTGCGGTAAAGACTTTGACAAAATCAGTGATGGACAAAAGCAACGGGTAATGCTTGCAAGAGCGGTCTGCCAAGAACCGGAAATCGTGATATTGGATGAACCGACTTCATATCTGGATATAAAGTATAAACTTGATTTTTTGTCCTTATTAGAAGAAATGAGAGAAAAAAAAGGATTAACAGTTATTATGTCTTTGCATGAGTTAGAACTGGCAAAGATTGTTTCTGATAAAATACTTTGTTTGAAAGGGGAATATGCAGCAAGATATGGTACGCCGAAAGAGGTTTTTGAATCTGATTTTATAGAGCGGCTTTTTGAGATTGACAGGGACAGTTTTTTGGAAAATAAAAAACTCCTTACTTATGTTACCCAAATAGGAAAATGGGAAAGTTAAGGAGTTTTTTATCACTGCCTTGGTATTTTACTCTGAAGATGGAAAATTCTTCGTTGCCTCCGCAGCATCCATTCCATCTCCGATTTTTTTTAACATCTTCCACCATGCGGTACGTGCCTGTGTCCAGTTAGGGGTAATTTGATAATAATCCCCCATATACGGAGTAAAAATGCTGTACTTGGCCATAAATATATCATTTTCATAGATGCCGCTGACATCACGTACCGGCCAGTGGGAGGAAGTTAGTACTGCCCTTGTGTACACTGTGTCATTCTCTGTCATATAACGGATAAATGTTTTCGCAGCCTCGATTCGTTCCTTATTGCCACTGTCAAATATCCCAAATCCCCAAATGCCGCTTTCAAGTTTTGGAGTGTCCCCATTCGTAGGAAACGCAATAGGGAATACTTTAAAATCCAGATCTGGGTTGTTAATGGTCTGCTGAATTTCCAGAGACGAGTTCCAGCAGAAGCACATGGCAGTTTCTTTTTTGCAAAACATATTAATGGTATCTGCTGAAGTAAGAGACGGTTCAAATGTGATTCCTTCTAAATCATAAAGGAGCTGCAAAGCCTTTCTGTTTTCTTCACTGTCAATAGTATAACGTGTGTGTGCGTCATTGGTAAAACGACCACCATACAAATTGTTTACCAGAGCACGTGTCCCCTGATCGCCGCTTTGATTTTTACAATACACAATACCTGCACTTTTCTGCCCGTAAGCGGCCAAAGCATGAACTGCATTAATAAATCCTTCCGTAGTCCATGTGTGAGCCTCCTCATCAATGTAGGAAAGCGCCCCCGCAGCCTGAAACATATCATAATTGATGGCCATACAATGTACAGTCATACAGATTGGAAATTCATAATATGAGCCATTTCTGTGCCTGCAGGCGTTTTGGATATTTTCATAAATCATGCCTGCCTTGTCAGATTCCCACAAATCGGCCAGGTCCACCATCCACCCTTTTTCTCCCCAGTTTGCGACTAGGCGTTCTGGACCTTCCAAAATCAGATCGGGAGCACATCCATCTGCAACAGCCTGATCAATTTTCTTATCTCCATCATCGTAGTTTAAATATTCTATGGAAATATTGATATTCGGATATTCCTTATGAAAGCTGGTCAACAGATTGGATACCGAAGTGGGATTTCCCCAGTCTCCTACTGGAAAGGTCCAAAGGGTCAACTCGATATCCTTCGATATCTCATCGGATTTATCAGTGTCTATCGTTTGGTTTTCGTTGCCGCAAGAGCACAAAAGAGTAGTACATAGCAGCATATTTAATAAAGCAAATATTTTTTTCATCATAATCCCCCATGCCGCACCTTTTACAGGTTCTTACTATTTACGGCTATTCGAAACATCATGCGGAAAACCAGCCGTGAATAGTAACTACGACTCAAATAGTAATGAAATCATCTTAATAAAGATATTGACTTAACAGAGAAAGCAGTTTTTGCAAATCTAAAGGCTTTGCAAGATGAGAATTCATGCCATGGTCAAGGCATCTCTGAATATCCTCTGCAAAGGTGTCGGCACTGACCGCAATGATAGGAATGTTCCGTGCATCCTTGCGTTCTAAGTTCCGAATAACTTTTGTCGCTTCAAATCCTGTCATAACTGGCATTCGAAGATCCATCAGAATCGCATCATACCACTCAGGAGAGGATTGTTCCAGCTTCTCCACACAAATCTGTCCGTTTTCTGCCCACTCTGTTTCCACACCAAATTCCCCCAACATCGTGCTGGCAATTTCCCAGTTCAGCTCATTGTCCTCTGCAATCAAAATACGCTTGCCTTCCAGGTTAACATTAGTCTCTTGTTTTTGCTCTTGCTGTGTTGCTTTTGGTTCAATAAATGGACGCAGCCCATAGTAGAGCCCTGAAAGGAATAGTGGTTTCGTGATAAAACCGTTGACGCCCACTGTCTCCGGTTCATGTTCATTCCATTCTCCGGTTACAAGCAGAATGATTGGCAGTCCTAAACGGTCAAACGCTTCTTTGGTTGTCTGTGTTATGTCATGCTTCCATAAATTCTCATCTAGAAGAATTATGTGATAAGGTTTATCCTTGTCGCAACGCTCCTCAATCACTTGGACAGCCTGTTCGCAGTCTGATATGGTTTCTGCGTGCAGGCCAAGAGATTCCAGAGTGGTAACGGCGAGATTGCCATCCATCTTATCATCATCGACCACCAGAATATTTCTCTCTGGTAAACGTAGTTCCTTTTCAGAGTTTCCAGTGACTTCCAGGTCTACAGAAACACAGAAGCAGCTTCCCATCCCTAGTTCGCTCTCTATTGTAATAGTACCACCCATTGCGTCTATGATATGCTTGGTGATTGTCATACCCATTCCGGCTCCGGCTGTATTGCTCACACGGGAATGATCCTCCCTGGCAAATGCCTTGAAGATATTGCTCTGAAATTCTTTGGACATACCAATGCCATTATCCTTAACATACAAGATGTATCGGCTATATTTATCTCCCTTAGAAGACGTTTCCTCATACAGATTGACCTCAATCCTGCCTCCCTCCTGGGTGAATTTAACTGCGTTGCCAATGATGTTCAAAAGGATCTGGCTCAAACGGACACGGTCTGTGCATATATTTTCATGATAGATATCGTGTGTATAAATATGAAACTGTATATTTTTTTCCTGAACTTGAGGCTGAATGATAATTGCGATATTTTGTATGACCTCACGCAGGGAGAGCGGTTCTATATTCAGTGTCAGATTTCCATTTTCAATTTTGGACATATCAAGCAGATCCGCAATAATGCCTAATAAATGCCGACTGGACACGTTTATTTTTTTCAGGCAGGAGAGTACTCGGGACGGATCGCCCAAATGGTCAATGGCAAGTGCCGTCATTCCCATAATGCCATTCATCGGGGTTCGGATATCATGGCTCATATTGGAGAGAAATTCACTTTTCGCCTGGTTTGAACGCTCTGCCATTTGTTGTGCATGTTCTGCGGTTTCTCTGGCCTCATCTAATGCCCGCATATGTATTCTCGCTAGTCGGTAATAGCCAATAAAGACAAAGAGCAGTGCGCAGATAATCAGGCAACAGCCGCCAGTGAAAATATAAGACCATTTTTTCTGTAGAAGATGAACCGACTCGTCCATGGTATTATGAGATACTTTCAGAAGCAGATGCCATTCTGAATTTGGAAGGTTGGTGCAATAGATATTCCAACGTTCTCCAGAAATGATAGCTTCACTCGTATAACTTTCATCTGCTTCCATCGCCGCACGAAGTTCTTTCTCATACTCAATTGGTTCTTTCCCGTTACAGGTCTCGTAAAGCTGTTCCACTCGGTCAAAATAATTTTTCGTTTGTATGCTGGGGTTACTTAAAACATAGCTGCCATCATCACGGATAATTGCGTACTCAATGTTGCTTTCAAGCTTGCCTGCTAATGTAACACCGACGTAGCTGATGGGCAGTCCGGCGACCAGCGCAACGCTTGTGCTTCCATCTGCCATAGGATAATTGGCTGGTACCCCCAGCAGAACGACTGGTGTACCAAACTTGTCTTTTCCAGCACAGACATTACACTTTCCACTCAGCACGGATTGGCGCAGCGCTTCCGGGACGTCCGGTCTCACCTGGGAACCGTAGATCATATGAAATTTGTCATCATTTGTATAAAATGTCAGATACTCAAATCCCACGGATCGGGCATTGTATGTCAGATCAACCAGCATATTTGTTTCATCCGTAACACGCCCAGGCGGAACCGCATTTACAAGTGATTGTATCTGAGATAAACGGAGTTCAATGACTGTTCCAAAATGTGCTCCCACCTGTTCGCTGAGCCCTGATATATAAAAAACACCCAGATCCTGGATTGTATTTTCTCCGACAATATTGCTCCATAGCATCTGAATAATAAATATAAAAATACAGAAAAGCGATACCAGTGCAATACTTACATTCAAAAAGCGTTTTGTTTGTTTTTCCATTGTTCAATATCCCCCAGAATCATATTTAATTACTAGAGCGTGTTTGAAAATCGCTTGCCCATTATCATAAGGGTTCAAACACACAAGACTCCTGCCAATCAGCAATCTTACTCATATCTGTCACCATATATTTTTCGGGCTTCCAAGGTCCACTTTTCTACAAACACTGTCTTAGCATTCGTATAACCATCCCTATCATGCTCATATTTTTTCCACAATTTTAGCTTCATCTGTTCATAGGCCTTTGCAACTTCCTGATGCTCATTCAAATAATCCCTAAAATACAATTCATTATTATCCCCCACAAAACGGATATGTAAATGATATACTTTATCAGCAAAACCACTGGGGGTATATCCTTTGTTTAATGAAATTCTTTTAGCGTCTGATGACATACGAATAAAGCTGTTCTTTTCCAGTGTCCCCGCCACCTTTTCTATATCTTCATTTGCACCTATTTCCAATAAAACATCAACGATATCCTTCGCCCAAATCCCTTTAACGGCTGTACTGCCAATATGATTTATACGAACCACCTGATAATCTGCCAATATGTCTTGCAAAAAAGATTCTATTTCAACATAATATTCCTTCCATTTTTCATTATGTTCAATCAGAAATATGGGGAATAGCTCCCACAGTTCTTCTAATGTCATTTCGGCCAATGTCCTGCCCATATAATCCACTCCCTGAATTCCAATTGCCCTGCTTCATCTTTACTGGACACCGTTTCTTTCCTACACAAATTCTACCCATGCTAAAACACACATGTGTAGCTCTAACCATCTCAATGTCTGGCTTATATTATACAAAAATTATAAACTTATATCAACCTTATCTTTTCTAACTTTCTCAATCTTTTGGCCATTCGTTGTTGCTATTCACAATACACTAATCCGATTTTCTGCTTTTTAAATAATTATAAAAGGTATCTGCTGCTATACTCTTCCCCCTGTCAGAAACAATCTCAATCGCACGAAAAGGCACCTTACAGTCCAATTCTATCTGTATCAACTTTTTTTCTCTTAGTAATGGCAATGCTAGCTTTTCTGGAATAAAGCCAATTCCAAGATTATTACGTATAAGCGGTATTACCAAATCAGAGGTAGCAACCTCCATATCAAAATCCATCTCTATATCATGCTCTGCAAAAAAATTTTTATAGAATTCGTAAGTAGCTGTCCCACTTCCAAGCCCAACCCATGGGTAATCCAAAAGCCTGTTAAATGCCATTTTTTCTCCTGATAAGTGACTGTACTGTACTCCTCCTGCCAGCAGTTCCCGAAACTTAAAAAGCTCTTCACGCCGAAAAGAATCTGGAACCTCAAAAGGAGTTGTAATCACTGCAAAATCCAATTTACCCTCAGTAAGATATTTTAAAATCTCAGGAGTAGTATGGTTGTGAACCTTTATCCTGATTTTAGGGCATCTGACTTTAAAATCTCCTATTGCTTCCAACAAGAATAAATGCAGCGCCGATTCCGTTGCCCCTATTTCAACCGTCCCTGCTCCTGCTGTTTCAGGGCTGCTAATTTCCTCTTGCGCATCTAATAAATGCCTGTAAGCAATTTCTACATGGTGATACAGTTTTTCCCCTTCTTCCGTCAGGCTTACTCCCCTTGCTTCCCGAACAAACAATTTGCAATTTAATTGGCTTTCCAGCAATTTCATAATTCTTGTAACATTGGGCTGATTACTCCCCAGTGCCACAGCAGCCTTTGTTATGTTTTTATATTTCGCTACATAATAAAATATTTTAAAATATTCAAAATTTATATCCATATATTTTTTGTATACCTCCCATATAATATATATATTTTTCATATTCATCATTCCATAGTATAATACCGTCTTGATAAAATGTATACCATTTCCAATATTATTTGTGCCGCCAACTAAAAGGCGGCGGAATGGAGGATTTTTATGAATAAAGATTTAACACAGGGAAATCCGCAGAAAGTTCTTTGGATGTTCTGTCTGCCAATGTTTGGAAGCATTGTTTTCCAGCAGCTTTACAATATCGCTGATTCTTTTGTCGCCGGAAGATTTATTGGCGAAAACGCACTGGCAGCTGTAGGAAACAGCTATAATATCACACTAATTTTTATTGCCTTTGCCTTTGGATGTAATATCGGCTGCTCTGTCGTAGTATCACAATTATTTGGCGCAAAAGATTATAAAGCAATGAAATCTGCTGTCTATACTGCGCTTATTGCAAGCTGTATTTTGTGTATTATATTAATGGCTATTGGTATCCTGTCATGCGACACCCTGCTGCACCTGATGAAAACCCAAAATGAAATTATGGATGATTCCTCTGTCTATCTGAATATTTATATCTGGGGGCTTCCTTTCCTGTTTTTTTACAATATAGCAACGGGGATTTTCTCGGCATTAGGTGACTCGAAAACCCCTTTTATTTTCCTTGCCGCTTCCTCAAGTGCTAATATAATCGTTGACATTATATTTGTAAAAAGTTTTACTATGGGTGTTGCCGGTGTTGCCTATGCAACCTTTATCTGTCAGGGCATAAGCTGTATCTTATCTCTTATTTTTGTCTTAAAACGACTATTTGCCATAAAAACCAGTGGAAAAATTCCCGTTTTTTCATTTTCACTGCTAAAAAGAATTGCTGTTATTGCAATACCAAGCATTCTTCAGCAATCCTTTATATCCATTGGAAATATGATGATTCAGGGTTGTATTAACAGCTTTGGAGTAAGTGTCACAGCCGGATATTCTGCGGCAGTAAAATTAAATAACCTTGTAATCACTTCCTTTACCACTATCGGAAACGGCATCTCTAATTTTGCCGCCCAAAATATCGGCGCAAAAAAACAGGAACGCATAAAAAAGGGCTTTCGTGCCGGACTAAAGCTGGTGTGGACTTTATGCGTCCCATTTTGTCTTATCTATATCTGCCTGAATAAATATCTTCTTCTGCTGTTTATGGACCAAAGCTCTGCAGAAGCATTAAAAACCGGCCAACAATTTTTATGGATACTTTCCCCATTCTATTTTGTTATCTCAGCAAAGCTCGCCGCAGACGGTGTTCTTCGGGGAATAAGCGCTATGCGCCAGTTTATGGCAGCTACATTTACTGACCTGATACTGCGTGTTGTTCTGGCATTCCTGTTTTCTGCCTGGACAAATTCTTCTATCGGTATCTGGTGTGCATGGCCTGTCGGCTGGTGCATTGCAACTGTTTTGTCTATTTTCTTTTACTGTAGGTGTCTTTCAAAAACAAAGAACCCCAATACACTGACATAAAAATTGCCCTTGTATTATCATACCCACAAACCACACTACCGCTTTCCAGTCAATATTCCCCCTTTTGAAAGAGGTGCATCAGCTAACAGTACCGATTTCACCTTCCCCTGCATTACAAACTTGCCAGAATAAACCTTACTCTCTGCCATTTCCCTTCCCTTTGGCACAAAATGATATGAAACCGGAAAATGAAACGGAACCAACAGTCTTAACAACACGATATCCCACAATAACATAAAAACTTTTTTGGGCAGTTTATTCATCACACAAAAACGCAGCACTATAATCAATAGAATGAGTATTCCACCCGAAATGCTCAATTTAAGCAATGTCATATCTACCTCACTCCATTTCGTTAATTAAATCCTTTAACTGCTGCAGTTCTTCGGGTTTTAATGTCTTTTCTGATAACAATGCGGCAAAAAACTGCTTTTTAGAGCCTGCAAACATCCTGTCAATCAGTTCCTCTGTCTCGTAGGACTGCACTTTTTCTTTTGATATCATTGCCCTGCAGATAAATTTAGGGTCTATCCGCTCAATTGCGCCTTTTTCGATACATTTCTTTATTACTGTATATGTTGTATTTCTGTTCCAGCCAATTTCCTCTTTAAGTATTTTAGAAATCTGTCCAGCAGTTAAATCCCCCTCCCTCCATAATACTTCCATTACCTTTAATTCAGAATCAAATAGCTTTGTTCTCATTATGACACCTCCAAAAATGACTATTGCAATAGTTATCATGTTTCATACTATCACAATAGTCATTTTTTGTCAAGTTTCTAACATAGCCAGATGGTTTTTCGCATGATGTTTAGAATAGCCTTGATTTGTTTGTGTCGGATTTTGTAATCTATTACCGAAGTTTGTCGAATAGATATGCTTGTTTTTCGCTCGAACTGTGAATTATAATGTAGAAAAATAATAAAATAAAGAGTACTTAGTAGAAGAAAGAGAGGAGAAAGGTTATGAGTAAAAGTAAAAAAAGAGTACTAATTGTAGCGGGAATTGCACTGCTTTTAGCAGTTACTATATCTGTTTGTTATTTTATATTTACTAAAAATTCAAAAACAGATTTAGTATATGATGACAATGCGACAACTGGAATTATGCCGGGAACCGATATTGATAAACGGAAAGAAGAACTGCAGGAAATGTTAGACCGCAGTATGATAGCATTTTCCATTAATACATCGCCTGTTTTTATTAACGGAACTTCAGAAGGCAACCTCTTAATTGAAAATCCAGGCAATAACGCAAAACTTTTGAAGATTAGTATTCAAATTAATGACACCGAAGAAGAGGTTTATACTTCAAATTATTTGAAGCCTGGTACATACATAGAGTCAGCAAAACTGGATAAAGTTTTAGAAAAAGGGACTTATGATGCAACTGCTTATTTTTCGGCATATGAAGAAGAAACGGGAGAGTATATTGGCAAAACCGGGGCGCAAATTGCCATTACCGTACAAAATTAATGCTATAAACATACTGTAATAGATGCAGAAGGAGGAAATTATGAAGAAAAGAACAATATTTTTACAATTTGCGTTAGCTGCATCTTTAGTATTTTCTACAATTGCAAGCGCTGCTTCTGCTGCTTCAACAAAGGATATTCCTATTGGAGGTTCCGGACAAATGGAAATGGTCGGAACAATAGAGCCAACTATTTTGTCCGTTACCATGCCGACATTTGTTCCTTTTAATATAAGCAGCAGCATTACATACCAGAATAAAGTTGTTTCTCCAAGAATTAATGTAAAAAATAATTCTAATGTTCCGGTTCAGATTGATGTTGCATATACCAAAGTAAATTTAAGCAAAATAAAAGACGCTCAATGGAGCAATACCGGCACTGTCAAGGAAAATCAGATTGCAATAGGGTTAAAACAGGAAGAGATTGAGAATGAAATGCCGGAAACTTTGGCTCATGCTAAATGGCTGAAAGCAAATGTGGCACAGGACACAAATGTTATGATTCTTGATGCAAACCAGAAAGGTGCTATGTATGTTGTTGGTACACTGGGACAAAAAGTTTCAGAAAACGCAACATTTAATGTAACACCAACATTTGTTGTAAGCAGAACATCCATTGACTAAAACTGATTTAATAAAGAAACACATCGATAAGCGATTTTACAATTATTATTAAAGCCATCTGTTATAGTATGTATATATAGAAAACTAAAGAGAGGATGTCACTATGACCATTTACTATTTTACAATTTCTGCCCTTACCGGAATGGGTTATGCCCTTTCCCTGAAGAAAAAGGAAAACAAAACGATTGTCGTATATTTGACAGCAGTGTTTTTATGTTTTACCCTTTTAGCATCATTTCGATATGCAATTGGTTTTGACTATTTTTCATATCGGAATATTTATGAAATAGTATCAGAATGGTCATTTAGTGATGTCCTTCGTTTTTACTGGTATGAACCATTATTTTTTATGATATGTAAATTATTTTGCATGTCAGGCTGCCCATACCAGATATTTTTACTTGGAATAAATATCTTTTTATTCCTCTCCGCAATGAATTTTATATATCGATATTCAAAACTTCCCTGGATTAGCGTTTATCTTTATATTACACTGCAGTTTTTGGCATACAACATGAACCTTATACGGCAGTCCGTTGCAGTTGCCTGTTTTCTTTTTGCTTATCCATATTTGAAAGATAGAAAAATTGTGCCGTATACGATCATCATGATTATAGGAGGATTATTTCATAATTCTTTATTTTTAATGCTGCCATTTTATTTTTTATTCTTAAAGAAAAACACAATAAAATATACAGTAACATTAATTGCAATTGCTGCCTTAGGATACTTTTTATTTGATTTTACTTTTAAACTTTTGCTGCCGCTTTTTCCTGAAAAATATGCCAATTACCTTGGTGGATATTTCTGGAGTTCAAACAGATTTGAATATGTTATACCTCCTGCATTATATTTCCTGTTAATCTATCTGTTTAGCAGCAGAATAAGCGATACTACAAAAAGGTCAATTTATCAAAATAGCGCACTCTATAACTTTTTAATAAATCTTTTTATAACAAAACATTTTATTTTAGAAAGGTTTTCAATCTATCCTTTTGCCTTTTCACTTATAGCTATTCCTGATATAATATATTCATATAAAAAGGAAAAAGAAACCAGAGGCAAATTTTTAATAAATTACAATCGTATATTGATTTTATTTTTATTTTTTGGTGCTGCGTATTTTGCCTTTGCTGCTGTCAAGGGTTATCATCATGTTTATCCTTATATAAGTTTACTAAATAAAAGCAGATCTAAACCAAATTAAATAGGGAATTGTTATTCATTTACGTTTCTCTTAAATCCAATGTAGGTTGCCGCAAAATATATCATATAAATTCCTGCTGTAATCAGCAACGATATGCCGAAATAATACATTCCATTTCCTTCTGCCCCCGTATAGCGGACAAACTGATTGCCGGCGTAAATGGCTATCACAGAACTGATTGCCACAGCAGCAACTGCAGGTACAAGATAATAAAGTGCAAGCTGATGAAATACGACTTTGTCTATTTCCCCTTTTTTCATCCCAAGCTTCTTTAGCACTTCATACCGGAATTTATATTTTCCTGAATCAGAAAGTTGTTGTACAGCCAAAATGGTAAGCGCCACACATACAAAAATTAACGCAATATATGTCAGTGGAAAGGTCACAGAAGTAACCACAAATTTAAAGTCAGAAGTATCTATATCACGCACAAATAAATCTGCAACCATCACTAAAATCTGATCGGTGCCGTTCGCTTTCAGCAAGTCCCCCTGCCACTCCCCCTCTTCTTCGTCTCCCTCTAAGGATGCTTCATATTCGTCATAAGTCAAAACACCATGCTTATGTCGATGTACCTCTTCCAACGAATTTTTAAGTTCCTCCGTCCCCTCTCCCTCAATATCCGCAGCATATACCGAATAATATACATCCATTTTTTCACAAATATCGTCTGGCACAATAATCATATAATCTGCCCCATTAATTCCATTCTGGGAAAATGCTTCTGTATAAACTTCTGACAACAAAAGGGTATGGTTTCCAGCCGCTATCTTCTGGTGGAAAATATCATCTCCAAAGTCCCCCTGAATCCTTGTTTTCGTATGAATCGCATACTCATTTTTTCCCAAAGCTACTGTTTTTTCTCCAAGCATCTCCCGCAATACATTATAATCGCTTAATTTCATATAAGTATCATAAGTGTAGTATTCATTTCCCGAAATAAAATTTCCTTTTTGATCGATGTGCTTTTCCAACACTGTTGCAACATGTGTGCCAAAATATCGGTTCATAGCCTGGCTTCCGTCCTTATAAATCCGATAAATTCTTTGGTTTTGAATATTATTATATAACTGAATGGTGGAAATTTCTTCTGAAAAATTATCCTTTGGCAAAGGACTGTGTATAAGCACATCAAAAGGTACCGTATTATCAATTGCCTGGCTCTGGTATTTTGCAAACATCAGGGAAACCGAACTTCCAAGCAATGAACAAGCCAGAAGAATTGTCAAGGTTCCCATGGTAAAACGCATGGTACATACTTTTGACGAAAGCTGACGGTATAAAAAAAGACGGTTTTTCTGATATATCCTTTTCCCTTTTTTCTGTATCCTGCAGACAACAAAGGCTGATATCCCTGAAAACATTGTATAAACAGACACAATAAAGCCTGCGATCAAAAGCATGGCAATTCCAATTGTACACCCCTTTACCATCATAAAGTAAACAAATAAAATATAGGCAGCCGACAGAAAGAAAAGATACTGGCGCAGCCATTCATGCCCCATCTTCAACTCGTCATTTTTCCTTTCCATCTGGAGAAGCTCTGCTATTGACATTTTTTTGAAAACACGCCTATTACGAATTAGCGCAAATAAATAGCAGGCATAATAGCAGCTTATTGTCATAAAAAGGCACCAACTGTCCATTTGTATATGCAGCTTGTAATCCTCACTGAATACCGAATAAAACACTGTCATAATAATCTGCTGTAGCAAAGTTCCAAGACCTGTTCCAAGAAAAAGAGCCATCGTACCAATCAACAGATTTTCTTTCATATATAACCGAGATAATTCTTTCTTTTTTAATCCAATCAAAAGGTATGTTGCAAATTCTCTGCTCCGTTTTTCCAACATAAATTTTGTCATATAATTAATCAGCCAGGCCACAATTAGTACAATAAAAAAAGTAACCAGCCCTAACATTGCCCCAAGTATCATAGCTTCCGAACACATTGCCTGAATATCTTTTGAAAAAATAAGTGAATTAAATGCAAACATCATTGCAGCCACCGCCATCATGGTAATCAGATAGACCAGATAATCCTTCATAGAACGCTTTGCATTGCGAAAAGCCAGTTTATTTAACATATTCACTGTCACCTCCCGTCAATGCAAGGATGTCCAGAATTTCATTTAAAAATTCTCTTCTGTCCTTTTCTCCACGAACAATTTCATTAAATATTTCCCCATCTTTAAGAAACAAAATTCTCCTGCAATAGCTGGCCGAAAATGCATCATGTGTCACCATCAATATCGTTGCTTTCATTTCCTGATTCATCTGTATTAATGTACCAAGCAGCATCTGCGCTGATTTGGAATCCAAAGCCCCGGTCGGTTCGTCCGCAAGAATCAGCTTCGGCTCATTTACAAGCGCCCTCGCACAGGCACAACGTTGCTTTTGTCCACCCGAAACCTGATTGGGAAATTTATTTCTGATTTCATCAATTCCAAGAATCTTCAAAATTTCATCCACTTTTTTATCAGTTTCCTTTTTCTTCTTTCCATGAAGACTCATCGCCAAAATAATATTTTCCTCAATTGTTAATGTATCAAGTAAATTAAAATCCTGAAATATAAATCCTAGATTTTCCTTTCTGAAATCAGAAAGAGCATCTTCATTCAACTCTGTAATATCTGTACTGCCATAAAAGATATTCCCTGCTGTCACCCTGTCAATCGTAGACATCATATTTAACAAAGTTGTTTTCCCGGAACCAGAAGCTCCCATAATCCCTAAAAATTCTCCCTCTACTACAGAAAAACTAACCCTGTTTACCGCCTTTGTAATATTGTTCCCTGCCCCATAGTATTTCTCAACATCACAAACCCTGATTTGCTCATGCATAAATCTCTTCCTTTCCTGCTAAACAATGTCACTTGCGTATTTTACATGTAACTGTCAAAAGATGTCTTAAACCTTATGTTTCTCAGTTTAGCAGATAGATGTAGATTGTGGTATCTGTTTTTCTTACAAAAAGCTTTCAGTTTTGTAAGGTTGGGGGGGAGCTTTATAAATTTTGTTTCTTTTTAGAGCTTATTATATCTTTTTAGATGGCCTTGTTTAGGGCGGTTAGAAGGGGTGGGGATACTATTTGCCTGCATCCGCTGGTAAGTATCCAGAATATGAGTTTTACAAATCTTTCCAATTGGCATATTTGCCATCGACAAATTATAAAGGTTCTTGTTCCAGATACCCACATAGTTCTCACAGGTTCTTTTCTTAATCTTCTTCCGCTTGGTCTGCATACATTGATGCTTTAAAAGCATCTTCTCCTGCATAGTACTCTCCACCAATTTCATTATAAAGATTTCTTAACTTAGCCTGTATAGAAATAGCTTGTGTTCTATTTGATTCAAAAAACATAATTCTAACAGGTGTGTAACCCGCTTCTTTAATAATTCTTACTCGTTTGTGTTCTTTCTTTATATGATCTCCATCTGTAGTTGCATCTTTCCATTTTATTTCATATGCCTTATTACCAACTAGACAATCTATTTCTACCGTTTTGGGACTACCATCAATTGTATTTGGCAACTTAACTTTCTGCCAAAATGATATAGCTATTCTATATCCTCCATCTTGCTCATAATTACTTTTCAAAAAAGTGCTATCACTATGATATAGCTCATATAGAGTTTCATTCTAAGATCTTTTGTTCCAAACTAAAAGAAACAGATAGGGCAACAGTACAACTCTACCTGTTTCACTTCTCACATTACGAATCCATCTTCTGCATCCACCCATGCCTGCATTTCTCCGTCTAAACTAATCTGACATATTTCAGCGGATTATCCCATACCAATGCAATTCTATCGTATTGAAGCTCTTCCCAACTTGTGTAATTCCTATATAACTTCATTGTCAACTTCCTCTACTTCCAGAAAATCACAGTTCATTACCTGAGAAGCCTCCGTTACAAACTTTTCGTTACTTGTTAATTCCATATATACAGCATTAGGAATAAGCACTTTCCCATATAACTGCTTCAGAATATCCAAATGCCCCATCTTCATCAAGGTAATAATCGGTGTGGTGTCAGATACAATCAGCATACTGCCACACTCCCAACTTTATTAAGAGTTGCTAAATCCTCTGCAAGTTCCTCTTCTGTCATGTCAAAATATGCAATTCCCAGCGAACCATACAATTCAATCAGCTCCATTTTGGGTATATCAAGCATTTCTGCAGCCCTTCCATAAGATATGGTGTCATTCTTTATATATGGATATAACAGCATGGCATTTCTAAGCAAAACTGCCCTATCCCCCCTCCACATTCGCATATGGTACTACTGCTTCCGGTACATTGAAGTCCAAAACTCCCTTTCCGTCAGCCTTGGACTCAATTTTTATTTTTATCGTATTGAAGCCCTTCCCAATCTGTGTACTTCTTCCCCATGATACTGGATATAACAGCCTCCTCCAGAAATAATTCCATCTGTTTGTAATGCCATTACATCATTCTGAATGGAACCTAAATTCCTTCCCGTACAGATGACAATCTGAATTTCATGTTTTCGGCATTGCTCCAGCGCCGATACTGCACTACTTGGAATTCCTTTATGATCATCTCTTAATGTTCCGTCTATATCCAGATAAATAATTTTAACCATATATGAATTGCCTTTCTCTTTTTCTACCGTTAGACTATCACAAAAAAAGAAGCCCATCAATAAGATGAGCCTCTTTAAGATTTATGTACTCTTTTTAGACATTTTTTCATTTTTAGGACTTTTGTACACTTTATTATTCATTCATTTTCTTTCCTGACAAATAGTTTTGATAAGACAGATATAAATACTCAATTAATATAAAATATGGTGTGGAAATTTCGTATTCTATATCATATTTTACAGGAAGCCTAACCGAGTTGATATATAAGTTTTCTCAACATAATGAAGCAAGCGTATTACTTTTCAGGCTTGTAATAGAAACCGTTGGCACATGGCTGACTCTTAGGGTTTTCGCAAGCTCAACCACCGTACCGGATTCTCCTGACAGGGATATAATAACTACCAAGTCCTCCGGCTTTGCAATTTTCTTTAATGTAAAAAGCAAATCATGCCCATGCAATTGAATCATTTCCTTTGCTGGCAAAAATATCCGCTTCATCTCACTGGCAGCCCTTGCCTGTGAAGAACCGCTACCATACACAAACACCCTGTTTGCAAGAAATATTTTTGTAAATTTCCTGAATATGTGCCTTTAAATAGTCGATACGGTAACTGTCATCGCAGGTTTTATCTGCAGCTAATTCATCAATAGCCTCAAAACCATTTTCTACGATGAACAATGGCAATTCATAGCGTTCATAGAGGGTAGAAAGGGTATAACGCAATCCCACCGGGTCAATCTGCCAGCCCCAATCAGAGGCTTGTACATGTGGATTTGGAACTGTATTTGCATTTCCGCCATTTACATCTGTATTAATCTGATTAACATCTGCTTTTACAGCATTGGACATATAATAACTAAATCCCAGATAGTCCACTTTTCCTTCGGCAAGAATTTTTTCGTCTTCCGGTTCCATTACTGGTGCATTGCCTTCCCGTTCCCACTGTTTTTTTTGCATAGGCAGGATAATGACTGCGGCAATGGACATCCGAAAAATAGAATCTTTCATGCATAGATTCCTGTGCTATAATCATATCATCTGGATTGCAGGAATATGGATAGAACGGTACAAAGGAACACATACAGCCTATTTTAAAATCAGGATTAATTTCATGCCCTTTCTTTACCACCATGGCAGATGCTACCAATTCATGGTGTACTGCCTGATACAGAGCCTTTTTGGGATCTTCGAATTCTGAAAAACGAATTCCTGAATTAGTCCAGCCAAAAATATCGTTGTCTGTATTACTCTGATTGTTAATCTCATTAAACGTCATCCAATATTCCACTTTATCTTTATAACGTTCCATAACGGTAAGTGAATAATGAACGAAGAAATCAACCAGCTTTCGGTTTACCCAGCCGCCATACTCTTTAGCAAGATGATACGGCATTTCAAAATGGCTGAGGGTAATAACTGGTTCAATATTATATTTCAAAAGTTCATCAAATAAATCGTCATAAAATTGTAATCCTGCCTCATCTCCCTTTGGAAAGATACGGCTCCATGAAATAGAAGTTCTGAAACACTTAAAACCAAGTTCATGAAAAAGAGCAATATCTTCCTTATAAGTGTGATAAAAATCAATTCCTTTGTGATTTGGATAATACTCTCCTTCCTGTACGCCATCCGTAATGCGGCGTGCAATACCATGTGCTCCACCAGTAAGTACATCACTTACACTTGGTCCTCGGCCATTTTCGTCCCAGCCGCCTTCCAACTGATGTGCAGCTACGGCGCCACCCTATAAAAATCTTTCGATAAACTCATAAATATCCTCATTTCTGTGCTGCTTCAATATGGTTCAGCTTTGGCAGCTTTGTGCCAGGCAGCGCACAAGCACAAAACTGCCAAAGCTACAAAGTTCCATCAGTCTCTTATTGTTTCACTTTCAAAAAGGGTTCCCCAACTTTAATTGTACCAGAAGCCTGAATTGCTTTAATCACAGAAAAATCATCTGCATTTGTAACCAATACCGGAGTAATTGTATCAAATTCTCTGCGAATCGAATCTACGTCAAATTCAAGCAGCAAATCACCGACTTTTATGGTATCTCCATCTTTTACTTTTGCTGTGAAATACTTTCCACCTAAAGAAACCGTATCCAGACCAACGTGGATCAACATTTCCATACCGCCTTCACCTTCCAGGCAAATTGCATGTCTGGTATCAAAAACTGAAGCAACTTTCCCATCAAAAGGAGCATACAGTTTACCTTCTGCCGGAATAATGGCAGCGCCCTGCCCCAAAATTCCTGCTGAAAAAGTAGGATAATTTACTTCCTCCAAAGCTTTTGCTTCACCATTCATAGGAGCATAAACCGTTATATCTTCGGTAACAACAGTCGGCTGTTCTTCAACAGCATCCGGCCGAGCACCTAAAGGAGCAGACGCATTCGCAGATGCAGCCACAGGAGTCTTTTCGTCACAACCAATAATCTGCACTAAAACGATAGCAGCAACAGCAGAGACTGCACAGCCAATTAACATGCCGGGAAATGACATGGAATCATTTGAGCTGATAGCATTAACTGTAGTTAAAAGACTTGGCAGCCTGGCATAAACATAATTTTTTGAACCAAAGAGCGCAACTACCAAAGCACCCAAAGCACCAGAAATACAGCCGGCGATAAATGGCTTCTTCAGCCTAAGGGTTACACCATAAATAGCGGGTTCTGTGATACCAAAGATACCAGTCAGTCCGGAAGACAAAGAAACATTCTTTATCCCGTGTTTTCATTACTACTCCAAAACAGGCAGCAGCCTGAGCAACCACAGTGCAGGTCTGCACAGCCTGGAAGGAATCGCATCCATAATTTTGAAAATTGGCCATGACCATAGGTGTAACTCCCCAATGCACGCCAAAAATAACTGCAACCTCCCAGAAACCACCAATAAGCATTGCTGCAATAGCCGGAACAGTGTTGTATAAATAATTGTATCCTTCAGCAATCCGGGCAGCCATAGAACCCCAGTCCGGATTAACAAGTGCCAGACAGCACCACAGCGCAATAAATGTATTGCACTTAAAATGTTTAGACGCCGTAACAGCAATCATAGCGGGCAGGAAAGTAAATGGTGTCCAGGAAATAAAACTGAGGACAGCATATGTACCCGTGTTCTCAAATGCCGGTGCAATTAATTTGATAATAATAAGACAGCCCTGAACCAAACCGGCAGCAGCCAGAATATAAACAAAAGGTGCAAATACAGCCAACATGGTTGCAATGATCTGGTTTAGCAGACTTCCTTTCTCTTCCGGCATACTGCCTTCTTTTTCATCCAAATGCATAATCTGAGCTAATTCCTCATACACATCTTTAGCATGAGTCCCAATAACTATTAGATATTGGCCCCCTTTTCCACGACCTGAATAACTGCAGGCAGGGAAGAAATTTTTGCAGTAACTTCCGCAGAAGGGCTTTCTTTCAGAACCAGTCGAAGCCTGGTAGCACAGTGAGCCGCACTGGTAACATTGTCTTCGCCTACTAAAGTCATAATATCTTTGGCGAGTTTAGCATAGTCACGTACTTTTGTTGCCATAATTGATTCCTCCTGTTTACTGCTGTTCCCTCTTTACCAGTATCAGCAGCATTTTAGACAGAAACAGCAATTCTTTTTTCTCTATGATTTGGCCTTATCACAGATTACATAATTCATTGTTTGGCACCAAACTTTGTTACCACATATTATACAGGAAAAATACAAAAAATTATTCATGCAATCCCACAAAAAAACAAATAACTACACTAGAAAACAAATTACACATAAAAAACAACCTGTTTTTTTGATTTTTTATGTCAATAAATTTATTCCAAAATGGTAACTGTCAGCCTTCCGTAAGTCGATTTCTGACTTTCTTACCAAGTGCTTCAACCAGACAGACAGCCGGTATCTGGGACGAATAGTCAACCCGGGCATCCCCTCGGTACATTGTAATATAATAGCTTAAACTAATATCGGCCAGATGTGCTATAGTACACTGCTCTGTATTGGTAATACTAATGATACTACAATTTAACATTTTCAACCCATTTACAATTTTTACAAGCTGCTCTGATTCCCCAGAAACAGATAAGACAATAGCAACAGTCGACATGGCGTCAACCATATTAATCGGGTAAAATGGATCAGATATAAACAAACTGAATTTTCCAAGATTTGTAAAATATCTGGCTCCATACTGACCAATATGCCCGGAATTTCCCATTCCAATAAAAACAATACGTTCTGCTCTTGCAATAACAGCAGAAGCTTCCTCCAGCTTCCTTTGAAAAGCCTTTGTTTCCAAGCGTTCAAAAAACACCTTGATTTCAGAAATATCTTCTGGGAATCCTTCTACTTGTTTCTGCCCGGCATATTCCTTCATTCGAAGCTTAAATTCCGCATAACCGTCACACCCCATTTTCTTACAGAATCGGATAACTGTGGTTGTTGACACATGGGCTTACGCTGCCAGTTCACATATTCTCATATAGGCAATAACACTTTTATGTTGCATCACATATTCATAAACCGTCAACTCCAGTTCGTTCAGGCTTTGAATTTCCTCTACTGTAAACATCAAAAATCCTCCGTTTTTCCTCTGTTACTATCCTCTCTGAAAACTTGAAAAAATATAGATTTCTTATTGACCTCAAGTATACTTGAAGTGCTATTCTTTATAAAGAAAAAGAAGTAAGGAGCTGTGCGCCAACTGATATTGAATCAGTTAGCGCAGCAGCTCCTTACTCTACTTAAAGCTATACATTCTGCTATTTCTTAATGGTTGCTTTTTTGTTTATTCCTTTTGATTTTAATAATGTCTTATAGGCTTTTAACTTACCTTTTGGGACTTTAACTACCGCTTTGGCTGAAGTTCCTTTAAAAGCCTTAGCTCCGACAGTTGTTTTCTTCAGCTTTTTCGTTTTGATTGTAATATTTTTCAGGTTCTTGCAACCATAAAAAGCCTTCTTTCCAATCTTCGCTATATTAGTTTTTATGACTAACTTTTTTAATTTCTTATTATTCTGAAATGCATTAGCCGCAATAGAAGTTACTTTGTAAGTTTTTCCGTCTGCTTTAATCGTATTCGGAATAGTCACTGTGGTTTTTTTGCTTAGTGGTTTCAGATACTCTACTTCTTTGCCTGCCTTTGTAATACGGTAAGAAGCATTGGTCTTTTTGTCCGTTATCTTTTTACCTACTTCTGTTTTCTGTGGTGTCTGTGCAGCGCCTGTACGAATTAATGCCATCGCAGATATAGGAGCTACTGTGGCTTTTCCATTTTTGATTGTTTCAAGCGCTTTTGTACCTGCATTCTTATCATTGATACAAACAGCCCATTCTCCGTCTGGAAGTGCAACAGATGTAGAATCTGTGTTTGCATTAAAGATAATAAACAACTCATCTGCTGTTTCGCCATTGATGCCACCCTTAATATCAAACGCAACTACATTTTTATCCAGTCCGTCTACTACAGAAACTGTCTTTGCTACATCTTCTGCATCAGAAAGACGGAGCGCACCATGCGCTTTACGGAAAGCAATCAGTCCCTTATAGTATTCAAAAACATCTGCATTGGCTGCTTCTTCTAAATTACTCCACTGTATTGCATTTACCGCATCTCCGGCATTATAACTGTTTTCATTAAAAGTACCATCTTCATTTACTTTACTACGCAAAAATTCCTCTCCGGCCTGCATAAATGGAACACCTTCTGCCATTATATAGACAGCAGCAGCCAGATTATTCATACGGATTAAATCTTCTCTGGAAGCATCCGGCCTGGAATTTGCAATGCGGTCAAGTAATGTATGATTATCATGGCAGGATGCATAATTAATCGTCTGTGACGGGCTGCTGCACCAATCTGCCGCTCCAAGGAAGTTCTTTGCAACTTTTTCTTCATCACCTTCTTCACCGGAAACATATCCCGTCGCTTCCGTATTAAATACATGACCCTTTAAGGTATCACGTATCGAATCATTAAAGTACGCAAAGCCCGGTGTCTGCTTAGAATTGACCTGAGTAGCCATCGTATATTTTCCAGTCACTTCATCATTGGCCATGCTCCAGCCTTCCCCATAGAAAATTACATCTGGATGTTTTTTATGTACTTCCGTTACAACCTCATTGACTGTATCGATATCCAGAAGACCTACCAGGTCAAATCTGAAACCATCGATATGATATTCATCCGCCCAGTAACAGACAGAATCCACAATATATTTCCTTACCATAGAACGTTCAGAGGCAGTATCATTACCACAACCAGAGTCTTCATACAGCTTGCCATCATCACCGTAGCGGGAAAAATATTTTGGTACGAGCTTGTTAATACAAAACTCATCTGCATTATACACATGGTTGTATACTACATCCATAACGACACTGATATCATTATTATGTAAAGATTGTACCATCTGCTTTAATTCCTTTACACGGGCTGCCCCATCAGATGGGTCAGTAGAATAAGAACCTTCTGGCACATTATAATTAACCGGATCATAGCCCCAGTTATACTGATTGCCTGCTCCCGTTTCATCTACTGAACCAAAATCATACATCGGAAGTATATGCAGATATGTAATGCCCAGTTCTTTCATATGGTTAACAGCCGTTGCGCTGCTTTCAGTAAGTCCAAGGAATTTTCCTCGGTTAGCTTCAGAAACCCCTGAATTTCCACCAACTGTTAAATCACGAATATGTCCTTCATAGATAATTTCATCCGTAATACTCTCTCCTCCATGTGGGTTGCTGTCGGACTCCCAGCCTGCCGGATTGGTATTATC
The DNA here is from genome assembly GCA_947651225.1 of uncultured bacterium. Lineage (GTDB taxonomy): Bacteria > Bacillota > Clostridia > Lachnospirales > Lachnospiraceae > Butyribacter. Next base: position 17,500 of record CANSYK010000015.1, on the reverse strand, counting down.
CAAATCAATGACCATTGCACGTTTACCATTTACACCAGTCGTCCTAGCATACGGATCACATATATCTTTTACCTCCTCACCACCACGTGTCACAGTATAGGTATAATAAGTTCCGTTTAAATCTCCTTCTTTTTCCGCTGCCCATGTGCCATTTGCACCTTCTGCCATCGCAATCGTGCCGACTAAATCCCCTGTTCCTTCAGTACCAGATGTATAGAGATTAACAACTACTGACTCTGCTCCCGGCACCCATACACGGAATGTTGTCTTTTCCTTTGTCCATGTTGCGCCCAAATCATTTCCAGTATAAGTATATTTGTCTTCAAACTCTTTTGTCGCATAATAAACCGGCATCTGAACCAGATATTCTCTCTTATCGTATGTTACTTTATACTGCTTATCAAGTTCCAGTGCCTTTTCCAGATATATTGTATAAACATTATTGCCGGCAGGCTTTACTTCTGATATGCCAGCCTCTTCGACATAAGCAGAAACTTTAAATACCGTATTAAGACTCTCCTCTGTTTTTATTTCTTCTGTCATCTCAACAGTAATCGTATGGTCATCTTCATTATATACAGCATTTCTTACCATTGGAGCGATAACTACATCATCACCATCTACACGTTTTACCTCTTTTACACCCGACTCTACATATAAGCTTACGGTTCCAGAAGCTACGCCCAGAAGGTCAATAAAACGATCATCTTCCACATCTTTCCCTTCCCATTCATTGCCAGGAGTGCTATGGCGTACAATATATCCAAGGTTACCAGCTCCCGTACGAACAGGCACAGTAGCTACCACGGAACCATCCTCTGCCGTTGTAAACTCATATTGTCCACCTTCTATACTGCCAGTGCCGTCTTCATCCCACATATACAGATTCCAGCCATCGTATGCAGCATCCTGCCTGTGATAATAAACCTTGAGGGTTATGTCGGTATTACCCACTACTGACACAGTTACTTCAGATGTTTCGCCTCCATAACTTGCATTCAAAACAATAGTCTCTCCCCCAAACTCATCAGAAACAGTAATTTTTCCATTAGAAATATTAACCTGGCCTTTAAGACTTTCATCTTTCAGAGAATAAGATGCTGTAACCTCTTCAGCGGTTCCATCCTCTTTATACAGATACAACTTTGGAAGGTCTGTTTCTTTCCCCTTTTCCAAACGAAGTGTACCATCTGCAAGTCCTGATACAACCACTTTGTTGTTTCCGCCCTCCGTTAAGTCCTTATTTACCTGGTCATTCACCCAGTTACTGTCATCTACAATAAATTTATACTCATAGCTTCCAGCAGGCAATATCCTTGTCAGGCTCCAGATGCCGCTGTCATCCTTTTCAAGATTCAAAGCACCATCTGCCCAATTTGTCATATTTCCTGCTAACTGAACCTTTTTAGCTGATTGCGACCAGTAACGGAATGTAACTTCTTTTCCATTCACCTCTGGACTCTTATGAGTAAAGCTTCCTTCTATAGTGATTAGTGAATTTCCATCTTTTTCGCTTGTATTTAAAGGGTCCTGTACCCAGTCTTTACCATTAAGAAGGAACTTATATTCATACGACTGACCTTGTTCAACACTTTTTATTGTTGCAGACCAGACATTATCAGTGCCCTTTTCCATGTTAACAGACTTTCCAATATCCCAGGATGCGCCCGGCAAAGTTCCCATTACTTCAACCGAATCAACTGTACCTGTCTCATCTTTATAATTCAAAATAATGTCGTAGGTTCCATCCTGATTCTGCTCAATTACTGGACTTTTAACATCTTCAGCCGCTTTAGCAATTATCCCATCCAACTGGAAAAATGCACCCATAGTAAAAACCAACGCAAACACAAGCATGCAACTTAACACCCTGTTAAATACACTATGCTGTTTTTGATAAAATTGTTTTTTCTCCTTCATACTTATTATCTCCTTTTCTTATTCTATTTTTGAACGTTTCACTGATTAAATAACTACACACCTCCTTTTACTATTTTATATGCTCTTGGATTTTCTAACCTATCATTCTCAAGGTTTTCCAATCCCGTTTTATAGAACCCCCACCTTTCAAACACACTCTAACTATAAAAGGAATTCTTTCATATTCTGCACACGATGACACAGAAAAAGCTAGGCACCGAACAAAATTCCGATGCCCACGGCTTTTCTGCATATCATTAAACAGCCGCCAGAAAAGGTCTGTTTTTCATATATGCAACTAAATATCCAATTTCCAGATATCCCTGTTATATTCTGCAATCGTCCGGTCAGATGAGAAGAACCCTGCCTTTGCAATATTTACAAGCATTTTCTCTGCCCATGCCTTTCGATCCTCATATGCCTTCAGAGCATTCTCTTTTGTTTCCACATAGCTCTTGAAATCTAACAGTGTCATAAACCAATCCTTAGTTAACAGTTCATTCTTCAGCCTGTTCAGATTTTCCTCCTGTCCGATTGCGAGCATTTCTTCACAGGTAATAAAATCAACGGCTGCTTTTATATCTGGGTCTGACTCGTAATATTTTCTTGAAACATAATCTGAATTTGCATAATGCGCAATGACTTCATTGCTTTCCGCACCAAACACGAAAATATTTTCATCTCCAACCAAATCGTGAATCTCTACATTTGCACCATCCTCTGTTCCAAGTGTCACTGCGCCATTCAGCATAAACTTCATATTTCCTGTACCACTTGCTTCTTTGGAAGCCAGCGAAATCTGCTCAGAAATATCACATGCTGGAATCAATTTTTCTGCATTAGTTACATTATAATTCTCAAGCATAATCACTTTCAGATATGGGCTGACCTCTGAATCATTATTAATTACTTCCTGCAGGCAGAGAATCAGATGAATAATATCTTTCGCAATTACATAAGCCGGAGCCGCTTTTGCACAGAAAACAACAGTAATCGGTGTGGATGGCTTCTTTCCAGCCTTAATTTCCAGATATTTATGAATAACATACAGCGCATTCATCTGTTGACGCTTATATTCATGCAGACGCTTAATCTGAATATCAAATACAGAGTCTGGATTCAACTCTATCCCCTTTGTATTCTTTAAATAATCGCAAAGCCCCTTTTTATTTTCATGTTTAATTTCTAAAAGCCTATTCAATACAACTTCATCTTTCCTAAATTCCATCAACTTCTCTAAATCATCTGCATTCTGTTTATAAGAAGTTCCAATCTGCTTATCCAGGAATTTTACCAATAGTGGATTGCAGTATAAAAGCCAGCGGCGGAATGTAATTCCATTCGTTTTGTTATTAAATTTTTCTGGATATATTTTATAAAAATTATTCAGTTCATTCGCCTTTAAAATCTCTGTATGCAGCGCTGCAACTCCATTAACACTAAATCCATAATGGATATCAATATGTGCCATATGCACAACATTATTCCGGTCGATGATTGCCACGCTCTCATCTTCAAATTTCCGCCGTACCTTATCATCCAATACCTCGATAATCGGCACTAACTGTGGCACTACCTTTTTCAGATAATCCACCGGCCATTTTTCCAAAGCCTCTGCAAGTATGGTATGGTTGGTATAAGCGCAGGTCTTAGAAACCACGTCAATTGCTTCATCCATCTCCATTCCACGCTCCATCAAAAGACGAATCAACTCTGGAATCACCATCGTCGGATGGGTATCATTAATCTGAATTACAGCATATTCTGGTAAATCATGCAAATTGCTGCCACGCTTTACACATTCATCCAAAATCAACTGCGCACCATTGCTAACCATGAAATACTGCTGATAAATCCGAAGCAGACGTCCCTGCTCATCGCTGTCATCCGGGTATAAAAACAGAGTCAGATTTTTCTCAATATTTTCTTTGTCAAATGAGATACCATCTCCTACAATAGACTCATCCACACTATCTACATCAAATAGGTGAAGTTTATTTGTCTGGTTATTGTATCCAGTTACTTCAATATCGTACATTCTGGAATTCAACTTCAATCCCCGAAAAGAAACCGGATAAGTCACATCCGTTTTAATCAGCCAGCTTTTTTCTTCTATCCACGGATTCGGCAACTCTTTTTGCAAGCGGTTTTCAAATTCCTGACGGAACAATCCCAGATGATAATTCAAACCAATACCATCTCCACTTAAACCAAGTGTGGCAATGGAATCCAAAAAGCAGGCGGCAAGACGTCCCAGTCCTCCGTTTCCAAGAGACGGCTCCTGTTCAATTTCTTCTATATCAAGAATATCCTTTCCGTTCTGCGCAAGAACCGCCCTTACTTCCTCATAAATTCCCAGATTAATCATGTTATTGGACAATAACTTTCCAATTAAAAATTCTGCTGAAATATAATAGATTTTTTTCTTTTTTGCAGGAGCTTCTTTTTTTCCCACAAGCTCCTGTACAATACCAAGAAGCGCTCCATAAATTTCCTGATTGGATGATTGACTGATTTCCTTTCCTAATTTCTGCTGTAATACTTCCTGTACATTCATAACCGTAATACTCCTTTCTATATAACCCTTTTTTATAACCCACCTGCTGCTATTCGTTGCTTGTTGGTTAGTAGTATAGTATAGCTTTCCAGAAATTTCTTGCAAAATACTCTCGTCTTATAGTACAATACTATCATCTTAAAAAGATTGGAGCCTGTTTATGCAAATAAAAGAATACCAAAACTATCACGAAACCCAAAAGCATACTTCTTCTGATTTTCCCTTTAACATATATCTGTGCTCTATTCCTCAGGATTTTATACAAATTCCTCTGCATTGGCACAATGAGATGGAATTAATTGTGATAAAAAAAGGAACTGGCCTGGTTTCCGTAGACTTACATACAGAAACCGTTTCTTCTGGTGATATTGTATGCATTCTTCCCGGACAGCTTCATTCAATTGAACAAAAAGAGCAAGCACACATGGAATATGAAAATATTCTTTTACAGCCTTCTATGCTAATTTCGGGAGAGCAGGATTTATGTGCCTCCCAATACATACTGCCTCTCACAGCCGGAAAACTTTCTCTGGAACGTTTTATCACACCAGATCTTTCATGGCATCCTGAAGCCGCCCGCTGCATTTATGAAATTGACCAACTTTCTGATTTACACCCAGACGGCTATCAACTGGCTGTCAAAGGCTGGCTATTCCAATTTCTATTCACACTAATTACCAATCAGAAAAGCAGAGATTCTGCCTCGAAAGCGACAGCAAATTCTCTGCTAAAACTAAAAACAATATTGGGATATGTGGAAGCTCACTATGGCGAATCTATTACCATTGACCAGATGGCAGCGCTAACCTATTACAGTAAGTCACATTTTATGAAATTTTTTAAACAACATATGGGAATGGGATTTACGGAATACCTAAATACCTATCGGCTTACCATTGCCTGCCATCTTCTGGACTCTACAGAAGATACGATTCTAGATATCTCTGTACAGTCTGGGTTTGATAGTCCCTCTTATTTTAACCGGCTGTTCAAGCGGAAATATCAAATGACGCCGAAAAATTATCGTTCCCGGTATAAATTATAAAGGCATAATCTCTGTTCACATCCATCTGCTGCTCTAAGGAACTGTTAAGAAATAATTTAAACTTTGGCGTAAACAACAAAACAAATAGAGCGTGTTTGAAATTTTCAAACACGCTCTACTAAAAAATATCCCTAGTACCTGTTAAAACTATATTTAAAACCTTCTATCGGACAATTACCGATCTGTCTTAACATTTTTTACTGTACTCCACGCAGAATAAATCTTTGTATTTTTCCCATTTACCTTTACTGTTTTATAAGTACGGATACGAACATAATACTTCTTTTTGGCTTTTAGATTTTTTACTGTCTTTTTAATCTTTGAAGTCTTTTTTATCAATACACTGTGGGTATTTTTACCTTTAAACCCAGCGCCCGCAGAATACTGAATCTCGTATCCACTGGTCTGGACGGCCTTCTTTTTCCACTTAACAGTAAATCCTTTCGATGCTGCAACAATTTTCTGAATGGAAGTTTTCGCCGGGCGTATCATAAATGTCTTTTTTACCATACCACTGTAACTGCCCTTAAAAGTGATTGTTGCTGTAGCTTTGCCAACTTTCTTATTATTTTTATAACTTACCGTATAGTATTTGCTTGAAATTTTCTTATCCTTTGTATTTACCGCAACAACAGATGGTTTTTTTACTTTTCCATTGTATGTATATACTGTTTTGGAAAGCTTTACCGATTTCACCTTTACTTGCTTTCCTGTTTCCTGTGGCTTTTCCGTCTCCTGTGGCTTTTCTGTCTCCTGTGGTTTTTCCGTCTCCTGCGGCTTTTCTGTCTCCTGCGGCTGCTCTGTCTCTTGCGGCTGCTCCGTTTCCTGTGGTTCCTCCCCTGTACCATCCATTGGCTGTGTGGACACTATCACCATGTAATCAGATGCATGAGAAAATACCAAATCTGCAGTACCATTCTCCCCAATCTTACCTGCGCTAACAAATTCCATCTTATTCAGAGCAGGGTTATAATAAAATAAGTTGGCATACATTCCCGTATACTTTTCTGCTGTCCCACTTCCTACGGTAAGATTTCCGTTAGTCCCTTCCGATACTTTAAGAGACAATGTGATAGGAAATCCAAACGCTCCTTCCTGAGTAAGACTTAGTTTCAGATACTTCAATTCACCTACTGTACCATCTGCTACATCTTGTGGGATATTTCCTGTACCAGTCTTTACAGAAAGATCTATATCGCTAATCGTTTCTGCCGGAATATCTTTCCCTGATACTTTCCACAAAATACCAGCATCCATGTCAAAGGTAAGCGTGACATCCTTTCCCCGAATAGCAGCAAATACTTTTCCAGGAACGATAGATGTGCCGTTCATATCTACAGCCATAATTTTTCCTTCCGATGCTGCAGTGGCTTTTTCCACCTCTGCTATGATTGCGTCCCATCCCCTTATATACTGTTCCTTCAGATATGGTGTTGCTGTAATCGTAATACTGCCTGTACTGCCGCCTGATGTTGGAGGCGCAAGGTTATCTTCTGGATTATCGGAAGATGATGCATTCTGTAATGTATCAACATATGTCGGCGGGTACTGTGGGTCATTAACTTCTAAAACTGTCATAGCGCTTGGAGTAACTGTTAAATCGCCAACCAAATCTTGCATCTTTACCCTGTAAAGTTCAGACTTGGTTTTGATTCCGCTTGTTCCTGCCGAAACAGTAGACCACATCAAACTGCTGCCACTTACTGTCATGCTGCTGCCACTTACTGTTATTGGCACACAATCCGACAGGTTCCCTGGCAGTTTTACAAGACTGTCTTCCTGTGCTTTCTGTGAATTATCAACCACTTGACCATTTCTGTCTATTTTTTCACCGTTTCCGTTTATTCTGGTACAATATATAACATTGACATCCTCCTTGTTTGTCGTTTGCCAAAGTACCAAATATTCATCGTCCGTAATTTTTACCAAATGCGGTGTAGTAGCTGATGTCCCTTCCGGATAATCTGTTAACCAGTTAAATGTCACCTTATTTGTGGTTTTATCCAACGCTGATACAAATATATTTCGATTAGTAGCTGTACTCTCTGTACTCTGGTCAATCGAATTCCCCGCAACCAGATAAGCAGACTTTGATATTTCAACTCCACCAACCGAAGCACCTGTTACATAGGCTCCTGTGCCACCTTTAAATTTAAGCATTGTGTAGCCTTTGCTGCCGCCAAACTTCCCGCTGGACAGATTGCCTGTATATTTGTTCAGAACAATCGACCTTGGATATGCATCACCATGATCAACTGTAACCATGTGGTCGTCTTCCGTTTTGACAAACTGATTGAATGAATGGCTTACATATCCACTTCCGCTGATCCTAGTCATAGTGTCCGTAATTTCCATTGTTTCCATATTCAACTGAATGGTCACATTCGCCTGATGATTACGGCCATCATAAGTTTTGTACATTTCATGGCAGGTTCGAATCAATAAATACTCTCCACTCGCTTCCATGCGGGCAGTACCAAAAGCAAAAGGACGTGTTGTGTTAGCACCTTTTAAAGATGCCCTTCCTACCTCTTTCCAGTCTTTATCATATTTCGTGATTCGATATACTTCCTGCTCATTAGACTCGTCTGGATTATTCCACCCGGTCAATACGAAATAATACTGATCCGAGGCGTAAAAGGCGCCAAAATTCGGAAGTTCCAGTCCAATTGTTTTGCTTTTAGTATCCTCATATTGATAGGAATCATTGAAAGCATCGTAACGATAATATCCTACCAACAGAGCCCTGTTTGTTCCTGCACTTCCATATTGGACACTCATTAATCCCCCATCATCCAAAGGCTCCAGATATGATATGACGGGAACCGCCCAATTGGAATAATTTTGTCTTCCTTTTGAACTTGCAATATTGTCAATATCATACCCAGTGGAAGCCTCATCCTCTGCCTGCACTGCCGTTACAGGTTGAATTGCTGTCAAAACCATTGCAGCCGTCAAAAAAATAGCGGCAAACATATTTTGTAGTCGTTTTTTTCCCATATTATTACTTTTCTCCCCCTTTTCTCACTGTCTTTTATAAATTTTAATAGATTCAACTAATATATTACTACAAGACACAAGGCATTACAATATTTAGAAACATTTTTTTCTATCTGTTACTATTCAACAAAGCCCGCATGATACGAGAGCTAAGCGTATCTCTTTTCATTCTTTTATCAAAACTGTATGCCGGAATAGATCATTTAGAAAAGAGGATTGCTGATGAAAAAAAGTAAACAGAATGCACAAAACCATCTGCCATGAATATTACTTTGACAGTTAAATATCAACGGAGTAATGGCAACTTTTGAACAATCAATTAAAACTGCCATCCCAAAGCGGCATATTGGTAAGATACTCTTCTTCCACAGCAGGAACATAGTAGGCGCCATAAGTCTTTAGCCCATCCCGTTCCTCTTCTGGAATCTCCACATAAAAACAGTAATACGGCATAAAATACGCTTCCCTTGCGCCTGTACGGTATACCAGTTCTGTTTTTGCAATGAACTTTTCACCTGGAAGTTCATATGGAACAGTAGTGATATAATTCCCTTTCAGCAAAAGCTCTTTCGCCTTTTCTGTATTAATAATCGGATAGTCGCCCATTTTTTGTGACAAATCTGGCTGGCAGATACTTGCCAAATTAAATTTTCCATTGTCATCGCAGCAAAACGAAAATCGATTGAAGTTATAGTTTATTATTGCATCTATATCATTTTCCCCTCTATCATAAAACTCAATTTGATATTCCTGCCGTACCTTTGCATCATATCTGCTGTAATCACCCCCGCAAATATTCATCTGTGGATCTTTCATCTGGATAAAAGCCTGATATTTCTCTTTCAAATATTCTGCCACAGCAATTGTTTCTTCATAAGATGCAGCATATGTAAAGTTATATTTCCTTGGCAGCGATATAGCAGGTTCAAAAGAAACCACCGCCCGCATTGCCTGGTCAACTGTAATTTCTATGCCATTTGTCCGGGCAGACAGCTCTGTTGGATTAAAATACCCCTCTGGAACATCGCCTTCCATCTTTTCTGTAATTATCTGTTTTTCCTCCTCGTCTGGAGCATTATCCGTAATGGTAAGCGAATCGGTATCTATCCCAAGCCGGCCTGCAATATCAATTAAAAACTCTCTCATTTTTCCAAAATCGGCACCCGAAACATTATAAGGTTCATCATATGATAACTGGTTCCGATATACTGGCAGGACAGACGGCTGTGATACCTCATTCCATGGATTATTGTTAACTAATTCCAAAATATCATAAGCCCAATATCCTTCAAATCCCATATCATTACTTGTATTTTCTGTAATAGAAAGCATCGGAAGTTTTTCTGTCCTGACTGCCTGGTTCGTATCTGGCTTTTTCTGTATGAGCATATGATTTCCAACCAGTACGGCAAATACCAGACAGGCAGCGACGGCAGTCCACTTCCAGTATTTTCCTGCTACCAAACAAATTTTGTGGAATGCGGTATTCTTTTGCGGCATCCTGCGACAGCTTCGCAGAGTATCTGTCTCCTCAATAAAGGCATCATTTAACAAATTTAATGCATCACTAATATGTTCTTCTCTCATATCTCAAACCCCTCCCCTTTTAAATAAATTTTTAATCCCTGTCTGGTGCGGTACAGCATACTTTTGACCTTTGATTCGCTGATATCATGATAAGCAGCAATTTCTTTGATGGAATCCATATAATAGTATCGCCCAACAAAAGTTGTACGTGCCTCTTTGGAAATCGTACCCAGATATGCGTTAATTGCATCCGCTAACAGATGCAGCTCTACCTCCTGCTCCGTTGTGCCACCAGAAATGCATTCTTCCAATTCAGAGAGCGAAACAGCATATTCTGATGCCTGCCGCTTTACCCTGTTTCTTGTTCGGAAAATATCAATCGATAGCTGCCTTGTGATTTTACCAAGATAGGACGAGAGGACACCCGGCCTGTGAGGCGGCATAGAATTCCATGCTTTCATGTAAGTGTCATTGACACTCTCTTTGCTGTCCTCCAAATCAGAAAGAATATTATAGGCTATTTTTAACAGGTAGCCCGCATATTTCTTCTCTGTTTCACGGATAGCTGCTTCGTCCCGCTGCCAATACATTGCAACAATGCTGTCATCCTGCATAATCTCCCTCCTTCCTCTTGTTATTATTTCGGCGGTTAGGAACTTTTGTCAGATGCCTTCACTATATAACCCGATAAAAATTTGTTTTGGTTGCATGGAAATGAAATTTTTTAGATGTAAAATTAGAAGACCACTATGTTACGGCACAATTTCCTATCACAGAAAAGAGTGCTATTTCATTGAACTCAAATCAATGAAATAGCACTCTCTTCTATGACCACTATTTAATTTAAGTCTTTTGCAAGGTATCCCTCTAAAAAAAGTCTATCAGTAATTTCCTTTACTACGCATTCTATAAATTGTACCATACTATCATATTTCAGAAACTTAGCCGTTTCCTCTGTATGCTCTTTCTCAAAAAAATAATCCAGAATCCACTTACGGCTTGCTGCCAATTCGTCCTTCGTAATCATCCCTTTGATTTCATATCCTGGCACACGTTCCAATGCCCTTTTTACCTCCTGCAGCTCTGGATATTCCCGGAGCAGTTGAAAATCCACCAAATCCGTTTCCTTGTTAAACCGAATAAATGTCTCTGCATCTTTCTGTGTCAGGCCAATAACAGAAATATTCTGAAAGAAGTTAGGACGTTCCTGCAAGATAAATTTCTCATCTGTCATCATATGTGTTACATAGCCCAGATAAAGTCCGGGACACACTCTTTCATCCGGTTCATGCTCCTGCCAGAACTGCATCATCCGTTTTTCAAAAAGTTCTGCCATCCCCTCTTTATCAAAACTTCCGTCAGGAATTCCATCTCGGAAATGAGTATGCAGTTTCATATCACGCTGATAGCCCTGTCGTGCCATAATACCATCTGGACAAATATTACCCACAATAAAATAATCTGCTTGAAACTCTGGCATATTTTTAAAAGGATACCTCCATTTCATCTGACAAAGTTCCTTTAAAAGCTTTTCCGCTGTCAGAAGATGTACTACCGTTCCCGCCATTCTCTCCCCTCCATTCTTTCTATTCTTTCTCTTGTACTTGCATTCCATCATACCATAGCAATTTGAAAATATCCATAGTAACCATCGTTACTATTTACGGCTGCTTATTTTCTGGTTACTATTCACGGCTATTCTAAACATCATGCGAAAAACCATCCGTGAATAGTAACATTTTCTGAAATCAAAAACGCCAAAGAACAAGAAGTTCTTTGGCGTTTCAACCCTCATTGCCTGGATATGCCAGTACAATTTTTAATAAACGAATTAATTCTTCTGTATCATTCCGCCCTAAAAGCTCAAACATTCCCTTATATTCTTTATGAATATATGCTCTTTTTCTCTCTGCCTCTATTTTCCCCGCTTCTGTAATACAGACCTGCACCTTTCTTTTATCTTTTGCATCACGTTTTCGCCTAATAAACCCTTTTCCCTCCAGACTGTTTAATATATCAGTCATCCTTCCAGGCACTACACGAAGCTGTTCTGTCAGAATTCCCGCACTGACATTATCTTGCACATACACCAGATAACGCAAAACGCCATACTCCCCTCTAAGGCTATCCTGCACAGTACGATTCATTTTCCGGTTCAGAAATTCAGCCAATAAATTATATAGCTCCTCCCCTAAATTTCCCTCTTCCATTGGTGAAACCTCCATCATTGTGTTAAGAAACAGCATGAACCCATGTTCGTCTTAATTTCTGCGTTCTTTTTTACGTGCTATTTTATCTTGGTACATAAGCTTATCGGCTATTGTCAACATGGATTCTGTGTCTATATCTGGTGTAATCTGTTCGCAAATCATTCCAATACTGGCTGTAATTGGATATGGTTTTTCCCTCACTCCGTCTATTCTTGCCAAAGCGCCCAATAGCTCTTTCGACATTTCTTCTGCTGTGTACTTATTTTTCTCTTCTAAAATGACAGCACAGGTAAATTCATCGCCACCAAACCGGGAGCAGACTGCCCCCTCACCAAAAATCTGGGTTATTGCCTTTGAAAGTGAGGTAATTGCAAAATCCCCCTCATTATGGCCATATGTGTCATTAATATACTTTAACCCATCCATGTCAATTGAAAAAAGGTACAGATATTTCCCAATGTTTTCCTTCTCTCCAATCATGCTGCCGAACTTCTGGAAAAATCCTCTGCGGTTATAGATTCCTGTCATTGAATCCAAAATATACAAGTTTGCTATTTCATTATAAGCCTTAGAAAGATTTTCATTTAATTTTGCCAATTGATAATTATGAAGTACTGTATCTATGGAAAAGGACAAGAACATTGCAAATTCGTTACTCCGCTGCAAACGTCTGTCATCCAAATCCTGAAATCCTTCTACCGCATAGCCATACACTTTTTTACCAGAATTTAAAAGCCGCACTATAAGGGTATCAATATCCCCATTCTGTTTGATAATTTCATCCAGATGCGGCACAAACTCAGAAATATCAAAGACCTCTCCCGGTTCACGAAACTCCCCATGATAACTCCATAAAATCGTAACCATCTCTGAATTATCTTTTGCCGCATTTCTGTGAAATTTCACAACATCAGAAGAAAGACAGGCAAAGCGGAAATTATCACTCCACATATTAATATACTCTGGAATCTTCACTGCAATATCCATCACCGACTTTTTCTCTAACACCGAAGAAACCATATTATTCATTGCAATATTATGCCAGGAACAGTCTCCTAAATCCTTCCCAAAAGAAGATACTATTTTATTAACCTCATGCATTACCATTTCTTCACAGCCACAGGACTGCCTTTTTGACAGCCTAAAACCAATTCTGCAGTCGCATGGCTCAATATTGCCCATTTCCTGAATACGTTCTACTTCTTTTATAATATAATTTACTGCATCTTCATAATTTGGCTCACAGGTGGACAGAACTGGAAAATGATACTTTCCATCCTTTGTCCCATCAAATCCGGCTACAATAATATCTTCGGGAACACGCAAGCCTTTTTCATTCAGTACCGAACACGCCGTGATTGCCATCGCATCATTGGCACAGACAATCGCCTCCGGCAACTCTTTTCCATCCTCTAAGAATTCTTTCATAGCTACTCTTGTCGGTCTGTCCCAGAAATCTCCATACTTCAAACGCTCCTGTTCAAATGGAATTCCATTTTCCTGTAATACCTTTTTATAAGCCCGGATTCTTTCTTCTGACAATGGCTGTCCCTCAAATCCCGCAAGCATATTGACCTTTCGGCAGCCATGATCCTCAACGATGTGGCGTACAATCCGCTCAAAACCATCATGGTAATCCATTATCATGTTATAACAGCCTTCAATCACTCCATCAACAGAAAAAACCGGTATATTTTTATTCTTTCCAACTTTTGCAATCCAATGGGCAAAAGATGGGTTTTGAATCGTCTCTGTCAAAATAATCAAGACGTCAAAATCAATATATTTTATTATATCGAAAAGCTGGCATTCCCCATATATGCCCTGAAACTCTTCCTCTGCATCTGCATCAGCCCAAAACTCCCCTTCTATGTCTGAATTAGCAGAAAATGCAATTGTATAATAGCCATTTTTTATACTTGCTTTACGCAACAAATTAATAAATGACATTGGAATCTGGTTGAAAATGCGGCTTCCGCATACACCAATTGTTTTTCTTTCCTGTTGTTCCATATACCTTCTCCTTAAACAAGCTTAGGAATTCTTTGTTCCTTCAAAACATCCTGATCTTTGTGAATTATTATTCGGAACAAACTCACTGCTAACCTCCTGCAGTTTTTCACTGTGAATTCCACTCTGCCATTCGTACATATCCGCCAGTGTTACAGTATCTATCACGCTATTAATTGCATCATTTATCTTCTTATAAAGAATCACGCTGACACAACTCTCCTGTTTATTACACTGGTTTTCTTCATACTCCAGACAGGGCACTGGCGCCATGTTCCCTTCTGTAATCCTGAGAATCTCACCTACGGTGTATTCCTCCGGTTTCCGCACCAGAAAATATCCCCCCTGGGAGCCACGTACACTGCGAATCAACCCTGCTTTATTTAATGTAGAAACAATCTGCTCCAGATATTTATCGGAAATCTTCTGACGTTCTGCAATATCTCTGAGCTTAATTGGCGAACCATTGCTATTTGTCACCATATCTAACATTAAATTCAGCGCATAACGCCCTCTTGTTGTTATTTTCATACTGAAATCCTCTTTCCCCAAAGCATCTCTAAAAATCTCTTTTCTGCTAGAGCGTGTTTGAAAATAGCTTTTTGCAAGATGTGCTTCCCACAATGAACTCCCGGTCTGACCTGATACCGTTCTAATGATTTAGCAAAAACTGGCACAATTCCTGTTCTTTCTGTGTATTCCTGCTATTTAAAAATTCCACGCTTCCGCATTCTTTTGCATCTGACAACTTTTCTGCAACCATTAGACGGCGGCGCATCTCTCTTGCCGTCCCATTTCCACCATCAAAAATAGCAACCTCTTTTCCAACTATATCTGAAATCATCTTTCTCGCAAAAGGATAATGCGTACATCCTAAAACAATTGCCGCAATTTTTTCTTTCTGCACACCCCACAAAAGCTCTGTCAGATATTTATGTAACTCCTCACTTTCCAAATCACCACGCTCTACAAATTCCATCAATCCCGGACAGGGAAGCGGAATAATCTGTGCCATATCTTCATACTGCTGCATCAACTTCTGAAACTTCTCCTGGCAAAGTGTCATCGGTGTTGCCATTACCACAATTCTCTGGCCAGGACAGGCAAGAACAGCCGGTTTGATTGCTGGTTCAATCCCGACTAACGGCAAATCCGGGTACATTTTACGAAGAACTGCCACTGCTGCACTTGTTGCTGTATTACAGGCAACAACAATGGATTTTGCCCCTTTTTCTAAAAGCGTCTGGACATTTTCAATTGTAAGCGCCCGCACTTGTTCCAACTTCTTTGTTCCATAAGGCGCATGTACAGAATCCCCAAAGTAAAGATAATTTTCATTCGGCATAATCTGAATCAGTTCCCGAAGTACACTGATTCCTCCCACTCCTGAATCAAATACACCTATTGCTTCTCTGTTTTCCATGATATTGCCCTACCTCCGGCAGCAAGCCCGTCCAGATAAGATATCTGTTTCTAAAGCCAGCCGCCTGTCAGTCTTTATCAACAATCTCTTTATAAAAGTCTGTATAGTCCTTCCTCCCCTCTTTCATTGCCGCAATCGCCGCACGTGGATGCTGGTTCAAATGGCCTGTCAGAAGATAAGGAATCGAAAATCCCCACTCAACGCCCGCTTCTTCCAGAGGAACAATATTTTTTTCAATAAACTGTATCACTGGGAAAATTTTATACTTTGGATTCTTTAAAAATCCCATCAAAAGCTCCATCGCACAATTTCCCGCTCCACGTCCCATCCCTGCCATAGTAGCATCCAGATAGGAAACACCTCTTGCACAGGATTCAATCGTATTGGCAAACGCAAGCTGCTGATTGTTGTGCGCATGCATTCCAATATATTTTCCATACTTTTCAGCAACTTCCATATACTGGTCTGAAATCTCACGCATCTGCTCCGGAAACAATGAACCAAAGCTGTCCACTATATAAATCCCGTCCACACAACTCTGTCCAAGCATTTCCAAAGCCATTGCAATATCAGATTCCTTTGCGTTGGAAATAGACATAATATTGCATGTTGTCTCATATCCTTTCCGATTTGCATCCTCTACCATAGCAATTGCCGCAGGCATGGTATTGACATAAGTTGCCACGCGGACCAAATCTACCGGGCTGTCGCTCCGGTCGTGGATATCCTCTTTGTAGTTACATCTTCCCACATCTGCCATAATTGATATTTTTAAGTCTGTATCATTATCCCCAACAATCTCACGGATATGTTCATCTGACGCAAATTTCCATTTTCCGAATTTGTTAGTATCAAACATCTCTTTGTCGGCACGATAACCGAATTCCATATAATCTACTCCTGCTTTTACATTTGCACGATACAGGTTCTTTACAAATTCATCTGAAAAGAAGAAATCATTGACAAGACCTCCATCACGAATGGTAGCGTCCAACACTTTAATATCTGGACGAAATGATAATAAATTTCCTTTCTGGGCCACTTCTCTTTCCTCCTCTTTCTTATTAGTCCACTTCCTGATTATGCTGCTTTTACTTTTACCTTACTATTTCCTTTTCCTGAAAACAATTTTTTATACTTTACAACCTTTAATTTTGGCACTTTAATTACCAGATTTTTTCCTGAATTTTTTAATGCATCCTTTCCGACCAAAGAAACAGATGAAGAACGCACTGTAATCTGATTTAAATTTTTGCAATTAAGAAATGCTTTTTTACCAACTTTTGTAACCTTCTTTCCGATTACAACCTTTTTTATCTTCTTATTTCCTGCAAATGCGCTGTCTGCAATTCCAACAACCCTATATGTAACCTTATTCACAGTAACCTTTTCCGGAATATTAATTACCGTTGCATTTTTCTTTGTTGTCCCATAGTAGAAAACCGTAGGATTCCCCACAGAAGAGGACTGTACCTTCACCTTGCAATTTTTAGAAGAAACCGTTAAAATCTTATTTTTCTTTGCCGGCCTCTTACTGCTATAACTGTTATCATAATCCGTGTCATCGTCATCTATATCATCGTCATCTATATCATCATCATCATCTATATCATCATCGTCATCTGTGTCATCATCGTCATCTGTGTCATCATAATCATAGTCGTCATCATCATAATCCGTGTCATCATAATCATCATCGTCATCTATATCATCATCGTCATCTGTGTCATCATAATCATAGTCGTCATCTATATCATCATAATCATAGTCGTCATCTATATCATCATAATCATAGTCGTCATCTATAT
>CANSYK010000014.1 GCA_947651225.1 uncultured bacterium | reverse complement strand
CCACAAAGTGAGAAGCACATCTTGCAAAAAGCAATTTTCAAACACGCTCTAGAGCGAAGTGGCAGTAACATTTTGTGTTTACATTTGTATAAAATAATGATAATATAGTATTATATGGGTATTTTTATGTTACTATTTACAAGTATACCGATATGGGCAGTGTACTTGTATTTCGGCGAAGTGTGACGTTCTTGAATTGGGCAGAACGAAGATAATGTTTAAGGGGGATAATATGATATCAAATCAAGTGTTACAAACAACAATCGATGGATTAAAAAATATTACGCGAGTGGATATTTGTGTAATGGACATTGAAGGGAAAGCACTTGCAACGACGATTAATAATGTAGAAGAATATGAAGAGGCTGTTATGACGTTTGTGGATTCTCCAGCAGACAGTCAAGTGTTACAGGGATATCAATTTTTTAAAGTATTTGATGAGCATCAATTGGAATATGTTCTTCTTGCGAAAGGTGACAGTGAAGATGTCTACATGGTTGGGAAGTTAGCGGCGTTTCAGATACGTAATTTGTTGGTTGCGTATAAAGAGCGTTATGATAAAGATAACTTTGTGAAGAATCTTCTTCTGGATAACCTACTTTTGGTTGATATATATAACCGTGCCAAAAAGCTTCATATTGAAACGAATGTAAAGCGCATTGTTTTTCTGATTGAAACGGAAAACGAAAAGGATATAAATGCTTTGGAAACAGTAAAGGGGCTTTTTGCAGGGAAAAAGAAGGATTTCATCACACAGGTTGATGAAAAAAATATTATACTTGTAAAAGAAGTGGTTGAAAATGAAGATTATGATGATATGGAAAAGACAGCAAAAGTAATTTTAGACATGTTAAATACGGAGGCGATGACTAAGGTACATGTGGCATATGGTACAATGGTACAGGAGATTAAAGATGTGTCTCGTTCTTACAAAGAGGCAAAAATGGCATTAGATGTCGGAAAAATTTTTTATAGTGACAGAAATGTGATTGCTTACAGCACTCTTGGAATTGGCCGTTTGATTTATCAGCTTCCAATGCCGCTTTGCAAGATGTTTATTAAGGAAATTTTTGGACAGAAATCACCAGATGATTTTGATGATGAAACAATTGCGACAATTAATAAGTTTTTTGAAAACAGTCTGAATGTGTCAGAAACATCACGGCAGCTTTATATTCACCGCAATACGTTGGTTTATCGTTTGGATAAGCTGCAAAAAAGTACCAATCTTGATTTGCGTGTGTTTGATGATGCAATTACCTTTAAGATTGCGTTAATGGTTGTCGAGTATATGAAATATATGGAAAATTTCGAGTATTAATATATTGCTTATTTAATGTATTTGACAGGGCACCAGCGCAGGCGGTGCCCTTCTGTATGTATGGCAGAGGAGGATAAATGGAAAACAAAGAATCGTTGATTCAGATGGAGAATCTTAAAGTGGCATATCCGATGGGGACAGAGGCGCTAAAAAGTGTTAGCATATCTGTAAATAAAGGGGAGTTTCTGTTTGTTGTGGGAAGCAGCGGTTCGGGAAAGTCAACTCTGATTAAGACATTGCTCGGAGAAATAGGAGTGACTTCAGGCCAGCTTACTGTGGCGGGCAGAAAATTGAATAAGATAAAAAGGAAAGAATTGCCATATTACCGAAGGATGCTGGGAGTTGTATTTCAGGATTTCCGATTGTTAGAGGATCGCAATATTTTTGAAAATATTGCTTTGTCACAGCGAGTAATTGGTGTCAGCCATGACAGAATAAAGAGAAATGTAAATTTGATGTTAGAAATGGTGGGGCTTGAGGACAAGCGCAGAGCACATCCACGGGAACTTTCAGGTGGAGAGCAGCAACGGGTAGCCATAGCGCGTGCAATGGTCAACCGCCCGGCGATTCTTTTGGCAGATGAACCGACAGGAAATTTGGACCCCCAAAATTCGTGGGAAATTATGGATTTGTTAGAGGAAATGAATCAGCTTGGTACAACAGTTCTTGTAGTTACTCATAATAATGAGATTGTAAACCAGATGCAAAAGCGTGTGATTACGCTGAATCAGGGAATGGTTACGAATGATATACCGCAGGGAGGTTATATACAGTGAAAACATTTGGATATGGTTTAAAACAGGGGATAAAAAATATTGGGCAGAATCGTCTGTTTTCTCTGGCGGCGATTGGGACAATTGCGACCTGTCTGTTTTTGCTGGGAATTTTTTATGCATTGATTAGCAATTTTCAGAATATGGTATATAATGCAGAAAGTACTGTGGGAATTACCGTTTTTTTTGATGAGGGGATTTCCCAGGAACAGATTGATTATATAAAGAGTGAAGTGGAAGCCTGCAAAACGGTTGAAAAAGTAAACTATATTTCAGCAGAAGAAGCCTGGGAAAATTTTCAACAGGAAATGTATTCTGAAAATGACCGGATTGAGGATACGTTTGATGGAGAAAACCCATTGAAGGACTCGGCTTCTTTAGAGGTTTATTTAAGTGATGTATCAAATCAGGAGAGCATTGTAAACCTGATTCATAAAATTGAAGGTGTTCGTAAAATAAACAGCTCCAACAGCATAGCAGAAGGACTGACCAGTTTTAATACATTGGTCACCTATGTTTCCGTTTCGATTATTATTTTGCTGTTAATGGTTTCTGTCTTTTTAATCAGTACAGCGGTAGCAACTGGAATTCGTGTGCGTAAAGATGAGATTTCTATTATGAAATACATTGGCGCAACAGACCAGTTTATTAAGCTGCCATTTATTGTGGAAGGAATTGTAATTGGGCTTGTTGGAGCAATTGTGCCGTTGCTGCTGTTATGGGTTATATATGATAAGTTGATTCGCTTTATTTTAGAACATTTTTCTATGTTGTCTCAGTGGCTTACTTTTGTAGATACAGTGGAAGAATTTCGGATTCTGATTCCACTTTCCTTTCTGGTTGGAATTGGGATTGGATTTACGGGCAGTGTGCTTTCTGTGCGCAAGCATTTGAAAGAAGTGTAGAAGATATGATGCAGAGGGCTTTGCAAGAAGGGAACGATTAGCATTAGCGTACAAGAGGAGAGGAAGAACGGATGAAGAAAAAACCAGGAATTCTATTTGGACTGTGGCTTGTCGGGGCTGTACTTGTTGGGAGCGGTTGTTTAGACCGATTGTCTTTTTCTGGGGAAGAGAAGGAAGTCTATACAGTTCAGGCGGCATCTTCTGCCGATATTCAAAAAGAGATTGATGAGGTCAATCGAAAAAATGCGGAAATATTAAAGGAAAAGAAGCAGTTAGAGAAAGATATCGCAAAAATTGAGAAACAAAAAAATGATGTTTTGGAAAATATTGAATTTCTGGACAGTAAAATGACAGAGACTTCTGGAAGAATTGAGAAGAACAAAGACGATATATCCAAAGTAAAGAAGGAGAGTAAGGCGCTTCAGGGGGAAAAGGAGCAGGCGGAAGCGGAACGGCAAAAGCAGTATGATATTATGTCGAAGCGTATAAAATATATATATGAAAATGGCAGTAGTGGATATCTGGAACTGCTTTTGGGGGCTGACAGCCTTTCTGAACTGTTTAACAGGGCGGAATATGTGAGCCGGGTGACAGATTATGACAACAATCTTGTTCTGGCATATCAGGAGGTATGTGATAAGTTAGAACAGGCACAGGATAAATTGGACCAGAGTTTACGGGAGCTGGAAGGGTTAAAGGAAAACCTGAAACTGGAGGAGGATTCTGTACAGCTTCTTCTTGACAAGAAATCAGAGGAATTGGAAAAGTATCAAAAATTGCTTCGTGAAAAAGACAGGGAAGCACAGGAGCAGGAAAATCTTTTGAAAAAACAGGAAGAAGAACTGGAAAGGCTTTTAGCAGAGCAGAGGCAAAGAGCAGAACAGGAAGCAAAGGAAAAGGCAGCAAAAGAAGAGAAGAAGCGCCAGAAAAATCAGAATCAGGAGGAACAACGACCTATCACTTTGGATGAGACAGAAAAGGGATACTGTTGGCCCCTTTCGGTGTCTGGCACGATTACCTCTTATTTTGGTGAACGAACTTCCCCAACGGATGGCGCAAGTACGAATCATAAAGGAATTGATATTTCTGTACCAGTTGGAACTTCTGTGCTTGCATCAAAGTCAGGAACGGTTGTGACGGCTGCCTATTCTGCATCTGCCGGAAATTATATTGCACTGTATCACGGAGATGGGGTATACTCTTATTACATGCATTGTTCCAGTTTGAGTGTTGGCGTTGGTCAGACAGTTTCAGCGGGGAAACAGATTGCATTGTCAGGGAATACCGGAATTTCAACAGGACCGCATCTTCATTTTGCAATCTTTGCAAATGGAGTGTATGTAAATCCATTGAATTATGTATCACAGCCATAGCAGAAAAGAAAGGATGGATAGATGAAAGAGAGGGAATTTAGCAGAGGTTTCTTATGTGGGATATTAGGCTGCTTAGGGGCAGTAATTCTTTTTATCCTGGGAATGGAAATGACGGGAGTGATTGACCTGAGAGGAGTGGTTGTGAGAGGATCGGGTAATCATGCATCGTTGGAGAGGACAATCGGGAAGAAAGTGAAGCTTTTGGAAGCATATATTGACGGATATTTCCTGGACGAGATTGATGAGGAAAAAATGGCAGAATCTGTGTATAAAGGTGTAATAAATGGTCTTGGTGATGATTATGCCGCATATTATACTGCAGAGGAGTATCAGGAGATACAGGAAAAGACAGAAGGGATTTATTGTGGAATTGGAACATATATTTCGACTGATATAAAGAGTGGTGTTATAACAATTGTCAAGCCAATGAAAAACAGTCCAGCAGAAAAGGCGGGGATTCAGGCGGGAGATATTCTCTATGCTGTGGACGGAAAGGAAGTAACTGGTCTGGAAATTTCGCAGGTGCAGGCATTGATTAAAGGGGAAAAGGGTTCAGGGGTGGAGCTTACCCTGATTCGGGAGCGGAAAGAGGTAAAAGCCGTAGTAACTCGTGATGAGATTGTGGAGGATACGGTTGCCAGTCAGATGTTGGATGATAAAATAGGATATGTCCAGGTGACTTCCTTTGAGCAGGTAACTTCAGAGCAGTTTCGTGATGCGGTTGCAGACTTGGAGGCGAAAGGGCAGGAAGGGATGATTATTGATTTACGGGATAATGGCGGCGGACTGTTAGATACAGCAGTTGATATGCTTGACCGTATGCTTCCAGAAGGGCTTGTTGTCTATAGTATGGATAAAAGTGGTTACAAACAGGAATATAATGCCAAAGATCCGGATAAATTTGATAAACCGCTTGTGATTTTGGTCAATGGACAGTCCGCAAGTGCATCAGAAGTCTTTAGTGGAGCGCTTCAGGAGAAAAATGTTGCAAAATTGGTGGGAACACAAACTTTTGGAAAGGGAATTGTTCAGGGGATTTTTAGTCTGGACGATGGTTCCGCTGTTAAAATGACAACATCAAAATATTATACGCCAAATGGAAAAAATATTCATGGAACAGGGCTGACACCAGATGTTGAGGTGGAACTCTCAGATAAGGCTGAAAAATTGCCAGTCAGCGGCAAAAAAGTGGATAATCAGATCAAGGCAGCATATGATTATCTGACTAAGGAACAATAAATTAAAGGAACAAGTAGCGGAATAACACGCTCTAGTGATGGCAGGGAATATTTTACCTTGTTTTATGTTGCTGTTCATATATGGAGAAATGGAGATTACATGAGAAATATACAAGAGAAAATTTGCACATTAATTTTAGCGGTGTTAGCTGGCGGAGCAATTGGAATTGGGGGATGCGTGTTTCTTTGTCTGGACGATAAAGTGATTGGTGCGCTGATATTTACGATTGGACTATACGCAATCTGCCTGCATGGTTTGAATTTATATACGGGAAAGGTTGGATATCTGGTTAATCAGCCATTGCCGTACTGCCTGGATTTGGTAATAATATGGGTTGGAAACCTTGCTGGAACTTTTCTGGCAGCAGTTGGGATGCAGGCGACCCGAATTGCTTCGATTTCCGAAAAGGCAGCCGAAATGTGTAAAATAAAGCTAAACGATAGTTTGATGAGTGTATTTGTACTTGGTATTTTTTGTGGATTTCTTATGTTTGTAGCAGTAGACGGGTATCGTTCTACAAAAAATCCTGTGATTTTGTTTATGGGAGTGGCGGCATTTATCTTATGTGGTTTTGAACATTGCATCGCAGATATGTTTTATTTTTCAATTGCAAAAATGTGGTCAAGAGAAGCATTTCTGTGTATTCTGGTGATTACGCTGGGCAATTCTTTGGGTGGGATTTTCATTCCACTTGCAAAGAAATTACAGTGATAATATGATCATATGATCAAACATAAAAGACCAACGTTTCTCTAATGAAAGAAACGTTGGTCTTTTTGTTAATCCGCTATAATAATATTATTACAATCCCGATAGTCTTTCGGCGGCTTTTTTTCTGTGATGATAATAGCATCATCAAGGTTGCCGAAGCTAATAGCGGTGATTTCGCCAAACTTTGTCGCATCTGCCAGAACAAAGCTTTTATGACAGTGTTCCATGGCGGTTTTCTTTATAACCGACTCGTTGTTATCTGGAGTAGTATAGCCATACCGTCTGCTAATGCCATTTGTGCCAAAAAAACCTTTGGTAAAATGATATTTCTGGAGACTTATGGCGGCCTGGCTTCCTACTACAGCTTCTGTAGTACCTTTCAATTCCCCGCCAATCAGAATTACCTTGAACCCTTCAATCGCCAGTCTTTTGGCATGGTCTACAGCATTTGTTACGAAAGTAACATTTTTTTCTGTCAGGTATTCTATCATATAGCCTGTAGTAGTTCCGGCATCCAGAAAAATGCAATCCTCTTCTTGGATTAAATGAGCCGCATATCTGGCGATTTGCCGTTTTTCCTTCTGTTTTACCTTTTGTTTCTGTGCAACAGAAAGTTCTGTTACAGTATAGGCAGTTCCAATAGCTACTGCGCCACCAAAAACCTTGCTCAGCTTTCCTTCTTTATCCAGCGTTGTCAGGTCTCTTCGGATTGTAGAGTCGGAGCCGCCTGTCGCCTCTTTGATTTCTGTTACAGAAACGCTGTTTTTTTCTTTTAATAATTGCAAAATAATTTCATGGCGCTTTTCTGTTAACATAGTATTCCCTCTCTTTACTTTTTGAGTACTGCTACGTTAGTTTCCAGAATAATTTTGCGGATTGGAAGGATTCTTCCAGGGGAAACGGATAATTCATCAATTCCCATGGCAAGGAAATCCTGTGTCAAGTCCATGTCAGCTCCTAATTCTCCGCAGATACCAGCCCAGATTCCTTCTTTGTGGGCATTTTCAATTACCATGCGTATCATGGCAAGGATTGCCGGATGATGTGCATCATAGAAATCATCAAGGTTTGTATTCTGACGGTCGATTGCCAGTGTGTACTGTGTCAGGTCATTCGTTCCAATACTGAAAAAGTCAACTTCTTTTGCCAACTCCTGACTGATGATAACAGCGGCTGGTGTCTCAATCATAATTCCCTGAGAAGGATTCCCAAAGGCGATATTCTGTTCCGTCAGTTCCTTTTTCACTTCTTCAACGATTTCTTTAATTTTCTTTACTTCCCATACGCTGGTAATCATAGGATACATGATTGCCAGATTGCCGTAAGCACTGGCACGGAAAAGAGCACGGAGCTGTGTTTTAAAAACTTCTGGACGGTCCAGGCAGATACGGATGGCACGGTAACCCATTGCCGGATTATCTTCTTTGCCAAGCTCAAAATAATCACATTGCTTGTCAGCACCGATATCCAGAGTCCGGATAATTACCTGCTTGCCTGCCATGGTTTCCGCAACTGTCTTATATACAGAGAATTGTTCTTCTTCTGTTGGATAGTTGTCTTTTTCCAGATAAAGGAATTCGCTGCGGAATAAACCGATTCCGCCAGCATCATTCTGGATGACGGTTGCCAGGTCTTTGATATTTCCGATGTTAGCATAAAGCTTGATTTCTTTTCCGTCTAATGTAACGTTTGGTTTTCCTTTCAGTGTCTGTAAAAGAGCCTTCTGTTCCAGCTCTTCCTTTTGCTTTTCTTGCATTTCGGAGAGGGTGCTTTCATCTGGTTCTACATAAATGACTCCCTTGCTTCCGTCTACAATGGCAAGCTTCCCGTTTACTGTATCATCAAGTGGAATGTCTGTACCAATTAATGCAGGTATGCTCATAGTTCTTGCAAGAATAGCGGTATGGGAGTTTACAGAACCATGTACGGTTACAAATGACAGAACCAACTCTTTATTCATCTGAACCGTTTCAGAAGGCGCAAGGTCATCTGCAAGGACAATAACAGGCTCATCTGTGTCCATTCCGGTCTTTGCTTTACCACTTAAGATATTTAAAAGCCTTTCCGAAATGTCTTTTACATCCGCTGCTCTGCCACGCATATATTCATCATCCATGGCAGCAAACATCTGTGAAAAATTATCTCCGGTAGTTGCTACAGCGTATTCTGCATTTACCTGCTGGCTGTCAACAATATTTTCTACAGATTCTTTGTAGTCATCATCCTGTAACATCATTTGATGGATTTCAAAAATGGCAGCATTTGCTTCCCCTACTTCTTTTACAGCCTTATCATATAGAGCTTGTAATTCTTTGGTTGCCTGTTCTACAGCAGCATAATAACGTTTTTTTTCATTTTCTGTGTTATCTACTTTGACACGTTTTACCTGCTGCTCCCCCTTTTGGTAAATACTGATTTTGCCAATGGCAATCCCATTAAATACACTTTTGCCATAATAAGTTTTCATCGCTGTTCCCCCACTTTCCGGAATTATAAGTTTTCCTTCATAAAAGCGCTGATTTTCTCATATGCTGCATCCTCGTCTTCTCCGTCAAAGCTCATAACGACTTCATTGCCGTTTTTTACTGCCAATCCCATGATGCCGAAAATCTTTTTGCAGTCTCCTGATTTTCCGTCTTTTGTTAATGTAACTTTGCAGGAAAATTCTTTAGCGACTTTCACTAATTCTCCTGCCGGGCGTGCATGGATTCCCTCTGGGTCTGTAATGGTGTAAGTAAATTCCTTCATGTTAATAATCCTCCTTTTTAGTTGTTTGCTTATTTTTTCAGGAAATCTTTTATTTCCCTGTTTACAGATTGATACGATAGCGCACCAGCACACAGGTGGTGCGCTAAAGCGTGTTTGAAAATTGCTTTTTGCAAGATGTGCTTCTCACATAGACATTATGCTGCTTTTTTCTTTAAAATACCCAAAAGCACTGTGGAGACTGCTGTTCCAACGACTAAAGCAATCAGGTAGAATGCAGCGTTTCCAACAACTGGGAATACAAAGATTCCACCATGTGGTGCCATCAGGGTACAATTAAATGCCATACTGAGTGCGCCTGCCACACCGGAGCCGACAATACATGAGGGAAGTACATGGAGCGGGTCAGATGCTGCAAATGGAATCGCACCTTCTGTAATAAAGGCAAGCCCCATAATAAAGTTGGTTGGTCCGGCATCTCTTTCTTCTTTTGTGAATTTGTCCTTGAACAATAAGCTTGCAAGGGCAATCGCACATGGAGGCGTCATACCGCCAATCATAACGGCTGCCATAATATCATAGTTTCCGGCTGCGATAGATGCTGTACCAAATACATAAGCTGCTTTGTTAAATGGACCACCCATATCAATTGCCATCATACCGCCTAAAATCAGACCCAATACGATTTTGCTGGAGCCGCCCATAGATTTTAAGCCATTATTCAAGCCTGTATTAATTGCACCCATAATTGGTTCAACAGCAAAGTTCATCAAAAGCCCCATTACCAATATGCCCACAACAGGTAAAATGAGTACAGGAGCCAGTTTTTCGATTGCTTCTGGGAGAGTGTCGCAGATTTTTCTGAGCAGAACAATCAGATAGCCAGCTATAAATCCTGCAACCAATGCACCCAAAAATCCAGATTTACCCTGAGAAGCAATCATGCCTCCAACAAAACCAACTGCCAGCGCTGGTCTGTCCCCAATCGCCATAGCAATAAAGCCTGCTAGTACAGGAAGCATAAAGCCAAATGCAACATCGCCGATACCTTTTAAAGTAGCAGCGGCTGCTGTAATCGAACCAAAGTTTCCGCGCTCCTCTACAGAAAGGGAATTCATATCGACAGCAATTCCATCAATTAAGAATGCTAAAGCAATTAGAATACCACCGCCAACTACAAATGGAAGCATATGGGAAACGCCATTCATAAGCTGGGTATAAATCTGGTGTCCTACGCTTCCGCCGCTTGTAGCCTGTGCAGACTGCGATGCATTGTCACTGTGGTAAACAGGTGCGTCACCTGCGATTGCCCGTTCTAATAATTCATCAGCTTTGTGGATACCATCAGCAACAGGGCATTCGATTACTTTTTTTCCATTAAAACGATCCATTGGAACTTGTGCATCTGCTGCTACGATAATACAGTCTGCCCCTTCAATATCTGCTGCGCTCAGGACATTTTTGGCGCCACCTGAACCTCTTGTTTCAATTTTTACAGAACAGCCTTTTGCTTTTCCGGCCTTTTCAATACCTTCTGCGGCCATATAGGTGTGGGCAATTCCTGTCGGACAGGAGGTAACAGCAAGAATTCTTGTCTGTCCTGCCTCTGCTTTTCCGGTATTTTCAAGTTGTTCATCAATATCTGGTTTTTCGTCATCTGCTTTGTCAATGATTTTTAAGAATTCGTCAACAGAGCCTGCATTGCAGAGCGCTGCCGAAAAATCTTCATCCATCATTAATACAGATAATTTACTTAATACGTCAAGATGTATATTGTCTTTTGTGTTTGGTGCCGCAATTAGGAAAAGCAATTTGACAGGCTCACCATCCAGTGCATCAAAGTCTACGCCATCTTTAATGACCATTGCGGCCAGGCCAGGCTTTGATACGGCGTCACATTTTCCGTGTGGAATGGCAATTCCGTCTCCTATGCCAGTGGTGCTTTCTTCCTCTCTGGCATATACCTGTTTCCTGTATGCCTCAGTATCACGGATTTTCCCGCTTTTTGCCATTAATTCAACAGCGGTGTCTAATGCCTCTGATTTGTTCTTTGGCGCTGCGTTTAAAAGAATACTTCTTTTGTCTAATAAATCTGTGATTCTCATAAGGTCGCTCCTTTCCGGATTCCTCAAAATGAATTTTTTAATTAAATCTAATCTGCATCAGGGGTAACACGATGATATACTTCCTCAGCCTCTTCTTTTGTTGCAAGATTTTCAGAAAATGCACTGGCACTTCCTGTAGCAACTCCCATACAAAAAGCATGTCTGTAATCTTTTTGCTCCAGCCAGCCAGCCATAAATCCGGCTACCATAGAGTCTCCTGCTCCTACTGCGTTTTTTAGTTCACCTGTCGGTGCCGGGGCTTTGATTACGGTTCCATCTTCCGCAACCAGTACAGCTCCTTCTCCTGCCATAGATACCAGTACATTTCTGGCACCCTGTTCCTGCAGCTTCTTTGCGTAAGGAATCACTTCATCTTTTGTCTTCAGTGTGACATGGAAGATTTCTCCAAGTTCGTGATTGTTTGGTTTAATCAGGAATGGATGGTATTCCAGGACATTAATCAGTAAATCTTTTGTGGCATCCACAACGATTAAAATTCCCTTATCCTCCAAACGTTTCATAATGTTACGGTAAATGTCATCCGGCATAGAAGCTGGTATGCTTCCGGCCAGTACCAGTACATCGCCTGCCTGCAGGGTGTCTAATTTTTTTAAAAGAAGTTCTACCTGCTCTTGGCCGATAGCTGGACCTTGGCCGTTGATTTCTGTGCCATCAATGGATTTTAATTTTAAATTGATTCTGGAGATTCCCTGGCTGATTTTGATGAAATCTGCTTTCACGCCCATATCTTCTACTTTTCTACTGATTTCATCTCCGGTAAATCCCGCCATAAATCCAAGGGCAGTGCTTTCCATACCAAGGTTTTTCAGAACAATGGAAACGTTAATTCCCTTGCCGCCTGGCAACATCAGTTCTGAATCGGTACGGTTGGTAAGGCCCAGTTTGAAATCCGGTACAGAAACAATGTAATCCAGTGATGGATTGAAAGTGACTGTATAAATCATATTTTCTCCTTTCTGCTACTGTAGGCAATAGCTGTTTTTATTAGGGATATTATATGACCAAATTCGCTCAAAATCAACCATAAGTATTCACAAAAAAGATGGATGATTTTGGTGTATTTTGCACAAAAATGGAAAAATTCAAGATTTTGGTTCTATAACGTCATGAATGTGAATGATGGTATATAGTAACTATTAACAGTATTACCATAAATTTTAAGGTTAGTATATCTAGAATTTATTTTATTTTTGATGTATAATTATAAAAATTTGAAATTCGACAGAACAGATTTGTGTCGATACAGGGAAGGATAAAGTGGAACAATGGGTTGTTTGGGAAATCTGATATGGTTCTTATTTGGCGGTTTTATTGGTGGTCTTAGCTGGATTCTTGCTGGCTGCCTCTGGTGTGTTACGATTGTTGGAATACCAGTAGGGATGCAATGCTTTAAAATTGCCGGATTAACATTTTTTCCTTTCGGGAAGGAGGTGGTTTATGGGGGAGGGGCTATGTCGTTTTTAGTTAATATGGCTTGGCTGATTTTGTCAGGGCTGCCTTTAGCGGCAGAGCATTTGTTGTTTGGATGTATTTTCTGCCTTACAATCATAGGAATCCCTTTTGGATTGCAGCATTTTAAACTGGCTAAATTAGCATTGATGCCTTTTGGGACAACAATTCAGATATGAAAGTTTAGAAAATGGAGGTAAGAACATGAAAGAATTGTGGAAAAAAATATCATTTTGCAGTGTATTGTTATTTGTATGCTCATTAGTGTGTGTATTTTCAGCAGCAGAGGCTAAGAAAATGCAGAGTATAAGTGATGCGAAAGCAGCAGCATTAAAAAAGGTGCCTTCTGCGACAGTAGTGGAAGTTGATAAGGATTATGATGATGGCGTACTTGTATATGGAGTGGAGCTCTTAAAATCTGGCAAAGAGTATAACCTGGAATATCGTGCTTCTGATGGAAAACTGATGAAATACGAGTGGGAAATCAAAATGCCTTCCAATAAAGACAGAACAGGGAAGGTGAAAACTAATGCCTTGAAAAAGGCAGAGGCAAAAGCCCTGAAAAAGGTAGCAGGTGCCCAAATTACCAGTTCAAGCAAGAAAAAAGATGATGGGATGACACAGTGTAAAATTGTACTGAAAAAGGGAAGTAAGAAATATAAGCTGGTTTACAGTGCAAGTACACTTAGGCTCCTGGAATATGAATGGGAAATCGTCTCTTCCAGCCAGTCATCCAGCAGTCAGTATATTGGCAACGCAAAGGCAAAATCCATTGCTTTAAATAAGGTTCCAAATGCAACGGTAACGGAGTTGGAATTTGATACAGATGATGGAGTAGCAGTATATGAAGTGACTTTGGTGAAAGGCATTTATGAGTATGAGATAAAAATTGATGCCAAGAGTGGGAAAATTTTGGAATATGAGAAAGATATTAATGATTAGTAATTCCAAATTTTTATATCATCTTTGCAGGAAAAAGCGTACCAGAATAAACGGTGCGCTTTTTTTCTTTCAATAGAAAGAGTTGAACTTATAACTATTGACGGCATTATTTTTTGGAAATATAATATACCCAGTGGCTGGAGATACATATGGTTATCATTATTGAGGAATTATTGATTGGTCAAGGTTTCCGGGAAAAGAGCGTGGTATGAAAGAACAGGCAAAAAAATATATTATAGAAGCAGAAAATCTGGCACATGAGTATGCACGGCGGGATGAGAATGGTGATGTGACAGAGATTGTCCGTGCGCTTGATGGTGTGGATGTCCAGATCAGGGAGGGGAGTTTTGTGGCGGTCTTAGGTGCAAATGGCTCTGGAAAATCTACGTTTGCAAAGCACTTAAACAGGCTTTTGTTTCCAACTGAGGGAACGTTATATATTGATGGAATGGATACGGCAGACAGTGAGAATACACTTGCCATCCGGCAGACTGCCGGGATGGTATTTCAAAATCCAGACAACCAGATTATTGCCAATATTGTAGAAGAGGATGTTGGGTTTGGCTTGGAAAATGTGGGAGTTCCGACCGATGAGATTTTATTAAGGGTTGAGGAGAGTTTAAAAGAGACAGGGATGTATTCTTATCGCAGGCATTCTCCGAATCATCTATCGGGTGGGCAGAAACAGCGTGTGGCAATTGCGGGGGTTATGGCAATGCGCCCAAAGTGCATTATATTAGATGAAGCTACGGCAATGTTAGACCCTGTTGGGCGGAAAAGTGTATTAGATACAATAAAAAGGCTGAATCAAAAGGAGCATATTACGGTGGTTTTGATTACCCACTATATGGAAGAGGTAACACAGGCAGATTATGTATATGTTATGAAACAGGGAACGGTAGCATGCTCTGGGACGCCTGGTGAGGTATTTCAAAATGTAGGGACGTTAAAGGAGTGCCGTCTTGAGGCTCCGCAGATTACACAGATTGTGCAGGAGCTTTGCAGGGCAGGAGTTTCGATAACAAATGAAATTTATAGTGTAGAAAGGCTGGCAGAGGAATTGTTGCGGTTAAAGTCAGGTTTTAAGGGGTGAGTTAATGTCAATTTTACTACGGAATGTAAACTATACATATGGGAAGGGCAGCAGCGAGGAAAAACAGGCATTAAAGAATATTAATCTGGAAATTCATAAAAATGAATTTACTGCAATTGTAGGACACACTGGTTCTGGAAAGTCAACACTGATACAGCTTTTGAATGGTCTGGAAAAGGCAGACAGTGGAGAGATTCTTTTTCATGGGAAAAATATATATGATAAGGATTTTTCGATGAAGATGCTGCGGAGTAAGGTGGGACTTGTTTTTCAATATCCAGAGCATCAGCTTTTTGAAGCAACGGTGGTAAAGGACGTAGCATTTGGCCCAAACAACATGGAATGGGAGCCGCTTAAGGCTGAATTAAGCACTTTTGGAGCTTTAAAGGATGTTGGAATTGGGGAGGAACTGTTTGACGTTTCGCCTTTGGCTCTGTCTGGAGGGCAGAAAAGACGTGTGGCAATTGCGGGAGTGCTTGCGGTGGAGCCAGAAATCCTTGTTTTGGACGAACCGATGGCAGGGCTTGACCCGGCAGGGCGAAAAGAAATATTTGATTTGCTAAAAAAGCTGCATAGTGAGCGTAAGATTACGATTATCATGGTTTCGCACAGTATGGAAGATGTGGCGGAAT
This sequence comes from uncultured bacterium, assembly GCA_947651225.1. Classification (GTDB taxonomy): domain Bacteria; phylum Bacillota; class Clostridia; order Lachnospirales; family Lachnospiraceae; genus Butyribacter. The sequence continues at coordinate 49,718 of CANSYK010000014.1, read as the reverse complement.
ATGCCAGTCGTGTAATTGTGATGAATCAAGGCGAGGTTGTGTTAGATGGAGAGCCACGCAAGGTGTTCCGCTATGAAAAGGAGCTAAAGCAAATTGGGCTTGGCGTTCCGCAGGCGACAAGTTTGATGCATTGCCTTGCAGCGCAGGGGGCAGGAGTAAAAGAGGACTGTCTGACTGTTCAGGAGAGTGTTTCGGAAATTTTAAAATGGCTAAAACGTGTTTGAAAATTGCAGGGAAAGAAGCGATAGAGGTATTATATGATTCGAAATATTACAATCGGACAATATTATGTGGCGGATTCTGTCATTCACCGATTAGATCCAAGGGTAAAAGTGACAGGGACGTTGCTATATATTGTATCCCTATTTTTGTTCCATAATTTCTGGGGCTATGTTGTGGCAGTTGGGTGTTTCTTTGCGGTAATGGTTTTGTCTAAGGTACCGTTTTCCTATATTGTCAGGGGACTTAAACCCATTTTTTTTATGTTGGTGTTTACGGCGGTATTAAACCTGTTCTGGACACCAGGAACGGTTTTTTTTCGATTTGGAGCAATCCAATTGACATGGGAAGGGCTGCGAAAATCTGTTTTTATGGCGTTTCGCCTTATTTTTCTGGTACTGGGTTCTTCTCTTATGACGCTGACGACAACACCAAACCAATTGACAGATGCTTTAGAGAAGCTTTTGAGACCGCTTCGCCATCTTCATGTTCCAGTACATGAAATTGCAATGATGATGTCGATTGCGCTGCGTTTTATTCCGATTCTGGTCGAGGAAACGGACAGGATTATGAAAGCACAGATGGCAAGAGGAGCTGATTTTGAGTCAGGAAGTGTTTTGCAACGTCTTCGGAATATGCTGCCGATTCTGGTGCCCCTTTTTGTATCGGCAATCCGCCGGGCGAATGATTTGGCTCTGGCAATGGATGCAAGATGTTATCATGGGGGAGATGGGCGTACGAAAATGCATCCTTTGCGGTATCAGGGAAGAGATTTTGCGGCATATTTTATCTGCATTGCCTATTGTGTATTGCTGTACAGTGCTGTGACCTATCTGCCTATGCTTTAGAGCATGTTTGAAAAGAGCATCAAAAATTAAGAAAGACGGGGACGAGAATGAAACGGGTAATGCTTATTGTGTCGTATGACGGGACAAATTATCATGGCTGGCAGATCCAGCCTTCGGCTGCTACAATAGAGGGAATGTTAAATAAAGCGATTTGCAGCCTGACTGGTGAAGCAATTCAGGTGATTGGGGCAAGCCGGACAGATGCAGGGGTGCATGCGTTAGGAAATGTGGCAGTATTTGATACAGAGTCACGGATTCCGGCAGAGAAGTTTTCCTATGCGTTAAATCAACGTTTACCAGAGGATATTGTAATACAAAAGTCGTTGCAGGTTTTTGATTTCTTTCATCCAAGACACTGTGATTGTAAAAAGACATATGAATATACCATTGTAAACAGAGCTTTTCCGCTGCCAGAATATCGGAATACAGCATATTTTTATTATGGTACATTGGATTTAAAAAAAATGCAGAAGGCAGCGGAAGCATTCTTGGGAGAGCACGATTTTGCTGCTTTTTGTTCGGCGGGAGCACAGGTGCAGTCAACCGTGCGGACGATTTATTCACTGGAGGTTGTAAAGGATGATATTGAAGAGAAAATACGCATACGGGTTCAGGGGAATGGTTTTTTGTATAATATGGTCAGAATTCTTGTGGGGACTTTACTTGAGGTGGGAAAGGGGGCAATTTTACCAGAAGATGTGGAATATATTATCGCTTCCTGTGACAGGGCACAGGCGGGACCAACTGCTCCCGCAAAGGGGCTGCGCCTGCTACAGATTGAATATCCTTTTGCGTTAGATAATTGCTCAAAATAAGCATAGGAAGATAACATGGGGCTTTGTGTGTTAGAGGAACTTCAAAACTTTTTTATAGCAAAAAGCAACAGAAAAAAGGCAGCAGGAGTAGAGAAAGAGATAGAGAAGATCCTTTGGATTATGCAGGGAAGAAAGATACCATGTTGATGGAAAAATACAGCTAAAGGAAGAAAGAGCAGGGGCGATCGTCTGTAGGCTGATAAAAATTGGGCAGAGCAAAAGCGAGGCGATGGTAAGAACTGGTATGGAGGCAAGAAAAAGCTCCTTTTTTGGTAAAAAAGTGCGCAGGAAATGAACGAGTGACAGGCTGGCACATAAAAAGAACAGCATGGATAGCAGTTCGGCGACGGGGTTTTCTAAAATACCAGTAATTTTTATAGTAAAAAGTCCTGTCAGGGACGCAAAAAGACCAGGGAGCAGCAGGGAGAGAAAACTGCAGAGCTGCCTTTTTTTGTGATTCATTAAAAAAAGAGCATTTCCGGTATCAGAATACCAGAGGATTCCTCCGGCCATACAGGATAATAGCACCATGATGGAAGTGACACCTCGTATTGGCATCAGCATATAGTTTGCCTGTGAATCATTTAAAAAGGTATTGGTATCTCCATTGGCGTATTCAAACTGGAACAGGAGTTCATCACTGCTGTATTTCAGGAAGGTTTTGGATAGCTCCTCGGAATCCGGCGCACTTTTGGTTTTTTGTTCCAGAAAAGAAGCCAGAATATGATAGGAAATAGGACGGTAAATCCTGCTTAGTACGATTTCATCCACTATTCTTGTACGTACATCGTCTTCCGCACGAACTGCCGTAATATAAGGCTCTTTCTTTTCTGCATATTCTTTTAATCTTTTTTCCAGATGTTTTGGAAAAATATAGCCACAGGATGCCGTTCCATCTGTGATATCCTGACGCAGTTTTTTTTCAGTGGAAGTTTCATAAAAAGACACAGCGGTATTAGAAAGTGATATCATTTCCTGGAAAAGTTTTTCTGTTATATGGTCAGAAGCTTTGTCTGGCGCATAAAGAGCGACACGTACCACGGCATCTGTTTTCGTCTGGCAGTTCTGTAAAAGGAGTACAGATATCGGCAGCAGCAAAAGCGTAAAAAGAAAGAGCGTTTTTTTCATTAACCGTTTGCAGTAAATAGCAAAGCAGACTGTAAATTGTTTCATAATACCCTCCATGCCGCATTTTTTGCGGCGCAAATAAATATATGAGAAAGAACTGACAATGAATTTATTCCTGTGAAGCACATCTTGCAGAAAGCAACTTTCAAGCACACTCTAAACACAATTTAGTGGGTTTGTGAATAATGGCAGCGTAAAGTCATAAGTAAAAAGCAAATCGCAGGGCAGGCAATCAGGTAAAGGAATGCTGCACTGTGAAAGGAGCCTTCTAAGGCAGAAAACCCATAACGGCATGCCTGCCAGACAGGCAGCAGCACACTAACCGATTGCAGGGCATGGGGAAGGTAACTGCGGGGATAAAAGCAGCCGGAACACAGTCCCATGGCCAGTATGGAAAAAAACAGGAAAAGAATACCACCTAAAGAATCGTTTGTTATTTCATAGGCAAGCTGGATAAAAGCGGTGCTTAACAGCAAAACAGGGATGCACCGGAAGGCAAATTGCCATAATTCATGAATGCTGGCACAGAGAGTACCCGGAACACGAAGGGAAAATACACTCATTACAATGCCTGCAAGGACAAACAGGAACAGGTAATTGGCAAGTGAAACTGTAAAAAAGGCAAGTCCTCTTGCGAAAATCTGTTTGGCAAAACCAATACCCTTTTGGGTAAGCTTATTCTGAAAAGCCTTACTTTGTGGAGTAAGCATTCGGCTGCAGGTCAGACCCCAGAAAAAGAGAAGGAGCACAAAAGCAGAAATCAGATATTGTTGTATAAGAGGTCTGGAGGTTTCCGTTTCGATTTCTTCTGCTTCCATTCCCTTATCTAAGGAAATAATTTCTTTGACATATTTAAGGTTTAAGTCAAATTCATCATCTGCCCGGTTGGGGAGGTTGTGCTGCTTATAATATTCCTGCATAGTATATATTCCTGCCTCTGTATCCAGTATAAAAGAAGAAGCGGCATGGGAAAGCTCACGGAACAGGAAACTTACAATAGTTGACTGGCTGCTTCCAAAACGGATGGTCAGATGTTTATTCTCCCCTTTTATTATAGAAGCAATATAATTTTCGGGAATGAGAAATACAATATCCGTTTTGCCGGATTTCAGTTCATGGTCAGCTTTTTTTTCGTTTAAACGCTGAAAGTGGCAGGTGTACTGCGTATTTTCGATATTGCTGATAGTAGTAATCATCCAGTCAACAAAGGGTTCCCCCTTTTTTGCCACAACGCCGATTTCTACCGGGTTATTTTTTTCCGTATGTTTGCTGTTTACCTGAAAAAGGGTGAAAATACCAGCCAGTAAAACAATTAGAAACAGGCTTCCAAAGCAGATAGCAGGAAGCCCTTTTATCATACGTTTGGTTTCCAGAATAATATATTGTTTCCAGACTTTCATAATGAACAGCTCCCTTCAGTCTGTGCCAGCTTTCCGGCAAGTGTATGAATATTTCCATCATAACAGAATGGCTCTAATGTTCCATTTTTTAAAAGAAACAGATGGTCGCACAGATTGATTTCACGTTCTTCATGTGTGGCAAGAAGAATGGTATTACCCTGTTTCTTAAAATTTTTCAGGTAGACTTCAATTCGTTCCTTGCAGATTAAATCCAAAGCGGCTCCCGGCTCGTCAAGGAGAAGGATACGAGGATTTTCTGCCACAGCACAGCCAATGCTTAGTCTTTTTTTCATACCACCAGACATATTTTTCACAGGAACTTTTAAAAAGTCAGGGATTCCAAGCATGGCGAGAAAACCCTGTTCCAGTTCAGCCTGTAAAGAAAGCGGACTGTCACAATACCACAGTTTCAGGTTGTCATAGGCATTTAGCTCTTCCATTAGTGGACATTCCTGGGGAACATAACCAATCAGGGAAGGATATCCTTTTTTTAAGAGGTTCGTGTTATTCAGTTGAATGGAACCGGAGTCTGCCGGCTGAATTCCTGCGAGAATAGAAAGAAGTGTAGATTTACCGCAGCCGTTGGCGCCAAGAATTCCAATACATTCGCCGCTTTTAACTTCCAGGCAGATATTAGTCAGCACTTTCTTTTTTCCATGCCGGAAACTTTTTTTCAGATGTTGTATGGTAAGGGTAAAGCCCTTTTCGGCAGTAGTCTGTTCCATAAAAAGACTTCCTTTCTGTCAGAGTATTGTTATGTCTAAAATGTAGATTGCTATTTATAGATTATTCAGATACAAGTGTATCACATTTTGCAAGGGTACACAATATATGGCATGATTTGGGTTATTGACCTTATGTAAAATATCGTATATTATGGAAAGCGAAAGCGGTAATATAAATCAGAAGGAGGATATGATATGAAATGTAGTAATTGTGGCGCAGAATGGAATGAGGGAGAAAAGTTCTGTGCGGTATGTGGACAGCCAGTAAATGCAGAACAGTCTGGAAATACAGTAAAACCTGTGAATACAGGACAAACTGGCAGCGTAACGCAGCCAGCAGCAGGGCAGAGTGTCGGCCAGATGACGGGTAGTGGGCAGGATTCAGGTAAAAAGAAAGGATTTTTTAGCAATAAAATTGTAATTGCCTTAGTTGTTGTCTGTATTCTTGCAGTAGGCGTCGCTGCGGCGGCTGTCTTTAAAAAATCTAATATGTCTGATGCAGAATATTATCAGCAGATAGAGATAAAAAACAGAGATGAGCAGGCAGAAAAGCTGGGAGGATATTTTGACCGTGTATATGGCAGCTTCGCAAAAGAATCTGTTAATAAAAAGATTAATATGAAGCTGACGCTTTCTGATTCTGTAAAGTCACTGGCAACTCTGTATGGCGTGAATCTTTCCAAGCTGGACAATATAGAGATGGATGTGGCTGTAAAAAAGGAGAAAAATGTGTATTCTTCTATTATAAAAGCAGGTGGAAATGGGGAAGGGCTTGTTACATTGAAGTCACATTATGACCTGGACACAAAAGACTCTTATGTGCAGATTCCAGAGTTGTCAGAATCGTATCTGCATACTTCTATGGAGGATTTAGAAGCAAATGAGTTGTACTCTTTTGCAGGCTTTGGAAAAGTGATACCTGCTTCGGAGGATTTAAAAAAGATATATACACGTTATACAGACTTAGTGATTAAAAATGCTAAAAATGTCAAAAAGGCAGAAGAAAAGGTAGAATGTGCGGCAGAAGGCGTATCCTGTAAAGCAGATTTATATACTGTTACAATGAAGGGAGAAGAGGCAGTTTCTCTGGCTGGCGATTTTTTAAAACAGTTAAAAGGAGATAGTGAGATTAAGGGGATTATAGAAAATATTGATGAAGAGGCAAGTAAGGAATATGAAGAGGAAATTGCCGAGACGATAGAAGAGCTTGAAGAAGGGGTGGATGCGACAGATTTTTCTATGGTAATGGAAGTACAAGTGGGCAGTGATGATAAGATTATTGGGCGCAAGATCACGCTTAAGGAGGACGACGAAGAAGTTGTAATCCGCATGGCAGATCCAGGAGATGGAGAAAACTTTGGTTTGGAAGCAGTTATCGAATCACAGGGAAAAGAGATTTTTCATCTTCATGGAAAAGGAACGGAAAATGATGGCATTATCAATGGGGATTTTTCGCTTGATGCAGCAATTCCGTCAAATGATGACACCCTGGAACTGACAAAGAATGTATTAAAGGTTACGGTAGAGGATTATGATGTTTCCAATCTGAAAGATGGAGAAGTTAGTGGAGCCATTACATATTCTACCGAAGCCCGGGCTGAACTTGCAAACTATTCTTTAAGGGTTGAGGCAGAAGGAAATCAGGAAGAAGCAACAGGTGTTGTCACCGTTCTTGCCGGACAGGAAACAGTTGCTGCCATTGATGTGAAAATGGAAAGTGGTGCAGAGGTTGAATCGGCTATGCCATCTGAAAGTGATAAAGTATATGAAACTTCTGATTCTGATGCGATGAGTGCATATCAGTCGGAATGGGATGTATTGCAGCTTTTGCAGAAGGTGCAGGATACATTGGGAATTGATTTTAGTTCTCTTATACAATTGTTTTAAAGATTCTTGGGATAAGGATTTACACTTTTTGGTATATTCGTTATAATAATAGGCAGGCACAATTATCGGGAAAATGAAAGGTGGTGTTTTTTTGCCGTCTAATGAAAAAGAAAATGACCGATAATTATATCAAAGGCCGCCGTTAAGAGACTAACAGTAGAAAACTGTAAATGAATTAAGAAATGGAGGATTAGTATGAGTCAGATCAGAGATATTAGTTTAGCACCATCTGGTGCGCATAAAATTGAATGGGTGCGCAGGAACTGTCCGCTTCTTCGGAGTTTAGAGGAAGATTTTTCAAAAGAGAAGCCTTTTGCCGGCAAAAAGATTGCGTTGTCAATTCATCTGGAAGCAAAGACAGCATATCTTTGCAAGGTGTTAGCAGCAGGCGGTGCCGAGATGTACATTACAGGAAGCAATCCGCTTTCTACACAGGATGATGTAGCGGCTGCACTGGTAGAGGCAGGTTTAAATGTTTTTGCGTGGCATGGTTCTACAGATGAAGAATATGAGGCACACATTGCAGAGACACTTTCCCATCAGGCAAACATTATTATTGATGACGGTGGTGATTTGGTTCATATGCTTCATACGACAAAAAAAGATCAGCTTCCATATGTTATTGGCGGATGCGAGGAAACGACAACAGGGATTATCCGTCTTCAGGCAATGGCGGCGGCAGATCAGCTTGCTTTTCCGATGGTCATGGTAAATGACGCAGACTGTAAGCATCTTTTTGATAACCGTTATGGTACTGGTCAGTCAGTATGGGATGGAATTAACCGTACGACCAATTTGATTGTGGCAGGAAAGATTGTTGTCGTAGCCGGATATGGCTGGTGTGGAAAAGGTGTGTCAATGCGTGCAAAAGCATTGGGCGCCCGTGTTATTGTAACAGAGATTGATCCAATCAAGGCGATTGAAGCGGTGATGGATGGGTTTGAAGTAATGCCGATGAAGGAAGCGGCAAAATTTGGCGACTTTTTTGTAACCGTGACAGGTTGTGCCGGAGTTATTGATGAAGAAGATTTTATGGAAATGAAGGACGGGGCAATTCTTTGCAATGCAGGTCATTTTGATGTGGAAATTGATATGAAGCGTCTGCGTGAAGTTGCGACAAAAACAGAGGAAATGCGTAATAATATTGTAGGTTATACGCTTCCAAATGGTGTGAGAATTTATATACTGGCAGAGGGACGCCTTGTTAATCTGGCTGCTGGGGATGGACATCCGGCTGAAATTATGGATATGAGTTTTGCTATTCAGGCATTGAGTGCAAAATATCTGGTAGAAACGGAAGGAAAACTGAATGAAAAACTGATTGTTGTGCCTCGTGAAGTGGATATGGAAGTTGCAAAGCGTAAACTTCGTTTCCTTGGAAAAGAGATTGATGAGTTAACACCATTCCAGAAAGAATACTTAAATAGTTCATCACTATAAGGAATGGAGGTAGTCATGGAAATCAGGAAAACAACATTATTATCATTTTTAGTATGCATCGCAGGTATTCTTGCGGAAATTATTTTTCGTGATGTACTGGCAAAATCTGCGTTTGGTGTGGCATTAAGCGTTGCTTTGGCCGTTGTTATTATTGTACTGGCATATTATTTCTATGATGGATTCTATTCTTTTCTGGCAGCAGAGCGGGAAATGGATAAAAAGCGCCAGGAAGGATATGACCAGAAATTATATTCTGTTCTGAATGAACAGCTCCAGTTTGAAAAGGCGATTTACAAAGAAGTCCATACCTTGATGCAGGAAAGTGAAGGTGCAGACAAAGTTTCTGTAAATGTACTGGAAGAATACCTGGAACGCCTGAAAGCATCTGTAAATGAACATACGACAGCAACAGTCCAGATTGTTTCCAAAGATGTCAATCAAACTGCTGACCAGACAAAGGAATTGTTTGAGCAGAATAGAGATGACATTAAGACTTTGACAGAGGGCCAGGAAGTGATGGAAAAGATACAGACGGATCTTCAGATACTTTTTGATGAAAAAGCTGCAACAGAGCAGATACAGGAGGATGTTCGGAAATTGTTGGAAAAACAGCCAGAATCAACAGCTACATCTGCATCTGACCTGAACCAGCTGCAGAGCGATATTCAGACAATTATAACAAATGAATCTGATCTAAAGCAGCATCAGAGCGAAATGCAGTTAAGTATCAGGAAACTGGCTGAAATTTTAAGTGTTATGTTGTCTTTGATGCGAGGAAAAAAGGCAAATACTGAAAAATCACAATAATGCTAAATTTCCATGATAAAAAGGGGCGTGTGAACGTCCCTTTTTATCATGCGCTATTGAATAAGTTCCAGGAGGCGGGCAAGGAAAATCCAGCCTGTCAGTGTGACAGAAGAGAACAGCGTAGTAGTGACAATAATGCTGGAAGCAAGAGTTGCGTCACCATTCATATTTTTTGCCATAATATAAGAAGTAGGAGTGCATGGAGAGGCTAACATGATAATAATAGCAATCAACTTTTGGTCACGGAAACCGAGCCAGACTGCGGCAGGTAGAAAAAGAGCCGCCAGACCAACTAATTTTAGGAAGGAAGCAATGGCGGTTGGCTTGATTTTAGCGATTGCCTTACTGCCTTCAAAAGAAGCGCCAATGGAAAGAAGCGCAAGGGGAGAGGCAATCGAACCAAGATTTTCGATTGTTTTTTCCAGCATATGCGGCAGGGAAAGATTAAAAAAAGAGGCCAAAAGACCGAGAAAAATGCCGATAATAATTGGATTTTTCAATATGCCAAGAAAGGCAGTCCAAAGCTGCTTTTCTATGGCAGAGGTTTTGGTAGAATTGCTTTCCAGTGTCAGAACAACTACGGCGAAAATATTATAGAGTGGAACGGAGCCAATAATCATTAAAGGAGCCATTCCAGAAGTTCCATAAATATTTTCAATAAATGCGAGTCCTAAGATTGCTGCACTGCTCCGGTAGGAACCCTGTACAAAAGCTCCTACCATACTTTTATCCTTCATCAGATGTCTTGCGGCAAACCAGATAGACAGAATGGAAAGCAGCGTAACAGCGAAACAGTAGCCAATATAGCCTGTATCGAATTCCTTTCGGATATTGGTGCCCGCCAAATTCAGAAAAAGCATACAAGGCAGGCAGATTTTAAAGACAAGTTTATCAGCAATATTAGAGAAATGTCTGTCAATCAGCCCAATCCGGTTGAGAAAATTTCCAATAACCATTACCAGAAAAATAGGAATGGTTGCGTTCAGACTGTAAATAAAACTATCCATGGCGGCCTCATTTCTTTGCTTTGTTCCGGCGTTTTTCCTCTTCAAGTATCGGCTGGTAACGCTCCAGCTCACTTTTAATGACGCCGCTTAATGCCAGCATACAGATTAAGTTTGGAATCGCCATCAAAGCATTGGCAATATCTGAGAATGTCCAGGCAATTTCTAAAGTCGTAGTTGCCCCAACAAACGCTAACAGGGAAAATGCGATACGGTAAATCATATTAAAACGGTGTGTGCCAAGCAGGTATTCCAGTGCTTTTTCGCCGTGATATTCCCAGCCGAGGATGGTAGAAAAAGCGAACAGCGCAATGGAAATTGTAATCAGGGAGCCGCCAACGCCGCCTAAGACAGTTTCAAATGCACGAATGGTTAACGCAGAGCCTTCTACTACATGATGGTACTCATAGCTGGTATCTGTATTAAATATGTATTCATTGCCGGAAGAATCATTCCAGGTGCCACTGATATCATATGGAACACTTTTTAGTTCCATATCAACATAAGGCATTTCCCCCTGTTTTGTCAATGTCAGTTCTTCCTGGTTTTTTCCCTTTTGTGTCAATGTTATGGAGTTGTCGTTTAGGTTAACGGTATAGTTTGTTACAACTGTCTTATCGCTGTCTACATCTGTAGAGGAAATAACAAGGCATTCCTCCTGCCAGGAGTAATTTCCCTTTGCAGAGAGGCTTGTGCTGCCTAAAACGCCGGAGCTTGCGATGCAGAGTCCGGTAATGGAGCAGACAACGATTGTGTCCCAGAAAGTTCCAGTCATATTAATATATCCCTGGCGGACTGGATCTGTAGTAGTTGCTGCTGCGGCAGTAATAGCTGCTGAACCCATGCCTGCTTCATTGGAGAAAACACCGCGGGCAACCCCAAAGCGGAGCGCCTGCATCATAGAGGCTACAATGCTTCCACAGAGTCCGCCGCTGACTGACTTGACAGAAAAAGCCATTTTAAAAATCATGACAATTCCGGTAGGGACATTTGCAATATTGCCAATAATAACGATTACTCCGGCAATTACATATAAAACGGCCATCAAAGGTACTACTACCTGTGATACTTTGGAAATAGATTTAATGCCGCCAATAATAATAAGAAGTGAAAGTATCGTAATGACAATACCTGTAATGTATGATGGGACATGGTATGTAGCGGTTACTGCGGTAGAAATAGAATTTGCCTGTGTTAGATTTCCGATACCAAAAGAGGCAAGTACAGCAAATAAGGCAAACAGCCATCCAAGTATGGTGCCTAGTTTTTTTGGTTTTAAAGCCTTTTTCATGGTGTACATAGGACCGCCTGACATTTCACTGCGTTCATTGACTTCACGGTATTTGATGGCAAGCATACATTCGCTGAATTTAGAAGTAATGCCAAAGGCGGCTGAAATCCACATCCAGACAATGGCGCCCGGACCACCGGAAAGCATTGCTGTGGCAACGCCGACAATGTTTCCGGTTCCTATGGTAGCCGCAAGTGCGGTTGTTAACGCAGAAAAGGGGGAAACGTCGCCATCTCCCTTTTTTGTCCTGGCTTCTTTGCTCATAACGCTTTTTAATGCATAAGGAAGATTACGCCAGCAGAGTGCCTTAGTACGTATAGTCAGGAAGGCGCCTGTTCCCACAAGAAGAATCAGCATAACCGGGCCCCAGACGAAATCATCAATCGTGCCTAAAATGTTTGAAAGTGTTTCTGTAAATTGATTCATAAAAATCCTCCGTTTCTGCCAGCCCCGTACATTAGAGAATATATAGAAAAAATTCCTGGAGGCTCCGGGAGAAGGCATAAAGTTTAAAGTGACTTCTTAAAAATTACATTTTAGCACAGGGAGGCTTTGGATTCAAGTATTGGACTGTAGGAAATTAATATAGCAGGTTATTTTGCTTTGTAAGAACGCCAGTAAGCATATCCGCCATTCAGGCTGATTACAGGATAACCATTTCTGGCGAGGTCGCGGGCAGTCAAAAGACTTGTGTTTCCATGGTCACAGTACAGGATAATCCATTGCGGTTTGAAGGGAAGTGCAGACAGGTAGGAGGAAATGGTATCTTCCAGAGTTTCCCAGTCTGCCCAGACCGCATTTGGGATGTGGTCTTTTTCATAATCTTCTTTACTTCTTAAATCCAGTAAAAGAATATCGCTGCGTTTCAGATATTTCTCCAGCATTTCACAGGAAATAATTTGAAATTGCATGAGATGTGTTATCCTTCCCAAAGTGAGTTATATTATTTTATGCGAATAGAATAAAATATGTACGAAAGGCAGCTATATTAAGAAAATCAGTTTTCTTGATATAGCTGCCTGGTATTGCAGTATTTAGATACTACTAACGGACAGAAGCATTAGCGGCAATTGGAAGAATTGCTGCTGTTGGAAGACTTATTGCTGCTTTTGTTCGAAGAGTTGCTGCTGTTCGAAGAGTTGCTGCTGTTTGAAGAGTTGCTGCTGTTTGAAGAATTACTGCTGTTTGTGGAATTGCCAGTAGTGTTTCCAGCCTTATTCTGGCTGCGGTTGCTGGCTGTTTTGTTACTCTGGTTTGAGCTGTTTGTGGTGTCGTTTGAGCTAGAAGCACCACTAGTTGAAAAACGGTTTAAATTTGACTCTTTCATAATATCCTCTTTTCTGTGTCTAAAACACGCTGGTGAATGTGGTTTGCAGATAAAAACCACATTGGTTATCGGTAACAGGATTATTGTGAACTTTTTTGGGGGATTCTATGCATTGAAAAAGTTGTTAAAAGAATGTATTTGTTTATGCAAAATTAACAAAAAAAGAATGTGCATATTGTGCAAAAAATAGAAAATTAGCACAGAAAAAGTGCTTTAATTGGCATTTTTTAATATAGATGTTATAATTATAGATAAAAGTGTATATAAAGTGCATTAAAAATATTTTCTGACAAATTTGTAATGCACTTTAAAAGAATGATAGCCTTGCATTGTTCTAAATTTGACAATAGTAAATAAATAAGGAGGCCGGTGTAACAAAAATACAAAAAAGAGAGGTAGAAAGACATGACACAAAGTAAATTGCATCAACTGGTTAAGACAAATGATAAATGCGTAGGATGTAATAAATGTATTAGTGTTTGCAGTTGTATCGGAGCAACTATTGCAAATGAAACAGAAGATGGGCAGAATATCATTGATGTAGATGGAAACAAATGTATCGCATGTGGTGCCTGTTTTGATGCGTGTGAACATAATGCCAGGGATTTTATGGATGATACGGAAGCGTTTTTTGAGGCGCTAAAGCGTGGAGAGAAAATTTCACTGCTGATTGCGCCTGCTTTTCTTGCAAATTATCCAAAAGAATACGAGAGTGTGCTGGGTGGTTTGAAAAAACTGGGCGTAAACCGCATGATTAGTATTTCTTTTGGCGCCGATATAACAACCTGGGCATATTTGAATTATATTCAGAAATATAATTTTACAGGGGGAATTTCACAGCCATGTCCAGCTGTTGTTGGATATATTGAACGTTATATTCCGAACTTGATTCCAAAGTTGTTTCCAGTACAGAGTCCGATGATGTGCGGAGCGATTTATACAAGGAAGGTAATGGGGGTGACAGACAAGCTGGCATTTATCAGTCCTTGCATTGCCAAAAAGATGGAGATGGAGTCAGAGCGTGGAAAAGGGCTGATTTCGTATAATGTGACTTTTGACCATTTGATGAAATATGTCAGGGAGAACCATATTTCCGGTTCATCCTGCAAAGATGAGATTGAGTATGGACTTGGCTCTATCTATCCGACACCAGGAGGATTAAAGGAAAATGTGTACTGGTTTCTTGGAGAAGATGTTTTTATCCGCCAGATGGAAGGTGAGAAACATATGTACAACTATCTGGAAGCAAATAAGGACAGGATTATCAAGGGGCAGACACCATATCTGTTTATTGATGCCTTGAACTGTGGGGAAGGTTGTATTTATGGACCGGGAACAGAGCGATCAAAAAATGGAAAAGATGATACGTTGATGGAACTGATGCGGATTCGGGAAAAAAGCAAGAATAACAAACCAGCGCATACCTGGTCACGGAAGCTGTCGCCAAAACAGCGGCTGAAGAAGCTGAACAAACAGTTTGCAAAGCTGGATTTGAATGATTATATTTGCAGTTATACAGATTTGTCTGATTTGTGTGAGTATGCAGTCCCGACAGGTGCAGAGCTGGAAGCAATTTATAATGATATGGGGAAGGAAACGGCGGAATCCAGAAAAATCAACTGTTATTGTTGTGGATATGATACCTGTGAGAAGATGGCACATGCGATTCATAATGGATTTAATCATAAAGAGAATTGTATTCATTATATGAAAACACAGGTGGAAGTCGAGAGAAACAATGCACTTGAGCTTGCAAGGCAGGTGGAAGATGAAAAGGGAATTATCAATGAGAAGCAAGAGCAGATTGTTGTTACGGTAGCAGATATTAATGACCAATTCGAAACAGTCTATAAGGCAGTCAGCGATTTGGCAGAGGGGAACAACAGCAGTGCAATGGAATGTACCGATATTTCCAACAGCATGGTAAATGTAAGGGAGTTCTGTAAACAGTTGGATAAAGCGATTCATCAGATTAATGAATTTATTCACGAGCTTACAGAAAATAATACGGAAATTGTTTCTATTGCGTCCCAGACAAATCTGCTTGCGCTGAATGCTTCGATTGAGGCGGCGCGTGCTGGAGAGGCTGGAAGAGGATTTGCGGTAGTGGCAGATGAAATTAACCATCTGGCAACCAATTCCAGGGAAACAGCTGCTAAGAGCAGCGTGGCACAGGAAAAGATTGTTAATTCGATAGAATCTATTTTAAGTGATACCGAGCATTTGTTAAGTGTAGTTGGAGAAGTGAATGACCGAACGGAAGGGCTTGCTGCAGTGACACAGGAGATTGCAGCTTCTGCTGAGATGATTCTCTCTTCTTCTGATGTGGTAAAAGGCAGTTTGCAGGATTTAGTGAATTCTTAATGATAATTTATAAAAAGAAGGGGACACCATCTGAAGGGTGTCCCTTTTCAATTAGGAATCGTCATGAAATAACTTACCAACTTTTCTTGTCTATATTTCCATGTTATTTAGTGACGGTTCCTTAATGTTGTGCTTTTTTGCCAAACCGTTGGGTCAAAACACTTTTCCAGATAGCAGGGTGGAAAAGAAGCAGCATTGGGAAGAGTTCCAGCCTTCCTGCAAGCATGTCAAATATCAGGACATATTTGGCAAAAGGAGAAAAAAAGCTAAAGTTCTGTGTCGGGCCGACCAGCTCAAAACCTGGGCCAATGTTATTGATACAGGCAGCAACTGCCGTAAAGTTTGTTATAAAGTCTTTCTGGTCAAAAGAAATAGCAAAGACAGAAATAACACACAACAGACATAAAGTAATCAGAAAGACATTGATTGTTCGGGAAACTTCATGTTCTACGGATTTTTTATCCACTCTGATTTTCTTGATGCTTTTTGGATGAATGTATGAATTCAATTCTCTGACTACTGTTTTTACCAGAAGAATCACACGGGAAACTTTCATTCCACCACCTGTACTTCCGGCACAGGCGCCGATAAACATCAGGGTAAGTAATACCAATTTGGCTGTTTCCGGCCACAAATTAAAGTCTACTGTCGAAAATCCGGTTGTGGTGATAATGGATGCGACCTGAAAAGAAGACTGTGTGAGTGCATCCCATATTCCTGCTGTGGTATCTAAAATTTCAAAGAAAATAATGGCAATAGCAACAGCAATAATCAGAAAATAGCATTTTACTTCCTCGGAATCGAGTGCTTTTTTTATATTGCGGTATAACAGATAGTAATACGTATTGAAGCTGACACCAAAAAGTATCATAAAAATGGTGGTTACCCATTGGATATAGGCAGAATAACCTGCCATGCTGCTGTTTTTGATGCCGAAGCCGCCAGTTCCGGCGGTGGCAAAAGTAGTATTGATTGCATCAAAAACAGGCATGTTTCCAGCAATTAACAGAATAAATTGCAAAAGGGACATCCCGATATAAATAAGGTATAAAATACGAGCCGTATACTTGATTTTAGGGACAAGCTTGCCAACAGATGCCCCGGTACTTTCAGCGCGCATCAGGTTGATATGGGAGCCGCCGCTCATTGGAATAATTGCCAAAAGGAATACCAGAACTCCCATGCCGCCAATCCAATGGGTGAAGCTGCGCCAGAGAATGGAGCAGTGCGATAATGCCTCTACATCGCTTAAAATACTGCCTCCGGTTGTTGTAAATCCAGAAACTGTTTCAAAAAGCGCATCGACAAAAGATGGGATTTCTTTCGTAAAAATAAAGGGCAGGCAGCCAAAGATACTCATAATAATCCAGCTTAAAGCGGTGGCGATACAGCCTTCCTTCTGGTAGAAAACGAAATTTTTTGGTTTTTTTAACGTGACCAGTAGTCCCAAAAGGAGACAGAGGATGGCAACCGCAAGATAGACAAAGCCTTCTGTTTCCTTATAGATCAGAGCTGTCAGGCATGGAAGCAGCAAAAGCAGCCCTTCGATTTTTAAAATATGTCCTAAAATATAACGTACAATAGAACTGTTCATAACTTACTCCGTTTCACGCAATAAGCGTTCTTTTTGCTATTGCTCACTCTATAACCATTGAGTTATTTGCCAGTGGTTTCTAAAATGTCCTGAATATCATTAAATCCAGTATGTGTAGTTACGATCATAACAGTATCGCCTGCCTTGATACAGTCTTTTCCACTTGGAATAATGATAGAGCCATTTCTGCCGATGAAAGAGATGAGCAGATTCTTTTTCAGGGAAAGATCCATCAGCGGAATATTTGTAACGTTGGATTCCTCATTCACACGGAATTCGATTGCTTCCGCTTTGTAATCAAACATGTGATAGAGTGTTTCCACATTACTGTTGATGGAAGCTTTTTTTGCACGTACATAGGCAATAATTGCTTCTGAGGTAATGTAACGCGGATAAATAACACTGTCCAGGTCAAGGCGGCTGATAACGTCCTTGAAATTAATGTGGTTAATTTTGGTAACAACTTTTGCGTTGGAAACCTGGCGCGCATAAAGTGTCAAAAGGATATTTTCTTCGTCGATTCCTGTCAGTGGGACAAAAGATTCTGCATAGATAATGCCTTCTTCTTTTAAAAGTTCCTGGTCAGTCCCGTCGCCGTTTATAATAATAGCTTTTGGAAGGATGGTGCTTAAAACTTCACAGCGGGCACGGTCATTTTCAATAATTTTAACAGATATACCCATATGAAGGAGCTGTTCTGCAAGGTAATAGGCGGCTCTGCTTCCACCGATAATCATGGTATCTTTTACACGGCTTGTCTGGAAACCGGAATTTTCCAGAAACGTTTTTGCCGTTTTTCTGGTTGCTACGAAAGAAACGACATCACCTTTCTGCATTTTGAAATCACCAGAAGGAATATAGACTTCGCCGTTCCGTTCAATTGCACAGATTAAGACATCTGCATTTGTTTTCTGGCCAAAATTTACAAGGGTCATGCCATCTAAGGCATTTCCTTCTGGAATTTTAAGCTTTATCAACTCTGCCTGTCCATGTGCAAAGGAATTGACCTCTAATGCTGTTGGAAGATACAGGATACGTGCAATTTCTCTTGCGGCTTCTAACTCAGGATTAATAATCATAGCAAGACCAAGTTTTTCGCGCAGATAACCGATTTCGTGGCTGTAATCCGGTGTACGCACTCTGGCGATTGCAGAACATTCACCGACACGTTTTGCAATTGTGCAACACAAAAGATTTAATTCGTCAGAACCGGTAACTGCAATGAACAAATCCGTGTTTTCAATGCCTGCTTCCATCTGGACATTGTAACTTGCACCATTTCCGGTGAGTCCCATAATGTCATATTGATTGGTGATTTCCTGCACCTTGTAGGGATTCTGGTCAATAATTGTGATATCATGCCCTTCACGGGTAAGCTGTTCAATCAGTGTAGCACCGACTTTGCCGCAGCCTACGATGATGATCCGCAATCCCTGCTTTGCCGGTTCAGGATTTCTTAGCTTAAACATGGCCTGTCCTCCATTTTAATCAAAATAGTATAGTAACAGTGTATCACTTTATTAATAAAAAAGAAGTATAAAAAAATGTAAATATTTGTAAAATTTTAGGTATTATTCACAGTTTGTGTGTAACGGCAGAAGATGTTTCTGGAATTTCTATTCGTAGAATAGATTATGAGGTTTGATTTGGCTATTCTGCTGTTGTATGAATACGAAAAAGAAAAGAATAAAAGCTTCTATTCTTACATACTATGGAATAAACAAGTAGTATCAGGGGGATGGAGCTTGAAAGAATATATTGAGGAGCGGGCGGTTGAAGCTGCCAGGTATATTGTGGAATCTAAAGCAACAGTCCGGCAGACTGCAAAGAAAATGGGGATTAGCAAAAGCACTGTACATAAAGATGTAACAGAACGCCTGCTTGCTATCAATCCGTCTCTTGCTGCAAGGGCAAGGCAAGTGCTGGATGTTAATAAATCAGAACGGCATATCCGTGGCGGAATGGCAACAAAAGAAAAGTATCTGCATCGTCAATAAGGAACGGCCAGTAATTAATTTCCTGACAGTTCCCAATCGTTCATGCTAATAGAAATTTTGCGAAGTGTGTTTTTTATTGCTTGGAAGGAGTCTGGCAACGCAAAGAGATGCGTTGTGCAAGGCTCCATTTTTGATTGGCTAAAAATTTTCTGGAAAGCAGTTGACAAAAACGGATGGTATTCGCATAATTAAGTAATGAACTATGTTCGAGTTTTGAGATACTGCGAAGGCGAGAGTAAGAATAGCAAAAAGACAGTGACAATGCAGCGAGGTTGGCTGAGGAGAAAGGATTTGGCCAATTTTTGTTGAGGGAACTTGCAGGTAAATTATCGTATTAATTTTTGGAGGTGTCAAATGGCAAGAAAAAGAGTGACAAAAAAAGTAAAGCAAGAAAAAACTTCTGTGAAAACGGGGGTAAATAAGGTGTCAGCAAGTGCGACTGCAGAAAAAGCGGAAGTTGAGGCAGTGAAAGCAGAGGAAGAAAAGGTTGCGGAGGCAGGGAAAGAAACGGCTGCGGTGAAAGAAGAGAAAGCAGAGGTTGCAGAAGAAGTGAAAGAAGCGGCCAAAGAAGAAAAGCTAAAAGCTGTTAAGGCAGGAAAAGAAGAGAAGCCAAAGGTTGGCAAAGAAGAGGAAAAGGAAGCCAAAAAAGAGGCTCCAAAGGCAGCTAAAGCAGTGAAAAAGGTAGTGAAAGAAGTGGAAGTAAAGTCTTCTAAAGCAGTGAAAAAAGAAGCGGAGGAAGAGGAAGTAAAGTCTGCCAAAGCAGTGAAAAAGGAAGAACCAGAAGAAGTATATACGACTCCAAGAAAGAGTGTTGCGTTCATAGGTTCAGAATGTTATCCATTTGTAAAGACTGGTGGTTTGGGAGATGTTATGTATTCTCTTCCAAAAGCGCTGGTAAAACAGAATTGTGATGTAAAGGTAATTCTTCCACGCTATAAATGTATTCCGCAGGAGTATCAGGAAAAAATGGTATACAAAGGCTCCTTTGATATGAATTTATGTGCCGATGGCAGATCTTTTTATGTAGGAATTATGGAATATGTATGGGATGGCGTTGTATATGATTTCATTGACAATGAAGAATTTTTCAGCAGTGGGGATCCTTATATTAGTCTTATTGATGATATTCCGAAATATTGTTACTTTGCAAAAGCAGCACTGGCTGTATTAAACTATCTGGATTGGATTCCGGATATTATTCATTGCCATGACTGGCAGGCTGCGTTAACACCTGTATATTTAAGGGTCCTGTTTGAGAATACGAAACTGTCTGCCGCAAAGACGATTCTGACTATTCACAATTTACGTTTTCAGGGAATTTACAATATTCCTAAAATTCGCTATTGGTCAGGGCTGCCAGATTATGTATTTAACAAAGACGCACTAAAAGAGGGGCGTGAAGATGCTAATATGTTAAAAGGCGGTTTAACGTATTCTAATATTATTACTACAGTTAGTAATACGTATGCAGGAGAAATTCAGACACCATACTACGGAGAAAAACTGGATGCTCATTTAAGGTATCATTCTGGTAAATTAAGAGGGATTGTAAATGGTATTGACTATGATATATGGGATTCCAGTACAGATTCCAGGTTACATGTAAATTATGATCGTACGGATGTAATAGACAAGAAAAAAGAAAATAAGCGTGCTTTACAGGAAGAATTGGGGCTGGTTCAGGATGACCATAAATTTGTTATAGGTTTGATTTCCAGGCTGACAAATCAGAAGGGGTTGGATTTAGTTAACTCCATTATGACGCAGGTTATGGATGAACATACTCAGGTTGTTATATTGGGTACAGGTGATTCTCAATATGAAAACTCTTTCCAGTATTATGAAAACACGTATAAGGGCAATGTATGTTCTAATATTATGTATGATGAAACAAGAGCTCACAGGATTTATGCGGGTGCGGATGCTTTTCTGGTACCTTCGCAGTTTGAGCCTTGCGGATTGACACAGTTAATTGCGATGCATTATGGAACAGTGCCAATTGTTCGTGAAACCGGTGGATTAAAAGATACGGTAGAACCATATAACATGTATTACAATACTGGAAATGGATTTACTTTTGACCGCTATGAAGCTGGTTTATTGTTAGATGCGATTAACAGGGCAAAGACATTATATTTTGAGAATCGCAAATATTGGAATGAAATGCTTCAAAGGGATATGGACAAGAATTTTTCGTGGGATAATTCGGCAAAACAATATAAAGACCTGTATTTGGAATTGAGTTGATGAAACATTATTATTCTGGTTTGTCTAATTCAAAATGAAAGAATCAATACGATGAAATGGCGGTAAAACTTTTACAGATTTACCGCTGTTTTTGCTGAGCAGCTAGAGTGTGTTTGAAAATTCATTCCAGGAACTTTCAGTTCCTTACAATCTGCACTCCCCACTTTGCGCTATATTTGGTTCAAATTTAGTCAATGTAGCCCGCTACGCCTACGTTTTTTTCTTTGCACTTGGAAAAACATTCTTCGCAACTAGTTCCTTTAATTTATTTACAGTTCCTTACAGAAAGAATATTGTTATAAAAATTTAGATGATTTTGAAAGAAATAAGCAGAAAAATGTGATATAGTTATAAGTGGATAGTAACAATAGATTATGATTATTGGAGGGCTTATACATGAATAATATCGAGAGAAGAGATGCGCAGATGGCGTATATATCGGATGCTGCTGTTTTTGAGGAACAGAAAAAATGCCGGAAAATTTTGCAGAGGCTGAATACGGCAGATTGCTCCGATTTTGATGAAATTGGAAGAATTGTTAAAGAACTGTTTGGAAAATCAGAAAATGCTTTTCTCAATCCGCCATTTTACTGTGACTATGGTTCCCACATCGAAGTGGGTAAAAACTTTATGGCAAATTATAATTGTACTATTTTAGATGTGGCAAAAGTGGTGATTGGGGACAACTGCATGATGGCACCTAATGTGGCAATTTATACCGCAGGACATCCCGTACATCCTGATTGCCGTAATACACAATATGAATATGGAATAGAGGTTGTTATTGGGGATAACGTATGGATTGGAGGAAACAGCGTGATCTGTCCGGGAGTGCATATTGGCAGTAATACTGTTATTGGTGCGGGCAGCGTGGTCACAAAGGATATCCCAGACTGGGTGGTTGCAGCGGGAAATCCATGTAAAGTGATTCGAAAAATTACAGAAGAGGACAGAAAATATTATTTTAAAGATAAAGAGTTTGATCCAGAAGCGTGGAATCATATGCAAGAGATGTGGAAAGGGTGATATTCAGTTCTGATGTTTGGAGTCCGTCAGAGCCATTTTATTAAGGATTCCATCTGCATCGACGCCAGGATGTGTCAGATAAAGACGGCAAATCTGGGAAGCAAGTTCTTCACTGATCTTATTTTGCCGGGCAATTTCCGTGACAGATTTTCCCTTATCTGTACTTTTCATAACAGCAAGAATGATATCTTTTATATCCTTTTGGCTGGCGGGAAGAATGATGTTTGCTGTCTTTGCTGGCAGGTTTATTCTGTCAATCCAAAAGGAACCATCGTCTTTTATATGGAGGATGGCCATGGTTAGCGGCAGGGTGAATCTTCTGGGACCGCAACTGCCCGGATTAAGCCAGAGCTGTTGCCCTTTCTGTTCCTGTTCATATCTATGGGAGTGTCCATAGACAATCACATTACAGTCGGATATGTCTTCTGTAATGTGTTTTTTATTGTGTATTAGAAAAATGCTGATACCAAAAAGTCTGACTTTCAGGGTAACAGGAAGTGCAGATGCCCAGTCTTTGTCAATATTTCCACGGACGATATATGTTTTAGCAATGGAATTTAATTTTTTAAGGTCGGTTTCTGATTTGATATCTCCGCCATGAAGAATAATATCGCAGTCCTTTAAATTTTCTTTTACGGAATCACGCAGTAATCCATGGGTATCAGAAATAATTCCAATTTTATGCATAGTAACCCTCCAGAGTAGATGAAAGATAAGCCTGACTGGGTAGGCTTATCAACTTGTAACACGCTTCCTTCGTAAAGCAATCATATCATACAGGGTGGTCTCTTTCAATAATGTTTGAAGAATTGATTAAAAAGTTACTATTCACGGCTGATTTCAGAAAATAGTCAAACTTGTTGTGCTAGCACATAAGAGGTTGATTATTTTCTGAAATCAGCGTGTAGGCTGTTCTAAACATCATAAGAAAAACAAAAGCTGCTGGTTTTGCAGCGCCAGACGGCATAGCCGTATGGTTTTTTGCATGATGTTTAGAATAGCCGTGAATAGTAACTTTTAAAATGCTATTGTATTTTATAACGAATATGATATAGTGGGCAGTAACGTTTAGAGTGTATTTATACGTTCTGGAAAGGAGAAGTTATGGGAAAGTTTATTGGCAGCAGAGGATTTTATAAAAAGCTGCTCTGGCTTGCTGTTCCGATTATGATTCAAAATGCCATTACGAATTTTGTGGGATTTCTGGATAATATTATGGTAGGACGGCTTGGGACAGAACAGATGTCGGGAGTGGCGATTGTCAACCAGTTTGTGTTTGTTTTTAATTTATGTATTTTTGGTGGGTTGTCCGGCGCCGGGATTTTCGGTGCACAATTTTATGGAAGCCGTGATTATAAGGGGATTCGTGATACCTTTCGGTTTAAAGTGATTACAGGGATTGTAATTGCCGTATTGACGTTTTTGGTGTTCATTGGTTTTGGGCAGAATTTGATTCAAATGTTCCTCACATCTTCGGATGGGAGCAATTCTGTTGCCACTTTTAAATATGGGCTTTCTTATTTGCATATTATTTTGCTGGAAGTGATTCCGTTTGTTATTGTGCAGATTTATGCGAGTACCTTGCGGGAAACAGGGGAGACAGTCGTTCCAATGACAGCCGGAATTGCGGCAGTTGTGATTAATCTTGTGTTAAATTATATTCTGATTTTTGGCAAACTGGGCGCTCCAGAACTTGGAGTGGCAGGAGCGGCGATTGCAACGGTCATTTCAAGGGTGGCAGAGTGTGGTATTGTTGTGGGGTGGACGCATATCCATACACAAAAGAATCCATTTATTATTGGGGTATATCGGACATTGAAAGTTCCGGCTGCTTTGACAAAGAAAATTTTAGTCAAAGGGACGCCCCTAATGCTAAATGAGGTTTTGTGGGCAGGTGGAATGGCTATGATTAACCAGTGCTTTTCTGTCCGTGGTTTATCGGTGGTAGCTGCGCTGAATATTACCAGTACGATTTCCAATTTGTTTAATGTTATTTTTATTGCAATGGGAAGCTGTGTTGCTATTTTGGTGGGGCAGCATTTGGGTGCAAATGAGTTTCAGGAGGCAAAGGATACGGCAGCAAAAGTTATTACATTTTCTGTGTTTGTTACAGTGATTACCAGTACCGTGTTATATCTGGCATCAGGATTTTTCCCGCAGTTATATAATACATCACAGGCGATTCAGCGCCTTGCAGGAAGAATGATTTGTGTAAATGCTGTTATAATGCCTCTGCAGGCTTTTTTGCATTCTACGTATTTTACCATCCGGTCTGGCGGGCGGACATGGGTTACTTTTATGTTTGACAGTGGTTACACATGGTGTGTTGCAATTCCATTTACCTACTGTATTGTTCATTTTACTTCTTTGGAAATTTTAATCGTGTATGCGATGTATTGTAGCATGGACACGATCAAGGCTTTCGTTGGATTTATTTTATTGAAAAAGGGAATCTGGGTAAGAAATATTGTAGAGTGATAAAAAGCGCACCAGCTTCGCTGGTGCGCTTTTTTAGAGTGGTGAATAATTTTCACCGTTTCTTACTGAATGGAAAGAACTTTGTAATCCTGGTTTTCTACTGTTTTTTGCAGGATGCTGTCTGCAAGATCGGCATTTAGCGTAACAACAGCAGTGCCAGCTTCATGGCTTACATCAGCGCTTTCTACTTCTGGCAATGCTTCTAAGCATTTCTGTACTCTTGCTTCACAGTGCCCACACATCATTCCTTCAATTTTTAACGTTTTTTCCATAGTTACCTCCTGTTTCTTTTTTGCTTTGATTTTCTTGTCTTTTTTTGTATTATGCATATTGAACCAGTTCAGCCTGAGTGCGTTTGTGACGACACAAAAACTGGAAAGGCTCATTGCTGCCGCACCAAACATTGGATTTAGTTTCCAGCCAAATAAAGGGTACCAGACACCGGCTGCGAGTGGGATTCCAATAACATTGTAGAAAAATGCCCAGAAAAGATTTTCATGGATATTTTTCAAAGTTGCCCGGCTGAGACGAATTGCAGCCGGAACATCACTTAAACGGCTTTTCATTAAAACGACGTCTGCAGCGTCAATGGCAATATCTGTGCCTGCGCCAATGGCGATACCTGTATCTGCTCTGGTCAGCGCCGGAGCATCATTTATGCCATCTCCAACCATCGCCGTTTTTCCACGTTTTTTAAGGGAGCGGATAACATTTTCTTTTCCATCTGGTAAAACGCCGGCAATTACTTCGTCTACGCCTGACTGTTTTCCAATTGCGCTGGCAGTTCGTTCGTTGTCGCCAGTCAGCATAACAACATGGATTCCCATATTTTGTAGTTCTTGTACTGCCTGTGGGCTGTCTTCTTTGATTACATCAGCAACAGCGATTACACCAATCAGTGTGTTGTTTTTGCTAAAGAAGAGAGGCGTTTTCCCTTCCCTGGCAAGATCAGAAGCTCTTTGGCGAACCGCCTCATTGACGGAGGCGTTCTGTTTAATAAAGTTTAAATTACCACCAGAAAGCGGCTCGCTGTTTAAGGTTCCAGAAAGTCCATTTCCAGGAGAAATCTGAAAATCGGTTACTTCTATATTATTTTCTAAATTCCGCTCTTTGGCAAGAGAAAGAATGGCACGGGCTAACGGATGTTCACTTTTTTTCTCCAAAGCGTAGGCAAGGGAGAGAAGCTCGTTTTCTTTTATACCATCAGAAGGAATAATGTCGGTGACTTTTGGTTCACCGTTTGTAATGGTTCCTGTTTTATCCAGTGCAACGATTTGCACTTTTCCGGTTTCCTCCATAGAAACAGCGGTTTTGAACATAATACCGTTTTTTGCGCCCATTCCATTTCCTACCATGATTGCAACAGGGGTAGCAAGCCCAAGTGCACAAGGACAGCTAATAACAAGCACAGAGATTCCCCGTGCCAGCGCAAAGCCAATTGTCTGTCCTGCAAGCAGCCAGATGATAATGGTGGCTATGGCAATAGCAATTACTGTCGGTACGAATACACCAGAAACTTTATCAGCAATTTTGGCAATAGGAGCTTTGGTTGCGGCAGCATCACTTACCATCTGAATGATTTGAGAAAGTGTAGTGTCTTCACCAACCCTTGTTGCCTCGCAGCGTAAAAAACCAGATTGATTTAAGGTGGCGGCAGAAACGGTATCCCCGTTTTCCTTATCAACAGGAATGCTTTCTCCTGTCAGAGCAGATTCGTTGACAGCGCTTGTTCCTTCCAATACAATGCCATCAACCGGAATGTTTTCACCAGGGCGGACTACAAAAATATCCCCGGTCTGTACTTCGGCAATCGGAATTTCTGTCTCCTGCCCATTTTTTATGACAATGGCCGTCTTTGGGGCAAGCTTCATCAATCCTTTTAAAGCGTCTGTTGTCTTGCCCTTAGAGTGTGCTTCCAGCATTTTGCCAACGGTAATCAATGTGAGAATCATAGCCGCAGATTCAAAGTAAAACTCATGCATGTAGTTCATTACGGTATGAGAATTATTGTGAAGTTGGGCGTCTGTCATAGCAAACAGGGCATAGATGCTGTAAATGTAGGAAGCGCCAGCTCCAAGAGCAACTAAAGCATCCATATTTGGTGCACGGTGCCAGAGGCTTTTAAAACCGTTCACAAAGAATTTCTGGTTGATAACCATAATAGCAGTTGTCAAGAGGAGCTGAATCAGTCCCATGGCAATATGGTTATTATTTATTATGGAAGGAATCGGCCAGTTCCACATCATATGCCCCATAGAAAAATACATTAGGGGAACTAAAAGAATCAGTGATGCGATTAGACGCTTTTTCAGGACGGGTGTTTCTTTATCCTTTAAAAAATCTTCTTCACCAGATGCAGCAGTATTCTGGGTTTTGGCAGTAGAGGCAGATTTTTGGGAGGCGCCATATCCGGCATTTTCTACTGCTGCAATAATCGCATCAGCCGTGGCGGTGCCTTCTACTCCCATAGAATTTGTTAAAAGGCTGACTGAGCAGGAGGTCACGCCTGCAACTTTTGAAACCGCTTTTTCAACGCGGCTGCTGCAGGCGGCACAGCTCATGCCAGTAACATTGTATTGTTCCATATTACCTCCTAAGGCTCTTTTTTTGCGCTCAGAAAAACATTCTTTGCAGATTGTGAGAAT
This sequence comes from uncultured bacterium, assembly GCA_947651225.1. Lineage (GTDB taxonomy): Bacteria > Bacillota > Clostridia > Lachnospirales > Lachnospiraceae > Butyribacter. The sequence continues at coordinate 22,476 of CANSYK010000014.1, read as the reverse complement.
GAATTTTCAAACACGCTCTAACGCATAAGTTTTTGTAATGTAGTAACAAGCTCGTCAATCGTTTCTGTTTTATTTTCCTGAATATCGCTGACCACGCAGGTTCGGATATGTTCTGCAAGCAGAACTTTATTAAAGCTGTTCAAGGCAGCGTTAATTGCGGAAACCTGTATTAAAATTTCCGGGCAGTAGGCATTGTTTTCCAACATCTTTTTGACGCCGCGCACCTGCCCTTCAATGCGGCTTAAGCGGTTTTGCAAGTCCTTGTATTCCTTCTCGGAACGTTCTTTTGTGCGATGGCAGCAGTTATTATCTTCGCTCATAGTGCTTCTCCTCGTATCGATACTATTTATAGCTTTTCCGATTGCAATTTGTATTATATACCCTATGGGGGTATATTGCAAGTGTTTTTTTCTGTCTTGACAAATAGGGTATAATGGAAAGAATAGAAGTTTGAAAAACTTCCCAAAGAATATTGAAAGGAAAATGTAAAAATGAAATACGATTATTTAATTGTTGGTGCAGGGTTATTTGGTGCCGTATTTGCACATGAAATGACAAAACAGGGGAAAAAATGCCTGGTTCTTGATAAAAGGAAACATATTGCGGGAAATATATATTGTGAAGATGTGGAAGGAATTCATGTGCATAAATATGGGGCGCATATTTTTCATACTTCAAATAAAGAGATATGGGAATACATGAACCAGTTTGCGGAATTTAATAATTACATTAATTCTCCAGTAGCGGTATATAAGGATGAGTTATATAATATGCCGTTTAATATGAATACTTTTAGCAAAATGTGGGGAATTAAAACACCTCAGGAGGCAAAAGATATTATTGCCGGGCAGATTGCGGAACTTGGAATTACAGAACCGAAAAATCTGGAAGAGCAGGCTCTCTCCCTTGTTGGGCGGGATGTGTATGAAAGGCTGGTAAAGGGGTATACAGAAAAGCAGTGGGGAAGGGATTGCAAAGAACTTCCAGCGTTTATTATCAAGCGTCTTCCGCTCCGTTTTGTGTATGACAATAATTATTTTAATGACAGGTATCAGGGAATTCCGGTTGGGGGGTATACGAAGATTGTAGAAAAGCTGCTAGAAGGTTCCGAAGTGCTTTTGGGCATCGATTATTTTGAATACCGGAAGAAGCATGCAGATGCTGCAGAAAAGACCGTTTATAGCGGAATGCTAGACCGTTATTTTGATTATCAGTTTGGCGTTTTGGAATACCGTTCAGTGCGTTTTGAGCAGGAAGTGCTTTCAATGGAAAATTATCAGGGAAATGCGGTGGTCAATTATACAGAGCGTGAAGTACCATATACCCGTATTATTGAGCATAAGCATTTTGAATATGGGGCACAGCCTGTAACTGTTATATCACGGGAATATCCGAGTGAGTGGAAAAAAGGGGACGAGCCATATTATCCGGTAAATGACGAGAAAAATGAATTACTGGCCGCAAAATACAGGGAGGCAGCAAAAGAGGAAACAAACGTTATTTTTGGCGGACGGTTAGGGGAATATCGCTATTATGATATGGATAAAGTAGTAGAGGCGGCGCAGCAGGCGGTAAGGAAAGAAGGCGTTTTATGAAATATCTGAAACAAATTACTCTTATTCTTGCAATTTCTTTTGTGGGTGAAATGTTAAAGGAGTTTTTGCCACTTCCAATACCAGCAAGTATTTATGGAATGGTCCTATTATTTTTTGGTCTGGAAACAGGACTGATTCGCCTGTCATCTGTGGAAGAGACAGCGCAATATCTGATTGAAATTATGCCTTTGCTGTTTATTCCAGCGGGTGTCGGGCTGTTGGATTCCTGGGGAGTACTCTATCCAATTTTATGGAAGATTGCAGTAATCATTGTGGTATCTACTATTCTTGTAATGGCAGTGTCAGGCAGGGTAACACAAAGAATGCTCCGCCGTGGTCATGGACGACATAATTCATAGCTTGGTGTTTCCGTCTTTGGTCATAAATGACGGGCATCAATGCTATAATGTATTCGGGAGGAAAAAATGAATGATATTTTATTAAATTCCTTGTTTTTTGGCGTGATGGTTAGTTTTGTAGTATATGAAATTGGTATGTTTGCCAGAAAAAAGTGTGGGTTTGCTATTTTGAATCCATTGCTTTTTTCCATTGTGGTACTCATACTGTTGTTAGCCGTATTTGATATTGATTATGAAACATATAATGCGGGAGCAAAATATTTAAGTTATTTTCTGACTCCTGCAACCGTATGTCTGGCAGTGCCTTTGTATGAACAATTCGAGCTTTTGAAAAAGAATGTATGGGCGATTATGGCAGGGATTGTTTCGGGCGTGCTGACAAGTGTTGTCTGCGTTTTGGTTCTGTCTGTTCTGCTTGGGCTGAGCCACAAAGAATATGTAACATTGCTTCCAAAGTCTATTACAACGGCAATTGGAATGGGAGTATCGCAGGAGCTTGGCGGAGTTGTGACAATTACGGTTGCTGTAATTATTATCACTGGTGTATTTGGAAATATTGTGGCAGAATTTATTTGTAAATTTTTTAAGATTGAAGAACCAATTGCCAGAGGAATCGCAATCGGATCTTCTGCCCATGCGGTGGGAACGGCAAAAGCAATGGAGCTTGGTGAAATAGAAGGCGCTATGAGCAGTTTGAGTATTGCAGTTTCAGGATTGCTTACTGTTTTGGCAGCTTCTGTTTTTGCACGTTTTTTCTAAGAATAAATAGCCTGCAAACATTGACCAATATTGGCTTGAATGATATAATCATGAAAAATAGGAAAAGTGAGGACAGAACCATGGGATTATTACAGGAATGGAGAGAATATGCATATGGGGTAGAGGTTGACTCTCCAGCAGGAAAGGCAATTTGGGATAAATATTTTAAAGAAGAAAAAGTTATTTATGAAGAATTATTAGCAAACCCTTCAGAAGTAGTTACTGGTACGGTAAAAGAGCTTTCTGAAAGGTATAATATGGAACTGCGGTATATGGTTGGTTTTTTGGATGGGATTAATGAAAGCCTGAAAGAACCAAATCCGATTGAAGATATGACAGAAGATACTACGGTTTCTCTGGACATTGATTTAGAGAAGTTGTACTATAATATGGTAGAGGCCAAAGCAGATTGGTTGTATGAGATGCCAGTCTGGGAGGGGTTGATTTCTGCGGAGAGAAGAAAAGAACTATACCGTAAGCAGAAAAAGTCTGGGACAATTGTAAAAGGAAAGAAAATTGGGCGCAATGATCCTTGTCCTTGCGGAAGCGGCAAGAAATATAAAAAGTGCTGTGGAGCAAATGCTTAAGTTGACCTAGAAATTCTGGCTGATAATATATGTTGCGCTGGAAATGTAGCGGCGATTGTACAAAAGGAGGGTAACTGTTTTGGATTCGATGACAGAGATGTTTTATGATGAAAGTAGCGGAATTTTGTGCGATATGAGAAAGTGTCTTATGACAAAGCCGGAGGAAGGTTATGGTCAGGATGTCGTAGAAGAGCTTTTTCGGGGAGTTCATACACTCAAGGCAGATTCGGCTATGATGCTGTATGAGCAGATGGCTGCGCTTAGCAGTACATTGGAAAGTCTGTTGTATTGTTTTCGTGGTGAAGGAAAAAGAATAGAGGATACAAAACGCTTTTCTGATATTATCAGCGAATATCTGAATTTTTTTGAAACGGAAACGGATAAGCTGCCACAGGGAAAGGCTCCAGATGGGGATGCACATGAGCTGGAGATGAAAATTAAAGACTATACAACGGAAATGACTGACCAGATGCAGGATGATGAAAAGGCGGAATATCATCAGAAAATTTCAAAACCACGCAGACAGGTCTTTTACATTGCTGGTGCAACGGATGATAAGAAAGATTCTTCCGCGCCAAAGGAAACTGCTAAAGAAGAGAAAGAGCCAAAAGAGGAGCAGCCGCCTGTTTCTCAGAAAGAAACTCCATCTTCTGATAATTTTAAGAAGAAGCGGAAAAAGAAGAAATACATTATTTCTACAGATGCAAGGGATAAAATATGTCAGGCATCCAGAGATTTGCTTCGATTGGCAGATGCTTTGGAATATTCCCATGCAGGGGATGGGCAGATTGTAGTTAGTGAAAATCAGCTTAAGAAGCTGCGGAGAATTCAGGGTGATTTGGAAGAGGCGAAACAAGAACTGGTCAATACAGATTTTGTGCCGGTTGCCCGTAAAATGGAAATTGTAGTGGACGAAATGTCTGATGAGCTGGGAAAACCAGTAAAGCTTCTGATTAAAGGGGAAGAAACACTGGTAGAGAGTGAAAAGAGAGAAAAAATCTCTGGTGCCTTGATTCACCTGATTCGTAACGCAGTTGATCATGGAATTGAAGATATGGAAACCAGGGAGCGTCTTGGAAAGTCGCCAATGGGATTGATTAAGCTCAGATTTGGAACAGAGGATGGCAATCTGGAAATCAGTGTCAAGGATGATGGAGCTGGAATTGATACAAAAGCAGTTTTAAAAGCTGCACAGAAAAATGGTGGCCTGGAAAAGCCCGCAGAGGAATATACGGAGAAAGAAATTTATAAATTGATGCTGCGAAGCGGGGTGACGACAACGGAGAAGGCAAATGCTTATTCTGGAAGAGGTGTCGGAATGGATGTGATTAATCATAATGTAGAAGAGCTGGGAGGAAAATTAAAAATTTCCAGTAAAAAAGGAATTGGTACGACATTTACCATGAAATTCTGATAAAAAGGAGGCGCCAGATAACTTCTGGCGCCTGATACATATTTAATCTATAAAGAATTGTTGTTAATAGGGACAATACCTTTTACAGGCTTGTCTGCCAATTCAGATTAATTGCATCTGAACATCATTTGTTAATACATCAGTATAACTGAAAGAGATTTTCTGGGTAGAGTCATCTAATTTATTGATGACTTCAACAAGAAAGATACTCGAATAAGTTTCTCTGATGATTCCCTCGGTGACATCAATTTTGTGTCTTCCGCGGTTAGCACGGATTTTAACCTTGCTGCCGATATTTTTATCTACTGATGATTTTACTTTTTTGATATCCGATTGACTCATGTTTCACCTATACCTTTCTATAAAGCTGTCCCATTCGCTTGGAACATCGCCTAAACACTTCTTAAGTTTACCATTTTTGGAGGATTCCGTCAATTTTGCGCCAAATTTTGGGGATAAGAGGCTATAAAAATGTCACAAAGTTGAAGAAGAAATTTCAAAGAAATAAGTGAATTTCTACAAAAAAATGTTGCGGCTTATGGAGTATCATCAAGGCAGATAGGGTAATTCTGCCAATTTGCAGAAAAAGTTTTCGTGCATTTTTAATGAAAAACGTACAAATGCCTTCAAATGTACAATATATTGGGGGAGAAAAATGTTGAATAACCATATTTAGAGTTATATATAGAAAGGTGCCAAGATAAGAATTTCGTGTTATAATATAAAAGACATATTGCATGCATAGCGCAAAGTGGGGAGTGCAGATTGTAAGGAACTGAAAGTTCCTGGAATGAATGTTCAAACACGCTCTAATAAGAAATAGTTGGAAGGAAGTGCATTTGTGAATCATATTGTGGTTGACTTGGAGATGAATAAAATAACAAAGCAAATCAGGGATTCTTTCAAATTGTCAAGTGAGTTAATTGAAATTGGCGCAGTAAAGATGAACAGCGCATTTAAAGTGATTGACACATATCAGACCTATGTATCACCAGATTTTGGAAAAATGGATGAAAAAATTATTCAGTTGACAGGAATTACTGATGATAAGCTTGTTGGGGCACCCAAGTTTGCGGTGGCAATGGATGATTTTGCAAAGTGGATTGGGAAAGGGAAAACGCAGTATTATTCTTGGAGTATGTCTGACATCAGACAATTTCAGAATGAAGCAGATTTTAAAGGGTATAAAGGTGGAATCATCCATAAGATGGAGGTTAGCTGGAATGATTTTCAGCAGGAATATAGCCGTCTTTTGGGAATTGAAAAGAAGATTAAACTGAAACAGGCTGTGGCTGCAGCGGATTATGAATTTACGGGCGCTGAGCATACGGCATTATCGGACGCAGTGAATACGGCAGAAATTCTAAGTCTTTCAAAAGATAAGGCAAGGTTTGAAAAGGTTATGAAACCAGTGTTGGACTTGTTTCGTACAGAAACAGGAGAAAATACCCTTTTGGATATGTGTCCAGAGTTTTTTGCTTCTTATCAGAAAATGCAGGAGAAACCTTGAATGTTCTCCTGCATTTTCTGTTTATTTAATGGTTAAAGCGATGGTTGCTTTTTTCTTGTTATAAGTCTTTACTGTAATGGTGGCGGTTCCCTTTTTCACCCCGGTTACTTTGCCGGAGGAACTTACTTTAGCAACAGAAGGCCTGGATGAGGAATAAGTAATTGTGTTGCTTGCGCTTCCCGAAGGAAGGGAAGTTTTAATCTGGAAACTCTTTTTTGCCTTCAGGGTTTTGCGTTTCGGAGAAACTGAAATTTTTGAAGGTGCGCTTTTAACTGTAACTTGAAAACTTGCGGAGTGTCCGGAAACCAGTGTTGCAGTAATGGTGGCACTTCCAGCTTTTTTCGCTGTGAGTTTTCCTTTTTTGCTGACGGCTACAATGTCTTTATTGCTGCTTTTCCAGGTAAGGGTTTTATCCGTAATGTTTTTAATAGTCGTTTTTACGGTATAAGTTTCGTTCTTGCCAAGAGTGACTTTGGAAGAACCAAAGGAAACAGATCCTACAGATTTCCCGTTTGTTGTGAACGCTTTAATACATACATTATTATCCCCATATCGGCTGGTATCAAGCCATTCCCATTTGTTATTATTTGTTTTTGCATAGAGAAAACTTTCTCCAAGGTTGGATTGGTAAGTAAGGTTATAGTCAAAACTGCGGTAACTTTCGCCCTCCAGTGGAATAAAACCGTTGTCATCATTGGTAGAATCATAAGTAAGTACAACGGAAAAACGTTCTCCTGCATTTAAGGAAACGGCTTGCGGAAGTGTTACCGTGTGATATCCTTCGAAATCCTGCGTTCCTGAAACGGTTGCCGCCAGTGTGCCGCTGGTAGGCTTGTTTGCTGATACATTTCGATATATTTTAATTGTGTAAGGCTGGTTGTCGCTAACGGTATAGATGCCAATCGCCTTTAGTGTCTGATTAAATCCTGCGTTTGCTTTAAAAATATTAGCGGCTCTTGTCTGGTCAGAATCTTTCAGTGCGAAAGCGTCTCCCCAGCCAAAACCGTCATATTGATAATTATTATCATATGTAGAGGCTGTGGCGATAAAAGAATAGTATTCGTTCAAGGATGGGTCTCCATAGGAAAGCCAGAAATATCCTTCCTTTCCAAAATCATTCCCATAACTGTTTGCAATTAGCCATGCGCCATCAGAAGATGGCTTATAGGTGCCGAAATTTTCTTTTGAATAGTTGTCATTCCAGCCAACTATCGTAACACAGTGATTTGCTTGTTTTATAGCAGCCTCTCCAGTATATTTTTCCTGATAATATGCAATTTCTCCATCAGAAGTCAGATTGTCATAATGAGGATCATAGTAGAAAGCAACACTGATGGCTCCATCTTCCATAATAGCGGATTTAACCTGCTCCCGTGAAGCGTTGTCATAGCAGATTGCATCTGTTAGCTGGTAATCGTTGCGGTAATGGAGAGATGTGCTGTTTTGTACCATTGTATTTGCCATAGAGTTTAATTCTGTATAGTTCAGAGCGTTAAAAGGAGCTCTTTCCTCATTGACTGCTCCTGACCAGCGGGCCAATGTAAAAGCTGCCAAAACAGAGTTGCCGCCATCCATATATGCAGAAGTATTTCCAGAGCCAGTGGTCTGTAAGCCTTCTCCATAAAGAATATCATTTGATATATAGGATGGGTGGTAGGTATACCAGGAAAGATGGTTTTCTGATAAGTCAATACTGTCTGCCGTTGCTTTTTCTTTTACAATCTGATTAGATTCCATTGATTTGATTGCGGCAAATGCCCAACAACTTCCGGTAACTCCCTGGTCTTTAATGGAAGTTACCGCATTTTTTGTCCTTAAATCATAAGCAGATGGTATATCAGCCGCTTTTTTTAATGAAAAGGAAGTTTTTCCTGTATTAGAAGAATGGTTTACATCAACCGTTTCCCCATTCTCATCAACATAGTGGTACCGCAGTAATCCATCATTTGTAGTGTCGTATTCACGGCTGATGGTATTGAATTGCGAAAGAAAGCCGGAATCTGTATCAGCAGAAGAAGCGCTGGCAAATGGTATAAGAGTACTGAATGCCATTCCTGCTGTTAATAAAAGGCTTGTGGTTGTTTTAAATACTTTTTGCTTCATATTTTATCCTTTCTTTTTGCTATGCATTATTAAAGTGATAACATAAGTATAAATAATAACATTATAGTATATCATATCGGAAATATTCTGTTTTAACAAGTTAATTTTTATTAGAATAGTGGGTGGGAGTGGCAAAATTTTAGAAAGAGTATGAAGAAATTGTGAATAGTAACGCTATAGAAAAACTAAGAAAGAATTAAGGTTATATTTATTGTACACCAATATAAAGTATGCTATAGTAAAACGACCAGAACGTGTTTGAAAATTGCTTTTAGGAACTGACAGTTCCTAAAAGCAATTTTCAAACGATATAGAAGAAATAGTGAATAAACAGGTAAGAGGGGAATGATGGAGGTTTTATATGGGGGATGAAGGAAAAAAAGAACTGCATAAAAAGATATGTGTAGATTTGCTAATTAGTGCAGGGACTGTATTATTGATATTGATTTGCGGGCCAAAGCTGATACAGTTTTTTATGCCGCTTATTATTGCATGGATTATTGCGACCATTGCGAATCCTATGGTGGGATTTTTAGAGGATAAGATTAAGATTATGAGAAAGCATGGCTCGGCAATTGTAATAGTGTTTGTACTGTTGTTGGTTGGAAGTCTGCTTTTTTTAGTTGTTCGGATTACACTGCAGCAGGTTTTTTCTCTTCTTGGTGATTTACCGGAAATTTACAGTCAGATCATGGAAAATCTTCAAGGTTCACTGGGGAGGCTTCACGAATCATTCAAATTTATACCAGAGGATTTGGATGAAATACTGGCTCATGGTGACGGCAAACTGAATGATATGATATTTTCTTTTTTGAATTCTCTGAGTGATTCAGCCCTTTCCACGGTGGGTTCTGTAGCAAGCTCTGTGATTGATGGTTTTGTTTTATCTGTATTGACGCTGATGTTGTCCTATTTTTTTGTAACAAAAAGAGAATGGATTAAAGGCAAGATAAGAAAACTTACCCTGCCAGGGATAAAGAAATTCTGGGATATGGCGATGGATGCCTGTTTCCGTGCTTTGGCGGGATACATCAAAGCATGTTTTCAGATTATGATTGTTGTCTTTGTGATTTTATGGATTATTTTCGGACTGATTCTGCATGTAAAGTATTCTTCTTTGTTAGCATTACTCACTGCCTTTTTAGATTTTCTTCCATTTCTTGGGACAGGTATTATTATAACGCCATGGGCGATTTATTGTCTGATTACAGGAGAATATTTAAATGTGGTTATATTAGCAATCGCATATGTTATTTGCCTTTTAGTACACAGGCTCTTAGAGCCGAAGCTGGTTGGTGACAGCGTTGGCATGAGTCCTTTTGCTACTCTGCTGTCCATGTTTATTGGATATCGGTTGATTGGAATGTTAGGGTTGATTCTGGGAATACCAGTGGGAATGGTATTGATTGCCTTTAAAGAAAAAGGTATGTTTGATAGATTTTTCAACGGAATTAAGATACTTGCAACAGATATTAATGAGTATAGGAAATATTAAAATGTTAAAAGGCTGTCGATAATGGCAGCCTTTTAACATTTTCTTATGTCTGATACACCGTTTTTGTATAATTAAATGCTACTGTTAAGATGGAAAAGCAAGCTCTTAGTAACGGTACGGTCTTCCAGAAAATCTCGCTTATGTGCATTATATGAGACAGAGTAAATAATATGGTAGATAATAATACCAATCAGTGTCCCAATCATAGAAAGTGTATAATCATCAATATCAGCACGCCCAATTCCAGTGAGATATTGAATGGCTTCCAGCAGGAATGGTACAAAAAGGTATACGGCAATACGAATCAATAGCGGCAGGTTTCTGCAGTATACTTTCGCATAGAAACCAAATGGAATGCCTAAGGAAATCATTTCTAAAATATAGATAATAATCTGGCTTATGTCTATATTGTTGGAAAGGGCTTTTTCAATGTAACTGCCAGTAGCCATAAATGGAACAAAGTTGTGGGCACCGAATGCTGCTGCTTCATAAGGTGGCAGTAATGGTGTAATAAAATGCTGCTTGACAATTGCAATCAGGTATACAATGAGGAAAAGCAGGCTCATTCCGTGAAAAAAGAAAAGATAGTCGGAAAAGCGTGGTCCTCTGTCAACAAAATCGCGGATAAAGCAGTATGCAAATGGAATAAGCCAATTGACAATAATTAAAGCTAACATCGTATAATCATACTGAATCCATGGGTTCGGCTGCATCAGGTAGACAACGATACAAAATGCAAGGGATGTAATAGTCATAAAGGCAGCATGTAAAAAGCAATAATCATAGTCCAGTGACATTTCTAAAAAGAAATGTGAAAGTCCCAGAGAAATAAGGGCTGCAATAGCGACCGAAATGATATGTTCTGGAATAAAGTAATAGAGGCATATCTCCAAAATAAGGGAGAGCAATGCCAGAAGGATAACCAGGCTGCTGATGTTGACTGCGCGTTTGTTCATAATTTGCACCAAGCCTCAGGCGAAAATCTGCATTTCATTTGAGGCGCAAACACAAAGAGTAAAAGTTATGTTTGCATATTTTTCCTTTCTTCTTTTTTTCTTTCACTCTTAATCTCTGTTTGTGAGAACAGCAATTCAATATTATTTGCATAAAATAAGATTTTAAGTAAATTCTATATGTATGTTATAATTATAGAAGATTTTGAAAAAAAATCAATGGATAAACTGTAACAATATTTTCGTTACTATTCACGGCTATTCTAAACATCATGCGAAAAACCATCTGCTATGCCGTCTGGCGCTGCAAAAACAGCAGATTTTGTTTTTCTTATGATGTTTAGAACAGCCCGCCCGCTAGTTTTAAAAAATAGTCACCCTCTTACGTGCAAACACAACGAGTTTGGCTATTTTCTAAAACTAGCCGTGAATAGTAACAAATTTTTCAAATTTTGTCAAAAAAAGATTGACAAGTTGGGAAAGGTTTGATATATTGTATAAGTCGCATGAAGCGTTATGGGATCTTAGCTCAGCTGGGAGAGCATCTGCCTTACAAGCAGAGGGTCACAGGTTCGAGCCCTGTAGGTCCCATTTAAGGAAATGCGATAGAATATATGGCGGAATAGCTCAGTTGGCTAGAGCATACGGTTCATACCCGTAGTGTCATGGGTTCAAATCCCTTTTCCGCTACTAAAGATGTCGTGGAGCAAACAGTGTGTTTGTTCCACGGTTTTTTTGATTATCAGGAAATTGCGTTGTAACATAGTGGTGCGCTTTTTGGGCATAAAATGTGTTTATGCTGCTGGCAGAGAGGCGGCAGAATGGAGAGAGTGATGAGAGTAGGAATGGGATATGACGTTCATAAGCTGGTTGAAGACAGAGATTTGATTTTGGGTGGAGTTAGGATTCCTTATGAAAAGGGATTATTGGGACATTCGGATGCAGATGTTTTGCTGCACGCCATTATGGATGCGCTTCTTGGGGCTGCTGCATTAGGGGACATTGGAAAACATTTTCCAGATACTAATGATAAATATAAAGGGGCGTCTAGTGTAGAATTGTTAAAACATGTTGGCAGGCTTTTGGAAGAAGAATGCTATATAATTGAAAACATTGATGCTACGATTATTGCGCAGAAACCTAAAATGCGTGGGTATATTGAGGAAATGGAGAAAAATATTGCCGATGTACTGGGACTTGAAAAAAATCAGGTCAATGTGAAGGCGACGACGGAAGAAGGGCTTGGTTTTACTGGCAGTGGGGAAGGAATTTCTGCGCAAGCGATTTGTGTGGTGTCTTCTATGTATGAACATATGTCAGGAAATTTGGCAGAGGCAGGGTGCGCTTCCTGTGGTGGTTGTAAAAAGAAAGAGTAATGCACGGATTCATTGACTGGCAGTTTTTAGAAAATAATCACCCTCTTACGTGCAAGCACGAAGAGGGTGGCTATTTTCTAAAACCAGCCGTGAATAGTAACAGAATGCTATATAGATTATAACTTAATGCCCTGCAAGAGTTTTGCGAATGGGCTTTCATCATGTGTTTCGCTGTTGTCAACACGGTATTCTTCTGGTACTTCATAAGCCTTATCGGCAGTGTCTGCTTCGTCTTCTACCAATGCCTTGATGCTTAAAGAGATGCGGTCACCCTCTATTTTAAGAATCTTAGCTTTCACCGTTTCGCCAGGTTTTACAACTTCTTTTGGGGATTTGATAAATTTGTTGGTAATCTGTGAAATATGGCATAGTCCGGACAAACCTTCTCCCATTTGGATAAATACACCATAGGATTCTATGCGTTCAATTTTGCCTTCTACAATGTCACCTTCTGTTAATCTTCCAATTTTCTTTGTCTTTTCAGCAACGGCACGCTCTTTCGCAATCATTTTTGCAGAAAGTACCAGTTTCTTTTCAGTCGGTTCTGCTGTGATAATAACTGCTTCTAATTTCATTCCAACATAGCTTTCGGTATCATCTACATATTCTAAAGCAAGCTGGGAAGCGGGAATAAAGGCACGGATGCCCTTTACATAGCAGATAACGCCTGCAGGAACTGACTCGATGATTTTAACAGTAAAAACGGTACCATCCTCGTAATCTTCTTTCAGTTCGTCCCAGATTAAAATATCATTTGCCTCTCTCATGGAAAGAATTACATTGCCGCTTGGACTCTCAGAATCAATGACCATAGCTTTGACATGATCACCAATATTTAAATCGTTCTTAATAGAAAATGATGGATCATTGCTGCATTCTTCAAGAGGAATAATGCCTTCTGTGTAATAGTTTAAATCAACCGTTGCCTCTGTATCGGAAATGCCGATAATCATTACATCTAAAATATCACCATCTTTTAAAATCTGGAAGGAATTGTCTAACTCCTTTTCATAATCTTTCATGCTTTCGCCTTGTGCCATGGCTAAGATCCTCCTTTTATTTTGTTACTAATCACGGCTATTCTTAACATCCTGCGAAAAACCGTCCGGCTATGCCGTCTGTCGCTGCAAAAACAGCAGCTTTTGTTTTTCTTATGATTTCTTATTTTACGGCAAAATAGTTCACAAATCAATGGAATTGTGATATGATTGTTTTGTTTTGGATAAAAAAGGTTAAGAATAGAGCAGTAAAGAGAGATGGAGGATAACGATATGGCTAAGATTCAGATGAAGACACCGTTAGTTGAGATGGATGGGGATGAGATGACACGTATTCTCTGGCAGATGATCAAGGATGAGCTTCTGATTCCATATATTGATTTAAAGACGGAGTATTATGATTTAGGTTTGGAGCATCGCAATGAAACAGATGATCAGGTCACGGTTGATTCAGCAGAGGCGACAAAAAAGTATGGTGTTGCGGTAAAGTGTGCTACGATTACACCAAATGCAGCAAGAATGACAGAATACAACTTAAAGGAAATGTGGAAGTCGCCAAATGGAACGATCCGTGCCGCATTGGATGGAACGGTATTCCGTGCGCCGATTCAGGTCAAGGGAATCGAGCCATGTGTGAAGAACTGGGAAAAGCCGATTACATTGGCAAGACATGCCTATGGTGATGTATATAAAAATACAGAAATCAAGGTTCCTGGTGCTGGAAAGGCAGAACTTGTATTTACAGGTGAGGATGGGCAGGAAATCCGCAAGACAATTCAGGAATTTGAAGGGTCTGGAATTATACAGGGAATCCACAATATGGATAAATCCATTGAAAGCTTTGCAAGAGCCTGCTTTAGTTATGCTTTGGATATTAAGCAGGATTTGTGGTTTGCTACAAAAGATACGATATCAAAAATATATGACCACAATTTCAAGGATATTTTTCAGGATATTTTTGATAAGGAATACAAAGAGAAATTTGATGCGGCAGGCATTGAATATTTCTATACTTTAATTGATGATGCAGTTGCCCGTGTAATGAAAGCGAAAGGCGGATTTATCTGGGCATGTAAGAATTATGATGGCGATGTAATGAGCGATATGGTGTCTTCCGCCTGTGGTTCACTTGCTATGATGACGTCTGTACTGGTGTCTCCAGATGGAGTATATGAATATGAAGCAGCGCATGGAACTGTTCAGAGACATTATTACAAACATTTAAATGGAGAAGAAACATCAACGAATTCTGTAGCTACTATTTTTGCGTGGAGTGGGGCGCTCCGCAAAAGAGGGGAGCTTGATAATATTCCAGAATTATGTGAATTTGCGGATAAACTGGAAAAGGCAACTCTTGGAACAATCGAATCTGGTAAAATGACTAAGGATTTAACTCAGATTACAAGCTTAAAGGAAGTGACAGCATTAAACAGTGAGCAGTTCATCAAGGCGATTCGTGAGACATTAGAAGGTATGATGTAAAGGATGGAAGAATTGGAAAAGAGAATTGTGCCGGATAAGGGATTTACACATGGAGGAAAATTTCATTCAGATGATGTGTTTGCTACGGCGCTGTTGCGGATTTTAAATCCCAAAATTCAAATAGACCGTGGGTTTGAAGTGCCAGAGGAATTTGATGGCATTGTGTATGATATTGGAAGAGGCGAGTTTGACCATCATCAAAGGGACAAGGAATATCGTGATAATGGTTGTGCGTATGCTGCTTTTGGACTGCTCTGGAGAGCGTTTGGGAGTGAACTGGCAGACGAGAAGGAAGCGCAGAAGTTTGATACGGAGTTTATTCAGCCATTAGATGAATCGGACAATACAGGTTGTGATAATGTTCTGGCAAAAATTATCAGTGAGTTTAATCCGGGCTGGGATTCCGAAGTATCTTATGATGAATGTTTCTGGAAGGCAGAGGAATTTGCAGAAACGATTTTGCGGAATCATTTTCAGATGTTAGAGGGAATGCAGCGAGGAAAAGCAGTTCTGGAAAAAGCAATGGAAGAATCAAACGGAACAATCTTAGTGATGCCAGTTTATGTTCCATGGAAGCAGGGAGTGGTTGGCAGTTCTTATCAGTTTGCAGTGTATCCTTCTAATCGTGGTGGTTACAGTGTTCAGGGGGTTCCGGTCAGTATGGAGGACAGTTCTTTGGTCTGTAGCTTTCCAAAGGAGTGGTGGGGAGCTGAAGCAGAGCAGCTTCCATTGATGAGCGGCATTGCAGGCTTGCGTTTCTGCCATCCAAATGGTTTTCTGGCAGCAACGGATACTTTGGAGGATGCTGTCAAAACAGCTCAATATGCGTTGGAACATGCGAATCAGGAATTGTAAATAAGGACAGGCGTTCTTGCGTAGAAATTTGTTGGAAAAGCACGGACACGCACCGATTTGCATAGGATATAAGGATATCATTTAGAGGTGTCTGTGGTGCAATCTTTTCCAAAACCCCTGAGTGCAAAAGAAGAAAAAGAATGCATAGCAAAATGTCGTGCTGGGGACCGCAGTGCAAGAAATTGCCTGATTGAAAAAAATTTAAGGCTGGTAGCGTATATTGCCAGGAAATATAATATGGGAGATAAAGATATGGATGATTTAATCTCCATTGGAACGATTGGTCTGATTAAGGGAATCGATACCTTTGATGATACGAAAAATATCAGGCTTGCAACTTATGCAGCAAGGTGTATTGATAAGGCGAGACAGCAAATTGACAACATGGCTGGAAATTTTTGGTCATGTGTGTAAATCGTTGCAGATAGTAATTTAAAAAAGTATATTACTATCTGGCGGTTTTGAAACGCATAAAAAGAGCACCAGTGCAAGTGATGCCCTTTTTATGTGTTATGAAATTATATGGCGTATTGTTGTTTTAAGAGTTCAAAAAATTCATCTTCCGGCATTGGCTTGGCATAATAGTAACCTTGCACCTGATCACAGCCAATGTTTTGCAGCAGTTCTACCTGTTCCTGGGTTTCTACGCCTTCTGCTAACAGTCCCAGATCCAGTTTGTTAGACATAGAAACGACTTGTTCTAAAATAAGCTTTCCTTTTCCAGATACCATCATATTTTCGATAAACTTTTTGTCTAGTTTGATAACATCAAAAGGAGTTTCCAAAAGAATATTTAAGGAAGAGTAACCGCTTCCAAAATCATCCATTAACAAGGTGAAGCCTTCCTCTTTCAGTTCCAGGGCTTTCATGCTTACCTGTTGGTTGCCGGCTGTTTCCGTTATTTCCAGCTCTAACAGAGACTTTGGAATGTGGTTGCTTTTTATCAAATCAGAAAGAACCTCAATACATTCATTGTCTTGTAGATGGACTCTTGATACATTGACAGAAATTGGACAGGTTGTGATGCCAATGTTTCCACATTTTTTAATAAAACGGCATGCCCTTTCCCATATGTAATAATCAACTTTCCGTATAAATCCGTTTTCCTCAATAACAGGAATGAACTGATCCGGGTAAATCATTCCACGTTCTGGATGGCGCCATCTGACAAGGGCTTCTGCTCCTATAATTTCATTTTTGGCAATGCTGTATTTTGGCTGCAGGTACATTAGAAATTGATTTTCAGTAATCGCAGCCTGCATGTTCTCTTCAATAAATTTTTTGTTGTACAAAGAAACTTTAAATTGTTCTTTATAAAACAAAATATTTGTTAAAATATTGTTTTTTGCAGCTTTTCTTGCCATGGCGGCACGGTCTTCCATCTGTCGAAGTTCTATTGATTTGTCCTCCACCGTATAGATACCGTATGTCATATGAAGTTCGATGTCTTTAAAAGAACCGATCTTCTTATCCAGTTGATGTATGAAATTGACAAGGTATTCTGTGTTATCATATTCTGTTACCACCATAAAAACATCGCTGCGAAGATTGATAAAAAATTGGTTTTCATTACAGCATTCTTTTAGCTGTTTCTTGATAAAGTCCAGTATTTCATCTCCAAACTTTTCCCCATATAAGTCATTGATAATTTTAAATTTTCTGATATCAAACTGAATAAAGCCAACATCCTTTGTGGTGG
The DNA here is from genome assembly GCA_947651225.1 of uncultured bacterium. GTDB lineage: Bacteria > Bacillota > Clostridia > Lachnospirales > Lachnospiraceae > Butyribacter. Next base: position 5,291 of record CANSYK010000014.1, on the reverse strand, counting down.
AGAATAGAAGATTGTTGACATTCCTTCGGAAACGACGAAGCTTGCTTATGCTTTTCAGGACTAGTTGAATTTCATCATCTTCTGGAATATCTTCCAGATTGATGCTGGTTTCTTTGATGTGCTTAAAATGTTTTGCAAGAATGTCTTCCAGTATTTCAATGCATATTTTTATTGCATTAGGACATTTTTGTAAAATAAGCCCTTCTTTTCGGATTTCTGCCATTTCATTTGGCTTTGAAATGTCCTTTCCTAAAATATCCCGGCAGTTAGTTACTCCGTTCATTTTTTCGGTAAAGCGGTTTATGAATTCTTCTGTTTTTTGATTGCCGTATACCTCCAGTTCTCTGTTCTGAGAATCATAAAAGCCCAATGCCATTCCAAGTACCAGCAACCCTCCCGTAATACAGCCGCAAGTGCCTCCTTGGCGCATTCCTCCGCCAAAACAGGTACTGATTTTAAATGCAGTTTTTAAATCTAATCCGAAATCATCTGCAAATGCCCCGAATAAAGACTGTGAACAGTGATATTGCTGATGCAAAAGTTGTTCTGCCTTTTCATAATGTGTCATACTATAATACCCCATTTCTATCGGCTGTGTGTTATCAGCCAGTACAGTAGTTATATATTATTTACTACGCCTACGCAATTACTAATATATTAGCATATTAGGGAGGAATTGTGAAGCATGAATAGTAACAAGCAGTAATTCATAAAATAAAGTAATCGTAAAATAAACTGGAGTGGATTATGCCAGAGGGTTCCATTAATATATGCCATTCAGATGTGCCTGTAAATCATGAAAAGCTGCTGAAGTCCTTTCAGGAAATGCAGATTGCTTATATAGAAGCGGTGTTTTTTAGTGAAGAGTTATCTAAATATGAAGCAGAAAAGGTGATTCAGCAGGTGAAGGAGAGGCTATGCAGGGGAGAAAAGTAAGGATTGCATTATATGCACGTAAAAGCAAGTTTACCGGAAAGGGAGAATCTGTTCAGAATCAGATTAGCGCATGTAAAAAATATGTGGAGGATTATTTTCCAGAGGGGGAGTGGGAAATACGGGTATACAAAGATGAAGGCGTTTCAGGGAAGAGCCTGGAGCGCCCGGAAATGCAGAGGATGTTACGGGATATTGAAGAGGACAATATAGATATGCTGATTTGCTATCGGCTGGACAGGGTATCCAGAAATGTGCGTGATTTTTCTAATCTGATTGAACAGTTGACAGAATGGCATAAGGAGTTTATCAGTGTAAAGGAAGCTTTTGATACGCGTAATCCTATGGGAAGGGCTATGATGATGATTAGCTCGGTTTTCAGCCAATTAGAGAGGGAAACGATTGCGGAACGAATTACAGATAATATGTATGCTCTGGCAAAAACGGGTAGATGGCTTGGTGGCAGCACACCTTTGGGGTTTGAAAGCAGGCAGGTTGTGCATGGGGATATGACAGGGAAGAAGAGAAGCTATTTTATGCTGATGCAGAGACCGGAAGAAGTGGAAATGGTAAGACTGATTTATGGAAAGTACATAGAACTTGGTTCTCTGACAAAATTGGAGGCTTATCTGATGAACGCAAATTATCATACTAGAAATGGAAAATATTACGGCAGATATGTCTTGCGGTCAATCCTGGTGAATCCGGTGTATTGTGTTGCAGATGGGAGGGCATGGGATTTTTTAAAGGAAAAGGGGTATGGTGTTTATGCAGAGAATACGTTATTTGATGGGAAGCATGGGTTGATTGCCTATAATAAAAATAATGGAAAAGGAAGAGTACAGAGACAGAATGCAGTAGGGGATTGGGTGGTTTCTGTTGGAGAGCATATGGGAATTATAGATTCTGCGACATGGATAGAGGTTCAAAATAAAATAAGGAGCAATAGAAAATTATCGTATCGAAGCCCTCAGAAGAATGAGGCGTTGTTTTCTGGAATCGTCCGTTGTGCCTGTTGTAATTCATTTATGCGCCCGAAAAGTTCCAGGAGGGCAAGAGATGGAACTTTACATTATTTTTATGTATGTGAAAAAAAAGAAAAGAGCAGAGGGACTCTTTGCCAGATGAAAAATATTCCAGGCCACCGGCTGGATCTGTTGGTGGCGGATGAAGTTTTTATGCTGGCAGACAAAGTGCTGACAGAGAATACATTTTTAGAAAAAGAAATAAGAAGGCTGGAAAAAATGATTCATTTGCAACCAGAAGGGACTGTTTTCAAACAACAGATGAAAAGTAATAGGAAGCAGATAGAAACATTGTTGGCAGCGCTTGGGAAAAGTACCAATGAAATTACGACAGATATTATTTTACAGAAAATTAATCAGCTAAATGAGGAGCAGGAAGCATTAAAAGAGCAAGCCAGGCAAGAAGAAATCCGACAGTCAGCAAAAGTGAATAAAGTTATAGACGAAGGGCTGGCAGAAAAGATAATTTCCATGGACAGAGGACTGTTTGATAAACTTCCGGCAGCGAAAAGGAAAGAGATTCTTGCCAAGGTGATTAAAGAGATTTTCTGGGATGGGGAGAGTGCGGTAATGATTTATCAATAAAGTCAGTAGGTTTTTTATTTATAATGCATCAAATTTCTTCTTCTGTTCGTTATCTTAAATATAAGCAGCAGTTAAATCTACGTAACGTTTATTATACAAAGTGTATAGTAACAGTTTTTAACAGAATGGAGGGAGAATATGAAGAAACCAAATAAAACAAAACATTGTGGAAAAATTCTCGTGATATTACTGCTTTTAAGCAGTATACTTGTTACCAAATCTGCAGCGAGTGCAAAAGAAAACAAAATCTGGCTGGATACTTATGAAGAGATGTGCAGTGAAATGGAACAAGAGGCAAAAGATATTGTACAAAAAGAGATTAGCACAAAAGAGAAAAAAGATGTTGCGAAAGAGGATTTGGGAATGCAGCTTGCATCATGCGACATGGAAAATGCTATTCCATTATGGGATATGCCGTATGATTTTCGGATGATTGCGGATTACAAGAAATATGATGGCGATTTTTCCAAGCTTATTATATGGAAAAATAAGTGGTACATCCCTGCACAGACTATGGCGGGAACATATGCATCCATTTTTCTGCAAAAAGAGGATACAAAGTATGAGGTATATGGCATATTTTTTGGCGAAGATTGCGTTTATGCCGCTGATGATATGCAGTCAATCAAGTCAATGATAAGGCAAAATTTTGGGGATGATATTGCAGATGTAAAAACAATTTACCTGCCGTTTTATAATATGAACTTAATCTATGTACAGGATGCTGATAATAAGGAATATGTTATGCCATATGAAGCGACATTTACTACTGTCCTTGAAACAATTGGCGGGGAAGAAGGCAAGGTGTATGAATTATCGGATTATATTAAGGAAATAGATAATCATTTTGAAGAATACACCGAAGAGGAGTTAAGAGCAATTGCAGAGCAAGGGCTATTTGGTGGTAATCCAGAATTAAAATTAAAAACACCATTAGATAGATGGAAATATCTGATATTATTCAGCGTTATTATTGTATGTATTCTGCTGATAATATGCATATTTGTAATAAGGAAAAAAGGAATGGAGAACAGGAAAGATACAGGGGAACACTGAGATCATATGATGTGTTCCTAACTGTTGTCATCTTAGTTGGGCAGCTAATGAGCTTCTGATGATGCTCCGCTCAGAAAAAAAGACAGCGAAGGATGTTTATCTGTATGACTCTATTGGATCAGATAAAGAAGGCAATGAAATCAGCCTGATTGATGTGATTGAGTATGTGGATGAAGATGTGGTGGAGCGTGTGACACGGGAGGAGGATATTTCACGGCTGGAGGAATATGTAGGGCAGGCATTAAGTAAACGGGAGCAGGAAATTATCCGGATGAGGTATGGATTAAATGGAGGAGAAGAAAAAACACAACGTGAGATAGCACAGATGTATGGGATTTCACGTTCTTATGTGTCAAGAATTGAGAAAAAGGCACTGGAGAAGCTGCGGAAATGCTATGAAAAACAGGAGTAGTTTTAAAGACGGTACTTGTATGGAATGAGGAAATGTGATATGATGCAATATAGACAATTGATGCGAAACTAGTTTTTAGTGTTTCGCATTTACTTTCTTTAGAGAAAGGAGTGCCGTATAGCGGCCTGTGGCAGAATTATGACTTATATTGAAGAGTACAAAGAAGGAAATAAGTTTTTTGGGATATATCTGTGCAAATCCAAGCAGATATTAAAGACGAAGGCAGGAAAGACATATTATTCATTGTTGTTACAGGATAAAACAGGTATTATTGATGCCAAAGTGTGGGAATTGAATAATGGAATTGATGATTTTGATTCCATGGATTTTATTATGACAGATGGCATGGTGACTTCCTTTCAGGGAAGCCGTCAGGTTAATGTCAGCCGTATCCGCAAGGCACAGGAGGGAGAATATGATCCTGCAGAATATATTCCGTCTTCCAAGTATAATCGTGAGGAAATGTATCAGGAATTAAAGAAAGTAGTTATGACAATTACTGAGCCTCATTTAAGAAAGCTGGCAGAAAAATATTTTATTGAAGATACCAATTTTATTACAGAGTTTAAACAGCATTCGGCAGCGAAATCTGTTCATCATGCGTTTGTGGGCGGGCTTTTGCAGCATACACTTGCGGTTGCAAAAATATGCAGTTTTGTGGCGTCCTGTTATCCGATAATTGATAGGGATTTGCTGATTACGGCGGCGCTTTTTCATGATGTAGGAAAAATGTGGGAAATTTCAGAATTTCCGGCAAATGAATATACAGATGATGGGCAGCTTTTGGGACATATTTTTCTGGGAGCAGAGCTGATTGGAAAAGAAGCAGAACTGATTCCTGGATTTCCTAAAACACTGGCAGCAGAGCTTCGCCACTGTATTCTGGCACATCATGGTGAGCTGGAGTTCGGTTCTCCCAAAAAACCGGCGATGGCAGAGGCTCTTGCACTGGCATATGCTGACAATATGGACGCAAAACTGGAGATGGTAACAGAAGTTTATGATAAGGCAGAACCTACACTGGAGTGGCTTGGTTTTAACCGTTATGTAGATTCCAATCTCCGTCAGAGTTCAGGCTACATACAAAAAAGGAAATAAGGAAGATGGGAATGCATTGCATTCCTTTTTCTTTTGTAGTTCGCCCAGCATGGGCGTAATCTAATCGGTGTAAGTCCGTAAAGTGCCCTGATAGTGGGAAACTTACAGCCAATGGCAAGGGTGTCCACCGTGAGATGGAATCTGAAGGAAGCCGGATGGCAAACCTCTGGTCTGACGGACAG
>CANSYK010000013.1 GCA_947651225.1 uncultured bacterium | reverse complement strand
GATAGTCAAGGCGCACAAGGGAGCAGTTCGCTTTCTGCGCCACGCCCGCCGTCTGAAAAATCTGATTGTCAAGCTGCTGCCTGTTGTCCGCAAGGTTTACCACAAGCAGCGTGAGTAAAAACATTCGCTCGTTGCGGCTCTGCAAGTCCCGCAAGGTACGCTGATTACACAAGGAACGACTGATGCGTTAGAACAGAGTATTTACGGTAAAGTGTGGGAAGTGACAGCAAATGCAGAAGATGCTGCCTGCCTTAGTAACAAACATTATGTCAGCAATATGAAGCAGCAGGGCGAAAACTTTTCAGTAAGAATTGTAAGTGATATGTTGCCTGCAGCAAACGCAGTAAAAGTTTCCCCTAACTTGGAAGATGTATTTCTATATTATTTTGGAGAGAGAAAAAATGCCACACTTAATCAGATATGAATTTTATAAATTATTTTGCAAGCGGTCAATACTTGTTGTATTCATACTGTTCAGCGTAATTAACCTGTTCAAAATAAATGATGAATTTCATTCATATTCCTACTTGGCGGACGGAAGTGGCAGCCGCAGTTGGAACAGCGTGTATTGGTAGCTCTATGAAAATTATAGTGGAGAGATAACTACCGAAAAAATCAATCATCTTCTTGACCTATATCAGCCATTAGCAGATGCTACGGCTGATATGACAGCAAGCACAGCCACAGGTAATCCAAATACGATGACGGAAAATGTATATAGTGACCGAAACATCTTAGAAAAATACTATGTTCAGCCTATGGAATATTTCTATCATTATCGTAGTTATGCTTCGGAGGTGGCAGAGAAAGCAAAAGAAAATGTTTTGCTTTACAAAGAACAGGCTCAGACTTATGAAGTGCGTAAAAACAGTGTTATCTATAATCTTTATTATGGGCGGAGCATATTCATCAGCCTTTGCCTAAAAAGGAAACGCAGATGAATATGCTGTTACTGGCAAATTCTAACGGCGGTAAAAAGACCACATTAGCTAAAATTGTTGCAGCTACTTTGTTTGTAATAAGTGTTGCGATATGGTTTTCCGTTCTGGATTATATAGGCTTTGCCTTATCATTTGGAACAACGGACGGGCATAATCTTCCGTTGTACGCTGTCAGCAATTTCAGTGCGGCTGCGGTAAACTGTAATTTATTGCAATACTCCATTCTGTCCGCAGTTACAAGGGCAATTGGCGTATGGGCTGTGGGCATGGTATTTCTACTGATTTCCATGTTTTGGTGTAATGCCCTTGTCCCATTTGTTTATAATTTGGGAGTAGCCTTATGCTTGATTATGATAGGTGCATCGCAGAGCTTTCAAGCAATATCTGGCTCAAGATAATAAACCCGTATTCGCTGTTTACTAACCGTATTCTGTTCCGAGTATAGCTGCCAAATGGACGCTTTGATTTTGACCGCAAAAGAGGGACGAAAAAGCTCTCGGCATAAGCTGCTCATTATTATTGCAGGCGTCTCTTGATGTGTGTAAGCCTCTCGCTTATTGAATACGGATTTTACAGTATCAAATACGGTCTGCCTAATGGAGGTTACCCCATTCAAAGCCTTAGTTACTCTGCAGGTGGCGGCAAAAGCATAACACTATTCGAGGGATATGTATGTATAGGATTGCTCCGCCTCTTTGGTGGCGTATTTCTTGCGATACTTCTGATGTTCATTTCTGTTTTGGCAAAAAAATATGCACTAACTCTGCTTATAGGTGCGGTATCAGTGATTATTCCCTATATAGGTCTATCCAAAACAAGCATTTACCGTCTACCGTTGCCGCTGCCTTTTTTGCTCGGAACAGACTTTTTTGCAGGCGATATTGTTTCAAGTGATACGCTGACAGGCAATGAGAAAATTGTATTTACGGAGATTGATACTATTACGCTGTTGGTTTTGCTCTCGGTATCCGTACTTTTATGTACTTTGGCTATCGTTTGGATTTTACGGTGTAATTCTAACAAATGGCAAACGAAATCAAGGAAAAGGCGAAATGCAGCGACTCTTGCTATCATGCTGAGTTTGGTATTAACAATGACAGGGTGTTCAAACAGCAAAGAGAACAGAGCTTTGTTTATAATTCATCGGCAGACTATGATTGCATGGGATACGAAATAATACAGTCTGCAGGAAGTTTTGGCTATGATCTTAAGAATTCTTCTACGGGAGAAACGCTTAATTTAGTACGTTCCCCTATGTTTGGGGCGTTCTCCGATGAAGAAAAGGTGAGATGTTATTGTGTGTGTTCGCCGTATCTGTATTATACGACATCGGTTACGGAAAGCTATATTAACCGCATTGGGAACTATAACAGCAGCATAACAAAGGTATCAGTGGTATGCCGTTGAATAATTTCTGATTCTTGGCCAGTTTTTGATTTTCCTATGTGAAAATATGTTTTGGAAGAGGATAAGAGACAAAATACTCAAATGTCTGCTGTTTTTGTGGAAAGGGGGTTTTCAATGAAGTGAAACGAGGTGATAATCCATGAAGAATAATCCAAAGGGGGGTAGCAGCAAAATCGAGATAGAACTGCTATTGAGAAATGCGCTTAGAGTAAAACAGGAACCCAGTCAACAACTAAATGATTCCATCGTAAAAATTGCAGAGAGTATTCTGCAAAAGTTGATGAAACAGCAAGGGGCGGTAAATTGGATAGAAAAAGCGAATGACTCTTATGCTCTGAATACTCTCCGATTTTGCTTTTTGATGTAGCAATCGAAAAAACACGCTCTAATCTTATGATAAACCAGATGAGCCTTTCCTTATTTTTTGAAAGTATTTCAATCAGTTTACCAATTCTCATATGTTTTGTGTTATACTCATTATATGAAAAGGCTTAGGAGGGGTTGATATGGGATTTGGGTATAGTGGATTTGATGTCTTTGGTGGATTTGATACTATGTTTTTTATTGTATTTCTGTTTACTATTGGGGTTTTTATTGCGGTTATAGTGAGAGGGATAAGTACCTGGAATAAAAATAACAATTCCCCACGTTTAACAGTGACAGCAAAAGTCGTGTCAAAAAGAACGGAAGTTTCACATCATAATCATGCAAATGCAGGCGATGTGACTGGAGTACATGGATACAGCACCACTTCTTCAACATGGCATTATGTGACATTTCAGGTTGAGAGTGGGGATAGAATGGAGCTTTCTGTTACAGGTTCCGAGTATGGGATGCTGGCGGAAGGTGATGTAGGCAAACTATCTTTTCAGGGAACAAGATATTTATCTTTTGAACGCAGCTAATTTCCATTTATGATATTTGAAAGAGTTTTATCAGTGGAATAAAAAATAAAGAGGCATGGGATTTTATGAAGATTAAAATAATGGGTTATGAAGAAAAAAACTTGTCAGAGATGATTAAAATATGGAATGAAATTGTAGAGGAAGGCAATGCTTTTCCGCAGGAAGAACTTTTGACAGTTCAGACAGGAGCGGAATTCTTTGCTTCGCAGACATATAGTGCGGTTGCTGTAAATTCTGAAACAGAGGAGGTCTGCGGGCTGTATATATTGCACCCCAACAATGTTGGCCGGTGTGCCCATATATGTAATGCAAGCTATGCAGTGAGTTCAGATTTCAGAGGACAGCATATTGGCGAAAAGTTAGTTTTAGATTGTATGATGCAGGGGAAGCTCCATGGCTTTAAGATATTGCAGTTTAATGCCGTTGTAGCAACCAATATCCATGCACGTCATCTTTATGAACGTCTGGGATTTGTCTTGTTAGGAACAATTCCACAAGGGTTTCGGATGAAAGATGGGCATTATGAAGATATATGCCCATATTATCGTGAACTTTAGGAACTGTAAATAAATTAAATGAACAAGGAGAATGTTTTTTCATTTAATTAGTTACACGCTCTAGAGGTATGGAGACGACAACCACACAACTATAGGGAGAAGGTAAAATGGAAAAGAAACAGAAAAAGAGGAAGCGTTCGTGGCAGCAATGGATTGCAGGAGCATTTTTTGTGGTGATTGGGGCAATTTGTGGAGTATTGATAGGGGTTTTTATTGATGCCCATAAGTCAGTAGATAGAACGCCTTTAGAAGAATTTTGTACAATGCTTTTATTAATTATTATTATGTATTTTGGCATTTTGGTGCAGATGGTTATACATGAGGCAGGGCATTTGGTTTTTGGGCTGGCCACAGGATATCAGTTCAGCTCTTTTCGGATTATGAATTTTATGTGGTTAAAGGAAAATGGCAGGATTAGACGGAAACGTTTTTCACTTACAGGGACAGGGGGACAATGTCTTATGAATCCGCCTGACATGGTAAATGGGAAAATTCCTGTTGCTTTATATAATTTTGGCGGTTCTATTATGAATATTGTGGTATCTGCTATATTTTTATGCTTTTATTTAATTATTCCGGGGATGAACTTTTTGACAGTTTCATTGCTGATGTTTTCTGTGATTGGCTTTATTTTGGGGCTTATGAATGGTGTTCCTATGCGGTTGGGCGTTGTTGACAATGATGGATACAATGCACTTTCGCTGGCAAAAGATGATAAGGCGCTTCGTTCCTTCTGGATACAACTGAAGGTACAGGAGCAGCAGGCAAAGGGGATTCGGTTGAAAGATATGCCAGAGGAATGGTTTCGTATGCCTGCTGATGATGAGATGCGCAACAGCGTGATTGCTACGATTGGTGTTTTTGCCTGTAACCGCCTTATGGATATGCAGAGTTTTGAAGAGGCCAATAAATTGATGGCACATTTCCTTAAAATAGAAAGTGGAATAGTGGGAATTTACAGGAGTTTACTGACTTGTGACCGAATGTATTGTGAATTGATTGATGGCAATAAAGAGGCGGCGGCAAAGCTTTTTACAAAGGAGCAGCAAAAGTTTATGAAATCAATGAAAAAGTTTCTGGCTGTGCTGAGGACAGAATATGCATATGCGCTGCTTTGTGAGTCGGATTTTTCTAAGGCAGAGGCAATCAAAAGAAAGTTTGAAAAGTGTGCCAGGGCATATCCATATCCATCCGAGATAGAGTCAGAGCGTGAGTTAATGCGTATTGCTGACAAACAGGCATTTTGAGGTGAAAGAATTCCGACAATAGGTTCAGAATAAAAGGGAGAGCGTATGGCAAGAGTAATTGGAATCGGAAAACAGAATTACGAAAAGGTTGTGGGGAGGCATAATTTTTATGTAGATAAAACGTTGTTTATTAAAGAATGGTGGGAAAATGAAGATGAAGTGACATTGATTACCCGTCCAAGGCGGTTTGGAAAAACATTGAATATGAGTATGGTGGAACAGTTTTTTTCTGTGGAATATGCCAATCGAAGTGATTTGTTTGAAGGGCTGAATATATGGAAGGAGGAAGAATACCACAGCTTGCAGGGAAAGTTTCCGGTTATCAGTCTCAGTTTTGCAGGGGTAAAAGGAACAAGAGATTTTTCACAAATGCGCAAAATGATATGCCGTCTGATTTATGAACAGTATGATAAATATGATTTTCTTTTAACTGTGGATGGATTAATGAGTGAGAAAGAAAAAATACTTTTTAATGAAGTATCATGGGAAATGGATGAATATATTGCGGCGATGTCGTTAAATATGCTTTCCAAATTGCTGATGCAGTATTATGGGAAAAAAGTTATTATTTTACTGGATGAGTATGATACACCAATGCAAGAAGCCTATGTGAACGGTTATTGGGAAGAGATGGTGGCATTTACAGGAAATCTGTTTCATTCCACTTTTAAGACGAATCCGTATCTTGACAGGGCAATTATGACAGGAATTACACGTGTTAGTAAAGAAAGTATTTTTTCTGACTTAAATAATCTTGAAGTGATCACGGCAACTTCTGATAAATATGCGGATTTTTTTGGCTTTACCCAAAAAGAGGTGACAGAAGCCCTGCATGAGTTTTCACTGGAGGATATGGAAAAAGGAGTTCGGGATTGGTATGATGGCTTTACATTTGGAAACAGGACAGATATCTATAATCCATGGTCAATTATAAATTTTCTTGATAAAAGAAAATTTTCGATTTACTGGGCGAATACCAGCAGTAACAGTCTTGTTGGAAAGCTGATACAGGAAGGAAGTAAAAATGTAAAGGTTATTATGGAAGATTTGCTAAATGGTGGAACAAATCATACAATAATTGATGAGCAGATTGTATTTAACCAGCTTGACAACAACGAAGATGCCATCTGGAGTCTGCTTTTGGCAAGCGGTTATTTGAAGGTGGAACATTATATATTTAGCGAGCGGGGTGCAGAGTATGACTTAAAGCTTACTAATAAAGAAGTCAAATTTATGTTCCAGGATATGGTCAGGGGGTGGTTTCGAAAGTATTCACCGGCATACAATGATTTTGTCAGGGCATTGTTGTCAGGAGATATTGATGCAATGAATGAGTACATGAACCGTGTTACCCTGGATACATTCAGTAATTTTGATACAGGCAGAAAGCCATCGGAAAAATCACAGCCGGAACGTTTTTATCATGGGTTTGTGCTGGGGTTGATGACGGATTTAGCAGACCGCTATACAATTACTTCAAACCGTGAAAGTGGTTTTGGGCGTTATGATATTATGCTGGAACCATTAAAAGGAAATGAAAAAGACGATGCCATTATCCTGGAGTTCAAAGTGTATCGCCCGCAAAAGGAGAAAAGTCTGGAAGATACGGTAAAGGAAGCGCTTTTGCAGATTGAAAAAAAGCGTTATGCAGAATCCTTGCAGGCAAAGGGAATTCCAGCAGAACGGATTAGAATGTATGGGTTTGCATTTGAAGGAAAGAATGTTTTGATTGGCTGAATGAGATACAAAAATAAAAGCAGGTGTAGAAATACCTGCTTTTATTTTTTGAATGGAAAGTGTGGCAGGTAGTAGCAGTGGGACACAAGATACTGGCATCTTACGTTTGAAAAGTGGCATTCTGTGTTTCAGGTGGTTGAACGCTGTGTAGTATAAAGTATAATAGAAATAACTTTCAGGAGGGAGGTGGTATTTTGAAGATAGAGATTTTGATTGATGAAGAAGCAAAAGATTTAAAAATTTCTGTTACCTGTAAGAAATTGACATCGGATGTGGAAAAGCTTTTATCGACATTGCGGATGATGAATCAGCAGTTAACGGGCAGGAAGGACAATGAAATTTACTTACTGGATATCGCACAGGTAATCTATATAGAAAGTGTGGAGCGGAAGTGCTTTATTTACACAGATGACGAAATATATGAGTCGGATTTTCGGTTGTATGAGCTGGAGCAGCAGCTGGAGGAATACGGTTTCTTCCGTATAAGCAAATCCCTTCTGGTTCATCTGCAAAAAATTCAATCATTGAAAGCGGACATTAACAGAAGAATTCGGATTACTATGACAAATGGCGAACAAATTATAGCTTCAAGGCAATATGCGGATGCTTTGAAAAAAAGATTAGGGGTGATATAAATGGAAGAAAAGAAAACAATTTTTGGTTATCTGGCAGAGGTAATGATCATATTTGGATTTACGATGTTAATGATGAATATTTTATGTCTGATATTCGGAAATTCTGCGAAGGAGATTTCTGCCATGTTTGAACTGGGAAGCCAGGGGGTTCCGGTAAAGATTTCTTTTCAGTTTTTATGTATTTCGGTTCTGAATGTTGGGGTGCGTTTTGTTTTTTTTACAGATATATTGATAAAGAAAATGTCAATTTGCTTGAGGACAATTGGTATGCTGCTTTCTTTGACAGCCATTATAGCTTCTTTTATTGTCATATTTCACTGGTTTCCCGCAAATATGTGGCAGCCATGGGTAATGTTTTTTCTTTGCTTTGGGCTTTCCTTTCTTGGGAGTTTTTTTACTATGTTAATAAAAGAAAAGATGGAAAACAGGCAGATGGAAGAAGCATTGCGGCGTTTGAAAGAAAAGGAGGCTTCTAAAAATGGGTGATATGATTATAACAAAAAATCTTTCTCTTAAGCTTGCAAAACATCAGATTCTGGATAATATTACTTTTAAAGTACAGCGGGGGGAAATCTTTGGGATGTTAGGACCGTCCGGGGCAGGAAAGACCACACTTATAAAAATTCTGACAGGACAAATGCAGCAGGATAGCGGATATGCAGAGCTTCTTGGAAGGGATACAAAAAAGCTAACTGCACTGGAACATAAACAAATCGGTACAATGATGGAAAGTTTTGGATTATATGACCGTTTGTCGGTATATGACAATTTGTGTTTTTATGCCGAAATTTATCATGTACCTCGCAATTCCGTTGATCATATTTTAAAGAGGATTCATTTGTATGAAAATCGTCGTACTGCAGTTTCAAAATTATCAAAAGGCATGAAGAGTCGGTTGTCACTGGCAAGGGCATTGATGAATCATGCGAAGATACTTTTTCTGGACGAGCCGACTTCTGGTCTGGATCCTGTCACGACAAGAGAGATACATTGTATTCTGGCAGAGCAAAGGGAAAAGGGGACAACGATTTTTCTTACAACACATAATATGTATGAGGCAGAATATCTTTGTGACCATGTTGCATTGTTAAATAAAGGCAGCATTGTAGAATACGGGGTACCAATGAATATTTGTAAGAAATATGACCATCTGAATAAACTTCGGATAACTTTAAAAAATGGAGAAATGACAATACTGGAGAATAGTGCTGCTTCTGCTCTTCTGGTGAAAGAATATTTAGAAGAAAACAGGATTGAAGCGATTCATTCCACAGAGCCAACATTGGAAAATGTTTTTATTAAACTTACGGGAAAGGAGTTGGGAGGATATGAATAATATTGCTGCGGTTTTTAAAAAGCAAATAAAAGATACTTTTAAAAATAAGGCCATTTTGATTCAGTTTGTCATGTTTCCTGTGCTTACCCTGATAATGAATGAGGCAATACAAATAGAAGAAATGCCAAAGAATTATTTTGTAACCATGTTTGCTGCAATGTATATAGGGATGGCGCCTTTGACAAGTATGGCGGCTGTGATAGCAGAAGAAAAGGAGAAAAATACACTTCGGGTATTGATGATGTCAAATGTAAGGCCGCATGAGTATTTATTGGGGATTGGCAGTTATATCTGGTTTGTGTGCATGCTTGGGGCAATGGTAATCTGCCTTGCTGGCAACTATAAGTTAAAAGAGAGTATTATTTTTATGGGAATTATGGCAGTGGGGATTTTAGCCTCTATTTTGATCGGAGCGGCAATTGGCATCTGGAGCCGGACAGAAATGATGGCTACTTCTATAACGGTACCGGTTATGGTGGTTTTCTCTTTTCTGCCTATGTTGTCAGGGTTTAATCATACAATTGCAAAGGTAGCAAAGTTTATTTATTCAGAACAGGTTAGCCGTATGCTGAATCAGGTAAATAATTTGCAGATTGGATTAGAAAATATCTGTATTATTGTGGGAAATATGCTGATTGCAGCAGGATTATTTATTGTGGCATATAAGAAAGTGCATTGCCTGCAGTGTGTTTGAAAATTTATTCTCACAATCTGCATTTTCCAAGTATACATGCAGGTATGTTCGCCTGGCGTGTTGCTTGGCAGGAATAAAGCAGTTCTTTACTCGCTTATCGCATGGATTTTTTGTAGTGATACAAGGAATCCTTTGGTATCTTCATACGCCATTTCATAATCGATTTGGTAATAATTTTGTAACGCAGAAGCCAGTTCTTCTAATGTCACATTTTTTTGCAGGCAGTTCCAGAGATAAGCGCCTGTTTCATTGATGGTAAGCATCTGGTCAGTAGACAGGAAGGCTGTCCGGTCTGCTGGAAGAATAAAATAAATATCACCAATATTGCGTAAAGTAAAAGTATTATTTGCCCGCATAATTTTAACCTTTCTTGTGTGATAGGAAGTTGCGTTGTCATGTAGCAGCCGTTAAGCGCACCAACAAAGTTGGTGCGCTTTTTTAGAGACGAATCCGCATTTTATCTAACAGGCGTTGGCGCGCTTTGGCATTTTGTAAAATATCGTGTGTACTTGTGTGGCGCAAATGGCGGTTATTGTAAACAAAATAGAATCCTGTCAGAATCCACAGTGCCGGCCATAATGGTACAATACGCTGTAAGGACGGATAGCGTCGCTTCATCTGGAAATGGAATTCTTTTAAATAGTCAGAAAAAGAGGAACCATTTTTTAAAATCAGCATACGGGAGGGATCGGTTTTTCCAAATTCGCCTGCGGTAAAGATATCTTCTGCCAATACCGCCATTTTCTGTTTTTTGTCAGAAAGCGGCTGGCAGAAACATTCGGGAACCATAGTCAGTCCCAGTTTTTGGACACAGAGTTCTGTTATGGTATGCGCAAAGGTAAAGAGGCCAAGCTCATCTAAGATGGTTTTTAGCTGTACGGAATCTATTTTATCTATATGGTGTTCCAGATATACAACCCAGTCACAGAGCAGTTTAACGCCAAAGCCGGAGCTTAGCAAATGCTGCAGCATATGAAGAATCAGGTAAAATGCTTCCACTGCGGGAGAAAGCGGCTGTTCTAGTGGAAGAGAGTCAAAAAACCTGTTAATGGAAGTGTCCAGCTTTTTGCTGTCCTGGCTGGAAATGGCTTTTCGGTGCAGTTCTAAAATATAAGTTCGTTCCGGCCGTACATAGGTCATTTCAATGTGATGGTCTACTAAAAGTTTTTGGGATTGAAAACCATTTTCTGACAAGAGCTGTCTTGCCTTTTCAAAAAGAGTGTCATCATTAATCAGGATATCCACATCTCCAAAACGGCGGAATTCCGGCTTTGGATAAAGCTCGGAAAGCTTGATCCCTTTTAAAAGGAAAAAGGGAATTTCAGCAGAATCCAAAAGCCTGGAAACATAATTCGTAAAGCCATACATCTGGTAGCAGGAAAGTGCATAGGTGGAAATTTCTGAGGTAAGCTGAGGAGTATGTTCCAGTGAAATTTCCTTGCAGCAGTACAGTTCATATACTGGTGGAAGAATTTTATGCTTTCTGGCAAGTGTAAAAATTTTTGGCTGTAGTTCCTGCAATAAAGCAGGATCAAAAGACTGCCAGAGGGCAGTATCTTCTGGATGAAGAGAAGCATTTAATATTTTTAAGAAAAGTGTTTCTTCCTGTTTCATGTGATTTCCTCATTTTTTAATGATATCTATAAAAATCTTCGTAATTTGTTCTGGATGGCACGCCATAATATCCCAATTGGCCGGCTGATCAAGTGGCGGATTGGGCGCACAAAAAGCCATGCTCTGCTGACCGCCTGATAAACAGGATGTTGTACAGAAAAAAGTCGTCCCTTGCGCCGAATCTGTGTTACTATGCCAAGAAGCTGTGAAAAATCCAAAGGTCCTTCCACTTCTGTCTGATTGTCCCCGACAAAATAATAACCTTCTTTCCGGGTACGGCAAACCCGGTGTAGCACCAAAAGCCCGCTGCTTCTCTGGTAGAGTAAAATATCCCCTCTTTTTGGCACAGTACCATCTAATGCCTGAATCATGACACTGTCCCTGCCTTCTGTTAAAAGCGGAAACATACTGCTTCCCTGTGGGTGGATTTCAACAGCCTGTCCTTCCTTAAGAAGCGGAAGAAGTTGTTCCAGCGTTTTTTTTGATGCTTCTTCTGGCGTCATATTAATAAATCTCCGTTCTTGTATCTCCATTTCCAATAGTATATAATATGCAAGGAAAAATGACAAGTAAGGAAATGTTGTTGTGGACAGTTCCTTACAGAAATGAGGTTGTAAATGGTTATTACAAAATATTCATTAATAGGAGCAATTTTACAGTATCATCCGTCTGCGGCGGAGTGTTTTAATGAAATGGGAATGCACTGTATATCCTGCCATATGTCCCCGAGGGAGACATTGGAGCAGGCATGTCAGACACATCAATGTGATTTGGAGGAATTAATTCACAAGCTGGACGAGCATATTAATGGTTCTGTAGAGTAGAAAGAATGCAGTTTTGGGAAGTGAAAGAAAAAGGGATGTATAACATATAAACATATTGACATAGTAGGTAAATGGTGTTAATATACTTTCCATAAGCAGGAGCAAGATGCTGCAAAAATTTTGCCGGGAACGATGAAGGGGTGCCATCGTTCCTTATACTCATATGCAGAGGTTGGAAAAAATGAAAAATAGAAAATTGGAAGAGGCAATTGATGAGGAGACGGGAGATGGGATTTCATTTGACTGCAGTTATAATACATTGGAGTTTTCCTTTGGGACAGAATTAGATATGAACATATTGTATCAGCGGTTCGTATCATATTATTGCTTTGTACAGGAGTCTTTAGGGAAATATAACCATGCGCTGACGGGAATGGGGATTAACCCATGTCATGCTGTCAACAATAATGTGCCTGTAGTCAGTGAACGGTACCGTATGCTGCTGCATCATCTTTCTTCTTATAAAGAGTATGGCAGGAAGATTTTATTCCACAATCACCCAAACTTTGGGCTGTTTTCCTGTGCAAGCCAGATACAGATGGATGTAGAGGAAGGCAGTCTGGTAGAAACGTTAAACACGTTTACAAAGTTAGAGCCACTTAAGGCGCTGGTTTTTGCAAATTCTCCATGGGGAGAAAATCAGGAGATTCTCTGCAGCCGGGATGGTTTTTGGCGGAACAGCCTTCATGGGCTGAACAGGCATAATGTAGATATGTATGGTCTGGAGTTTGAATCAACCGATGAAATTATACGCTATATTGCGAGTATGAGTTTGTATTGCGTGGAACGGGAAGGAAAATATGTTAATTTTCATCCGGTATCACTGGCAGAATATTTTGAACTGGATGAAATTGTTGGAGAATATTTTGATGGGAATGGTTATCAAAATATTTGTATTCAGCCGGAATTGTCGGATTTGCAATATTTGCGTTCCTTCAAATTTGAAGATTTGACATTCCAGGGAACGGTAGAATTTCGCAGTGTCTGTGAGCAGCCGGTAAAGGAGATTATGGCATCAGCAGCATTGCATGCCGGTCTGATGGAAAATCTTGGTGCATTGACAGGGCTGTTAGAGAATGATCATGTGATTTATCATAAAGGGTATAATGCTTCCGAGCTTAGGCGTATGTTTGTAAAAAAAGAGCTTCCTGATACCTTTGACTGGAAGAAAGTTTCTGTTCTTATTATGGATGTACTGGATATTGCAAAAGCAGGCTTGCACAAAAGAGGGTTTGGAGAAGAAAAGTTTTTGGTGTCTTTGCATCAAAGAGCAGAAAATCTTCTCAGTCCTGCAAGAGAAATGGCAGAGGGGCTTTTGTCAGGAAAGAGTATGGATGATTATATCGAGGAATATGGGAGGTTGTGATGCTGCACATCGAGAAGGAATCGATAAAAACGCATATTTTGGATGGATATTTTGGATTGGAGATGGAGAGTCTGCGGGTTCTTGGAAATGGAAAATTTGCGCATACCCTGCATCCTTTTCCTGAGGATGCGCATATTGTAAAGGACTTTTGCGAAAATCAGACAGAAATTAACACGGCAGTGCATAACAGCATAGAGGCCGCTGTAAAGGAACTTAACTCCCACAGCCGCCGTATTCACAAAAAGTTGCAGAGCCTTCCCCAAAAAGAATATCTATGGCCTTTTTCCAATCCACCTTATATTGAGAATGAAAGGGATATTCCGGTTGCACGTTTTGAAGGGGAAAATGTGTCCAAAACGGCGTACCGGGATTATTTGTCAGATAAATATGGACGCTATAAAATGACTTTTTCTGGAATTCATGTGAATTTTTCTTTTTCGGAAGAATTATTAAAAGAAAATTTTAGATTGCAGGAGATAAGGGATTATACAGAATATAAAAATCATCTTTATCTGAATCTGGCAAAGAAAATGGCGGCTTACGGCTGGCTTCTTGTGGCAATTACGGCTGCAAGCCCGGTTATGGACAGTTCTTTTGTGGAAAAAGGAGTTTATGACAGGGATATTTTTACTGGCATGGCGTCAGTCAGATGCAGTGAAATAGGATATTGGAATGAGTTTGCGCCAGTTTTTGACTATTCCAATATTGATGCCTATGCTGCCAGCATTCAGAAATATGTGGATAGTGGACTGTTAAAAGCAGCGTCAGAATTATATTATCCGATTCGCTTAAAACCGAAGGGAGAAAACAGTCTGGATGCCCTGCGGGAGAATGGGGTGAACCATATTGAACTGCGGATGTTTGACTTAAATCCCCTTTCGGAGTTTGGCGTGGAGGAAAAGGATATTGTTTTTGCACAGCTTCTTATGGTATGGCTTGCTGCTTCAAAAGACTGGCATTTTAAAGGGAAGGAACAGATACAGGCAGTGCAGAATTTTAAAAATGCCGCACGGTATGATTTAAAGACAGTCAGAATTGTGCTTTCCGATGGAGAAAATTATTCCGTTGCAGGTGCAGCAATCAAAATAATTGAGGCAATGAAAGAATTTTACCAATCTCTTAGGATTCCGGTAGAAGAGGTTTTAGCGTTTGAATGTGAGAAGTTTCTAGATGCCCAAAATCGGTATGCATGGAAAATCCGGGAACAGTTTCAGGGCAGCTATGTAAAAAAAGCACTGAAATTAGCAAAGGAAAGGCAGGAAAGAGCAAATGTGTGAATTGTTTGGAGTCAGTTCGAAAAAGAAGCTTCTGTTAAATGATTTGCTGCGGGAGTTCTTTTCGCATGGTGTGGAACATCCCCATGGGTGGGGGATGGCATTTTTTTATGGAAATGCAGTGTCTTTGGAAAAACAA
Organism: uncultured bacterium; assembly: GCA_947651225.1. GTDB lineage: Bacteria > Bacillota > Clostridia > Lachnospirales > Lachnospiraceae > Butyribacter. Next base: position 52,682 of record CANSYK010000013.1, on the reverse strand, counting down.
CCGGAAAATTCCTGCAAAAGTGATTATTTGAAACAGAGGCTTCAGGCAAAGATTGAAGCAGACAATATGATTGCACATATTCGGCTTGCAACAAGGGGAAATCTGGAATACGAAAACACCCATCCTTTTGTAATGCGGGATAATCAGGAGCGTGTCTGGACATTGGCGCATAATGGGACTATTTTTGAATGTGATGCACTGAATCCTTTTGTGCATATGCAGGAGGGGGAGACAGACAGCGAGAGGATTCTTAGCTATATGATTAGCAGGGTGAATGTAGAACAGGAGCGGAAAAACAGGGCATTGACGCAGGAAGAACGGTTTCATTTAATGGATGAGATTATTTCAAAGATATCACCAGAAAATAAATTAAATCTTATTTTTTATGATGGAGAACTTTTTTATGTCCATACCAATTATAAAGAAAGCCTCTTTTGTTGCCACAGGGGGGAGGCAGTTGTGATTTCCACAAGGCCGTTAGATGGGAGCTTGTGGGAAGAACTGCCTTTGAATACCCTGTTTGCCTATAGGGACGGAAAACTTTTGTATACTGGTACAAATCATGGAAATGAATTTGTAGACAGTGAAGAGAAGATGAAGCTTTTATTCCTGGATTTTGCCAATTTATAGAACTTTAGGAACTGTAGCAGTTCTTTTCCTACAGTTCCTTATTTAACTGCTCTGTTCCAGGTAGGACAAAGCGGCCATCCTGAATAATTGGAATTACTTTTCCGTCTTTTGTGTGTACGCAGATATCACCCAGCTCATCATATGGAATCGTGATGTCTGTGTGGCAGTTAAAATAGGCGTTTTGGCTGTCGGTATGGCGTAGCAGAGAGTAATCATTTTCTTTTGCAATCATTTTTTTGCCATCGGGATTGTAAGTGGTAAGTTCTTCTTCATGGGAAAAACAGGTATCGCCTACTGCAAAGTGCGGTCCGGTTTTTTCTGCAATCAGGATAGGGAGCAGATGGGAAATATTGTATTTTTTTCCCATGGCATAAGCGGTTGTATTGGTTCCAATTGCAAATTCGCCCATTGGAAGGGTATCATGGTGATATAAAACGTTGGCACGGATATATCTTTTATTTTCCTCTTCGGTGTTAAAATTACTGCAGTTATAGTCTGTGACAACACCATCTTTAAAAGTCAGGGAAAGGTCATGGTATTCTAAGTCATTTAAAAATACCTTTGTCACATGAAGTATACCTTCTGTACCCTTTAACTGTGGTGTGGTAAAGACTTCTCCAAGTGGGATGTTGACATCTGCAAGGCAGTTTTCAAAACGGGTTTCTTTTTCGGGCTGTTCTATTGGTGTCAGGGAGACCGTCAATTTTGTTTTGTTCTTTTTGCGTCCGGTAATGGTGACAAATTCGCCCTGGTCAAGCGCATCAATCATTTTTGTCTGAATATCCAGATATTCTGTCTGGTTCAGGGTATTGACACGAATGGTTTCTGCAAATATATTTTCATAATCTGTCCCAATTTCCGGCAGAGGGTAGGCGATAATCGAAAAACTGGTCTGATCCCCCGGAATATATTCATTGGTTAAAAGACCATTTGCTGCTTGAAATTCCACTTTCCATTTCTGCTGTTTTGCAGAATATTGCAGGGCTTCTTCTTTTTCAATCGGATTAAAAGGTTCTTCGCCAAAAGTTTCAATAACGGCAGGGCCTGCAAAGTCAGCACAGAGGTCTTTTATGGATTCCAGCACTTGTTTTTGTACCTGTAACCGACGGTCGGCATAGGCTTTGTCAAAAAAGATGGCATCGTCCATGCGGTGGTCGTAGTCGTACTGTTTGTTTGGGGAAGATCCGGTATATCCGATTTTTCCGCGTGGGCTTCGCTGACGGATACTGGTGCCAGCACGATAAATACAAGGTTTCAATCCAAGTTCCCGAAATTGTTCTATGATAGTGCGTACCAGTCGTTCCATACCAAGACGGTAGCGGATATTGACTGCCCTTTTCTTTGAAAGGTCAATCCGGTACAGTTCAAAGCCGCGGCGGAAGCCATCAGTAAAGGTAAATGCCATATCGTGGATTTCCTCTTCAGACAAGGTATTCAAATAGGCCGCTGTTTTTAATTCATTTTCAGAAATATATTCTCCAAAATAATATAGATAGCGTAAATCCTGCAAATCACAGTGGCAGATTATGTCGGCGGCAAAGTCATATTCCGGATCAAAGGAATCGTGAAGATTGTCTTCGGCCATAAGATCTGCATAGTCAAAGAAATAATAATATATTGCAGATTTTACCTCTTTGGCATCGGCGTTTGGCTGTTCTAAAATATTATAGATTTCGATAAAAAGTTCAAAGCTGATGGTTAGGTAAAAGAGCCTGTTCTCAAAGGCATAGGCGATATTACTGCGAAGTTCGGTATATAAAGTACACAAGACCGTAGAAAATTCTTCTCCAAGCGTCTTTTTTGCATATGCCGGATTGGAAAAACTTTTTTCATAATTTGCAGGAAGGACATCCTGATATAGAGTAGTGTTTAGTGCCTTTAGTTCCTCAAGGGAGTATTCAGACAGTTTTTTCTTTTCTTTTTGCTCTAAAAAGTCAGCAATCTGCAATAAAAAAGAAGCGGTGTAGAAAAAACATTCTCCAAAAGCAGCGCCATGTTTCCTGACAGGGCAGTCTTTTTCTTGTGTTTCTTTATAGATCGAGCGGATTCGTTCAGTTGCAAGCGAAAACCGTTCTTCATATTCCTTTTTTTCTTCTAGAATTTTATCTGATAATTTCATGTGTTTCTTAATCCTTTCTATATTTAGTTTAGGCAGCGTTTAATCTGGCAGAGCATTTGATTGATGCGGACAGTATAATTATGCTCTTTTGTGACAAGCTCTAATCCCTGCCTGGCAATTTTATTTCGTATGCCGTCATGTTCTAAATAAAATGTTGCTTTTTCCAGAAGTTCTTCCTTGTCTTCAAAGATTTCCAGCGTGTCTCCTGCCTGAAAGATGCCATCAAATTCCGATTGATAATTAGTCAAAGCAAATCCGCCGCTCCCTAAAATATCCCAGACACGCAGCGGAATTCCGGTTTTAATATTGGGAATTGTCATATTCAAGTTGATTTTGCTGTCATGAAAAATCTGTGGCATTTCGGACAGATAATTGACAGGAGCATGTATATGGACAAGCGGAAGGTTCTTTGTCTGGCTGTCAGTAAAAAGGTGGACTGGTATAGAAAGAGACAGGGCATTTAAATTCTGGTGCCTTTCTAAGGAGGCCGTTTTAAATCCCAGTACAGTACTGGCAAAGAGAGCATGTATACTGGCAAAAGAATGTTCTGAACGGTGATATTCCGTAAGTTCTTCTAACATAAGGCAGATATCTTCTGTCAAAAGCAGTTCCAGCAAATTGCCCCCAGAAATTAAAAGCTGGGCATTCATTGCGCCCTCCAAATAGCCACGGAGATAGGAAGGAAGCTTTTCTGCAATACGGTCATAAGAATTTTTTTCATAGAGGCTTCCCACAAAGGAAACAGGATATTCTGGCGCTTTATCCATATGAATCTGTCTGGAAAGGCGTTCTGTATGGACAGCAAGGGGAAGGTGAAAAATATTTTTGACACCAAGAGCCTGAAATTCTTTAAAATTAGACTGGTCAAAGCAGAAAACAATATTCGTAGGATAGAAAATAGATTTGTGATACATGGCAAGCAATGGGCTGTCACAGTTCCAGCAGACATAGGGCAGGCTGGAATCGTGACATGCCTGTGCAAGGACAGGAAAGAAATTAATGGAAAAGAGAAAGTCATAATGCTCTTTTTTTAACTGTTCACAAAGATGGTTCACATAGGCAGAATCTTCTTCTGGATTGAGAATCGGCTGCTTTAGCATTGTGATTTCATGTCCAAGTGATTCTAAAGTGATGCGGATATCATATAAATTATAAGCATTCCATTGGTAAAATAGTATTTTCAAGACAATTTCTCCATATATTCCACTAATGCATCCTGCCAGTTCTTCATTCGGTATGTCCCTTGCGAGTTTAATCGATGATTTTCCAGAACAGAAAAAGCGGGGCGTTTGGCAACAGCCGCTGTGTATTCTTCTGTGGTTACAGGAACCAGGTTGACTTCTGTATGCGCAAGGGAAAAGATAGTTTTTGCAAATTCATACCAGTTTGTCACACCTTCGCAGGTGGCATGGTATATTCCGTATTCTCTGGCGTCGACAATATGAAGGAGCATCCGGCCAAGTTCCAGGGCAGAAGTTGGGGAGCCAAACTGGTCATTTACAACAGTAATGGTATCACGCTCTTTTGCAAGACGCAGCATGGTTTTTACAAAGTTATTTCCATCGCCATACAGCCAGGCGGTTCGGACAATATAGTGCTTGTCTGTACAAGCGGCAACTGCTTTTTCTCCTGCCAGTTTCGTAGAGCCATAAACACTTTGTGGGCAGGGACTATCTGCTTCGGTGTATGGTTTGTCTGTATTGCCATCAAACACATAATCTGTTGATACCTGTACAATCTGTGCGTTTATTTCTTTTGCTGCTTTAGCAAGATTTTCCGGACCAACTGCATTAATCTGGTAAGCGTTTTCTTGATCGGTTTCACATTTGTCAACAGAAGTATGTGCCGCACAGTTGATAATTGTATCAGGCATTTCTTTTTTTACAAGTTCAAGTACCTGGCTTTCGTTACAAATATCAAGTGAATCAACGTCGGTATTGATGATTTCGATATTTTTTCCTTTTAGAAGGAAATTGAGTGCCCTCCCAAGCTGCCCATTGCAGCCGGTAATCAGTATCTTTTTCATAGAAATCCTCCATTTTTTAAAAGTTCAGGGCAATATCCTCTGAAAAAGGAGGATATTTTCTGTCTTTTTCTGCAAGAATTGGAGTTTCCCCCTCTGGTATTGGCCATTTGATTCCAATAGTTTCGTCATTCCATGGAATACCTGCTTCTGAAGATGGATCATAAAAGTCAGTACATTTATAAAAAAATTCTGCGGTATCAGACAGCACATAAAATCCATGTGCAAACCCTTCCGGCACATAAAACATATTTTTCTTTTTGGCGCTTAAAATAACACCATGCCACTTGCCGAATGTTTTAGAATCTTTGCGTATATCCACTACAACATCAAAGACTTCGCCATTTAAAACACGGACAAGTTTGCCCTGTGTATGTTCTTTCTGGAAATGAAGCCCGCGCAGAACGCCTTTTGAGGAATTTGACTGGTTGTCCTGTACAAAAACCATGTCAAGTCCAGCGTCCTTAAAATCCTGATAGTTGTAACTTTCCATAAAATAACCTCTTGCGTCGCCGCGTATCTCTGGCTGTATTAAGTAAAGCCCTTCAATGTCACCACATTTATCAAATCGAAAATTTCCCATTGTATCTTACCTTTCTTATCTGCTAATAGTGACTCTAATTTTAACACCATTCGTTCTACTTAGCAAATAATTTTTTCTTTTTTGCTTTATCTTTATTGCGTGACTGAAGCTGCTTTACAGATTCTTCATTACTTGCTGCGCTTTCCGGCAAATCATGGCGCACTTCGGCAAGAATCTGATTGAGCAAGTTGATTTGCCGTTCCTGCAGTTCTTCTTTCTGGCGTGTCAGATAATCCAATTCTTTTAGGAGTTTTGTGGTGATTTTTTCACAGATGCGTTCTTCAGATTCCCTGTCCATTTCGGCGACGGTATTGCGGATCATTTTGCGCATCATTGCTTCAAAGTGGCGTAGTTTTTCTTCAGCGCTCATAGCTTTGGCTGTCTGCTTCTGGGAGGCGGCATCCATCCTCTCAGGATGAAGCGGCATGACCTGTGCCATATGCGATGTGGATGTTTGGCTGCTTTCGTCCATGACTTGCTGGTTTAACTCTTCCCGTAGATGGTACAATTTCTGTGTCTCCATCTGACATACATTGTGGATGTCAGGGAGAACTATTTTGATAGCTTTTAGCTGGAAGCCCTGTTCTTTTAAACCTTTAATCTGCTGGAGCAGAGTAACATCTTCCGGTGTGTAAAAGCGGTGTCCCTGTGCGTTTCTTTCAATGTGCAGACCAAGCTCTACTTCCCAGTAACGAAGGGCATGAGGTTCTACTTCCAGTTGTTTTGCAGCGTCGGATATACTATATCTTTTTTCCATATTAATACCATACCTTTCTTTTGATTAAAAATACTCTTTTATGATTTCCTCTACAAGACGGTATTTTTCAGTGGTGGCAGCAGCATGAAGTTTTTCCTGCTGTTCATTGATGTCGTTATCAATTTTTGACTCCTCTAACAGGGAATCAATCAATTCCTGCATATCAGGAGCAATAGGATTGCCAAAGAGTTCAGAAGATGCCGCCATCATTGGTTCTTTCTGCTCTTTTTCATTTTTCCCGGTATCTTCTTCTGAGTCGAAATAGGCATTTTCATAAGCTCTGCGCTCTTCTGGATGAAGATATTGATTTTCCAGTTTTGCCTGTAAAGTATTTTCAAAATAATTTAATAGTTGCAAATGAAGCAGATTTCTTTTATGGCGCACCTGGAACATAAGTTCTCCGGCGGCAAGAAATAAAAGAAAGCATACCAGTGTCATACTGTGGATTAGTGTCCAGCGCAGAGGAAATTCATAATAGATTCCGCACATTATGCTTAACAGTGTAACAGCTGTTACAATAAGACCACAGAATATATCCGTATTTTCCAGGGTATTCAAGGAAATACCAAAGACATGGTATTGTGCCATATGATTTTCGACAAAACAGTCAGGATTGTGAATTGGGATTTTCAGCTTATAGCAGGCTTCAAATTTGGTATACATTGCACGAATCCATTTATTTTTTGTGCTGGGAACCTGTTCAGAGTCCCGCAGAAGCATCTGATAGACTATTGCGCCGATGCATTTGAAGGCAATTGCAAGTGCTGTCAGGATTGTCATGGCAAATAATAAGTTGTAGTTTTCTAAAAATTGTTTCACGGTTAATCCCCCCTATGATTCTTATGTTTTGTCTATGATAATATTTTTATAGGGGAAACGTAAAGAAGGTATCGGCTGCCATAATTATTTCTTCTTCGACAAAATAAGGAGAATTAGTAGATAAATCTTCATTTGTCTGCTATTATAAAGGAACGGAAATGGAGATACTGTATCAAAATAAGAGGAATTCTGTAGAGGGAGAGGAATGATGTACAATCAGATTGAGCATATTTTATTACAATATGGTTATGAAACCATTCCGATTAATACACCAGATATTCACCTGTCCTTGCGCCAGGAGCGCAGGGAAGGATATGCTGTTGTAACATTGGATGAAACGTCAGGAAGGTTTCTGGAAACAGAGCAGTTCTATCATGTGTCAGAGCAGATTCGTGCTTTTTTGCGGAAACGTGACTGCTATTACTGTCACTTTTTGTATCTTCTTGTGAGTGATAATGACAGCAGTGCAGGGAGATTGTTCCAAAATTATGAAAGTTTTTGGAGAATCGTGCCGGGCAGGGGCCAGGTAATGGTATATGAAACGTCAGAAGAGGGGTTTATGGTACTCCGCAGACCTTTGGAGGAACTGTTTGCCTGCAGGCAGGCAAATCCGCAGCAGGACGATATAAAGTATGGTGGTACGCAAAGTGCCTGGCAGCGCTTGCAGAATGTTTTTAACAATAAAAAGCTGCCGCTTAGCAATATACTGATTATTGTGATAAACATTGCGATTTTTCTGTATACGGACCTTTTTAATGCTTTTTCAGACGAAAGCTGGCTGGACGCAGGGGCGCTTGGCTGGTATGAGGTGATTTCACAGGGGCAGTGGTATCGGTTGTTGACTTCTGTCTTTTTGCACAGTAATATAGAACACATCTTTAATAATATGCTGGTTCTGGCATTTATGGGTTCTGTTTTGGAGTCAGAACTTGGAAGATGGAAATATGGAATTTTATATCTTGGTTCAGGAATCCTTGCAGGGTGTGCCTCAATGGTTTATAATATGTTGCGGAATGATTATATCGTTTCCATTGGTGCGTCTGGGGCTATTTTTGGAACCGTTGGTGCGATGCTGTATCTGGTTCTTTTCCACAAGGGGAAGAGGGAGCGGTATAGTGTACGGCAGATTGCATGGATGGCTTTCCTGAGCCTGTATGGAGGATTGACAAGCCAGGGAGTAGATAACGCCGCCCATATCGGGGGCTTTTTTGCTGGTTTTTTGCTTGCCGCCCTTCTTATGAGGGAAAAGCCGCAAAGAGAAAAACGTGATTACGCATAGAAATGGAGATTGATTGATGAAGGTAAATATTTATTACGGTGGAAGAGGGCTGATTGATGATCCGGCAATCTTTGTGATGAATAAGGTGATAAGTGTCCTGGATGAGCTTAATATAAAGGTGAAAAAATATAACCTTTATGAGGATAAGCGGGGGATTTCCGTTTTGCCAAAGACTTTGAAAGAAGCAGAAGCAGTGATTTTAGTTGCTTCGGTGGAATGGATGGGAATTGGTGGATTTCTATGGCAGTTTTTAGATGCCTGCTGGCTGTATGGGGACAGGGAAAAGATAAAATCTCTGTATATGATGCCGATTGTCCTGGCAACAACTTATGGAGAAAAGGACGCCCAGTTCACCATGGTGAAGGCATGGGAGATGCTTGGCGGGATTCCATGTGATGGAATCTGTGCCTATGTCAGTGATACCGTCACTTTTGAGACAAGTGCAGAGTATGCGTATCTGATTGAAAAGAAGACAGAGGGCTTTTATCGTACCTTTTCCAAAAAATTGAGTTCCCTGCCATCAAGCAGCATGGCAGTACGTGAGAATGTCCTGAAGCCGAAAACGATTCGCTTAACGCCACAGGAGAGCGAGCAGCTTTCTATGTATGTGTCAAATGATTCTTATGTAAGGCAGCAGAAGGAAGATATTCAGGAATTGACACAGATGTTTAAGCAAATGATGGGAGACAGCCCTGAGGACACAGGAATGTTTGAGCCGGAAGAGCCATATATTGAGGACTTCAAAAGGGCATTTACTCCGGTTGCTGATCTTTCTGTATCATTTTCATGGGAAATCAGGGAATTTCAGAGACGCCTGATTTTAGAAGTTGACAATGGAAAACTGAATTGCTACTATGGCAAGAAGGATTCTGTTGATGTGGAAATCAAGTCAACCAAAAAGGTTCTGGAAAATATTGTGTATGGGGAAGCACCACTCCAGACTACTTTTATGTCAGGGGAATTAACGGCAAAAGGAAATTTTCGGGTGCTCCATACCTTTGATACATTATTCCGGTTTGGTGTAAAGTAATGAATGACAGGAGGTTAATAGGATGAAGAAAGAAGTAAAGGAAGAGTGTATTTTTTGTAAGCTGGCTAATGGGCAGATTCCCACCAATGCAATTTATGAGGATGAGGATTTTAAAGTGATTATGGATGTCAATCCCGCTTCTAAAGGTCATTGTATTATTCTGCCAAAAACACATGCGGCAAATCTGCTGGAGCTTCCAGAAGAATATTGTGAGAAGCTTTTGCCGGTGGCAAAAAAATGCTGTAAGGTGTTAATGGAGGTTCTGCAATGTGATGGAATCAATGTACTGCAGAATAATGGGGAGGCAGCAGGGCAGACGGTATTTCATCTGCATGTCCATCTGATTCCACGTTATAAAGGGGACGATGTCAACATTAAGTGGACAGAGCACAAGGCTGGGACGGATATAGAAGCATTAGCAGAAAAAATAAGAAACGGTTTTTCGTAAAGGACAAAAAGGAGGAGATTATGTTAAGTTTAATTCCCGTATTGGGAGCATTAGATGTAACCGCCTTAGTAAGGGCTTTGCCAGGAAATATTTCACAGGGGCTGATTTGGGGGATTATGTCGATTGGTGTCTATATTACTTATAAAATATTGAATTTTGCTGATTTGACGGTGGATGGCACACTTGCCACAGGCGGTGCGGTCACGGTAGTATTGATTCTTGCTGGATATTCGCCGATTGTAGCGGTGGCTATGGCATTTGTGGCTGGTATGGCAGCTGGGTTCATCACAGGCGTGTTACATACCATATTTGGAATACCGGATATCCTTGCCGGTATTTTAACACAGATTGCCCTGTATTCCATTAATCTGAATATTACAGGAGGAAAGGCAAATCAGGCGGTCAGTGTAGACCAGTTTGATTTAATTGTTTCCCTGCGATATATTTCAATGACAATTCTGGTCACAGGAATTATTACAATTGCAATTATTGCGATTTTATACTGGTTTTTTGGAACAGAGATGGGATTTACAATTCGTGCAACGGGATGCAATCCTAATATGTCACGTGCGCAGGGAATCAATACATCAGTATCAAAAGTGATTGCACTTGTATTTTCAAATGGTCTGGTTGGGTTTGCCGGAGGGATTCTTGCGCAGTACCAGGGAAACTGTGATGTCAATATGGGAAGGGGAGCGATTGTAATCGGTCTTGCTTCTGTTATTATAGGTGAAGTGTTAGGAGAGGCTATTTTTGGAAAGAAACTAAACTTTTCAGCGAGATTGTTTTTTGTAACAGTCGGAAGCATTATTTATTATATTGTCATTAGTTTCGTATGCTGGCTTGGTCTGCCGTCAATTGATCTGAAACTGTTCTCAGCAATTGTGGTTGCGGTATTCCTTGCGGTACCATATCTGAAAGGAAAGTCAAAGAATTCCTATCGAAGGGCAGCGAAAGGAGGTGCAAGATAATGTTAGAATTAATGGATGTCCACAAAACGTTCAATCTGGGCACAATCAATGAGAAGAAGGCATTAAACGGGGTAGACCTTCAATTAGAGGAAGGTGATTTTGTAACGGTGATTGGTGGAAATGGAGCCGGAAAGTCAACGGTGTTAAATGCGATTGCGGGCGTTTGGCCAATTGATTCTGGAAGAATTCTGATTGACGCAGAGGATGTGACTGGTTTTCCAGAACATAAAAGGGCAGCCGTATTGGGGAGAGTTTTTCAAGACCCGATGACTGGGACAACTGCTACAATGGAAATTCAGGAAAATCTTGCGCTGGCGGCACGAAGGGGAACACGCCGTGGTCTTAGCTGGGGGATTACAAAAAAGGAAAGAAAAGAATATAAAGAACTTCTTGCTACACTGGATCTTGGGTTGGAAGACCGCATGACATCAAAGGTCGGGCTGCTTTCTGGCGGGCAAAGGCAAGCATTGACGCTCTTGATGGCAACACTGAAAAAACCAAAGCTTCTTTTGTTAGATGAGCATACAGCAGCATTGGACCCAAAGACGGCGGCAAAGGTTCTGGAACTGTCAGACCAGATTATTTCAGAACATCATTTAACGGCGATGATGGTAACGCATAATATGCGTGATGCAATCGTTCATGGAAACCGTTTGATTATGATGAATGAGGGACAAGTGATATTGGATATTCGTGGCGAAGAAAAGAAAAAACTCACCGTAGAAGACCTCTTAAAGAAGTTTGAAGAGGTCAGTGGTGAGGAATTTGCAAGTGATAAAGCGCTATTGGGTTAGATTGTGTTCGGCAAAAAGTTGTTTTAATTTAATTCGTCCAGCGTAAGCTGGTACATTGGAAAAAAATCTTTCATAAAAAGGTCGGCTTCCGGGCAGTGCAGCTTTTTTATAGCTTCCTGCAAAGTGGCTTCTGCGCTGCAGAATTCCCGGTTGCCGGCTTTTATTTCTTCAGCGCATTTAACTAGTGCAGAAATTTTGTCTGCGGCTTTGACTAAAAGCCGCAGTTCCTTATCTTCTGGGGATTCGAGAAAATATGGTTCATATTCTTCCCGGATATCGGAAGGAAGCATATTAAGCAGACGGAACGCCGCTGCCTTTTCAATCTGCTTATAGGCAGACTGGATTTCATTGTTTTCATATTTTACAGGAGTTGGCATATCTCCGGTAATGATTTCTGTACAGTCGTGGTAAAGGCCAATCATAGCGGCGTGTTCCGCACAATAATTTTTTTGCAGGCGTTTATTGCCAAGGATGGCAAGCGCATGGGCAATCATTGCAACTTCTAAAGAGTGCTCGCTGATGTTTTCTTTGACAGAATTTCTCATAAGAGCCCAGCGCTCAATATATTTCATACGTGCCAGCATGGCAAAAAAGGAATGTTTTTTTTGTTCCATTGTATTTCTCCTTATTCCTGTAAAGCAACGAGCCAGGTGGACATGCTTGCATGTACATTTGACTATTGTGCAAGCATCTTTTTAATATAGTAGCCGGTATAGGACTCCTTGCATTTTACTACCTCTTCCGGGGTGCCGGATGTGACAACGGTTCCGCCTTTGTCTCCGCCTTCCGGTCCGATATCAATGATATAATCGGCTGTTTTGATAACGTCCAGATTGTGTTCAATGACAATGACAGTGTTGCCGTTTTCCGCAAGGCGGTGCAAAATGTCAATCAGTTTATGGACATCGGCAAAATGAAGTCCGGTGGTCGGCTCGTCCAAAATGTAAACCGTTTTTCCGGTGCTCCGTTTACTTAACTCTGTTGCCAGTTTAATCCGTTGTGCTTCTCCACCAGACAGTGTAGTGGAAGGCTGTCCCAGTTTAATATAGGAAAGTCCGACATCGTGCAGGGTTTCAATTTTACGGCGGATACGCGGAAGTGGTTCAAAGAAGTGCAATGCTTCTTCTACTGTCATTTCCAAAACATCAGAAATCGTTTTTCCCTTGTACTTTACTTCCAATGTTTCCCGGTTATAACGTTTTCCATGGCAGACTTCACATGGGATATAAATATCCGGCAGGAAGTTCATTTCAATTTTGTTGATACCATCTCCGCTGCAGGCTTCACAGCGTCCACCTTTGGCGTTAAAACTGAACCGGCCTTTTTTGTAGCCCTTTGCCTTTGCGTCTGGCGTGGCGGCAAACAGGTCACGAATCAAGTCGAATACTCCGGTATAGGTAGCAGGGTTGGAACGTGGAGTTCTCCCGATTGGTGACTGGTCAATGGCGATTACTTTATCAAGTTGTTCCAGTCCGGTGATGCATTTGTGCTTTCCTGGAATACAACGTGCACGGTTTAAGTTTTTGGCAAGGCTTTTGTAAAGGATTTCATTGACAAGCGAGCTTTTGCCAGAGCCGGAAACACCCGTTACACAGGTCATTACGCCAAGCGGAAAGTCAACATTAATTTTTTTCAGGTTGTTTTCCTGTGCGCCTTTTACCGTAATAAATCCTGTCGGCTTTCGTCTGGTTTCCGGTACAGGAATCTTGATTCTACCGCTTAAATAGGCGCCGGTAATGGAGTTTTCATTTGCCATAATTTCTTCTGCTGTGCCTTCTGCGATAACCTCGCCTCCATGGATGCCGGCACCAGGACCGATATCGACGATATGGTCTGCTGCAAGCATAGTGTCTTCGTCATGTTCCACAACAAGCAGAGTATTTCCAAGGTCTTTTAGGCGGATTAAAGTTTTTAAAAGCTTGTCATTATCACGCTGGTGAAGTCCGATACTTGGCTCGTCCAGAATATATGCCACGCCGACAAGGCCGGAGCCAATCTGTGTCGCCAGCCGGATACGCTGTGCCTCACCGCCAGATAAAGTGCCAGCATTGCGCGCAAGGGAAAGATAGCCAAGCCCTACATCCATCAGAAAGGCCAGCCGGGCATGAATCTCACGAAGTACCAGCTCACCAATAGCAAGCTGACGATCTGTAAGATTAAGCTGATTCATGTAGTCTACCAAATCGCTGATAGAAAGTTCTGTAATCTCGGAAATATTTTTGCTGCCAACGGTAACGGCAAGTGCGCCTGGTTTCAGGCGCTTTCCTTTACAGGCGTTGCAGGGAATAATCTCCATATAGCTTTCATATTCCTTTTTGCTGGTATCAGAAGATGTTTCACGGTAACGTCTTTCCACATTGTGGATAATTCCCTCAAATGCAATATCATATACCCCTGTTCCATGCTGGCCGGTATATTTAACACGTACTGTTTTACCGTCAGTGCCATGCATAATCAGTTTTTTGGTTTCATCGGACAAATCCTGGTAAGGAACATCCAAATCAAAGCCGTACTCCCGTGCTATAGCGTCCAAAATAGAACGTCCATAGCTTCCGGAATTGGTGGCAGACTGCCAGCCAGGTACAGCAAGTGCGCCTTCTGGTATACTAAGGGAAGGATCTGGTATAATCAAGCTTTCCGAGAATTCCATGCTAAAACCCAGTCCGTGGCAGGTTTCACAGGCGCCAAATGGGTTGTTGAAAGAAAAGTTACGTGGTTCGATTTCTTCAATGCTGATGCCGCAGTCTGGACAGGAAAAACTCTGGCTGAAATTTATTTGTCCTTTTTGTGGAATATCGACAATTAACAGACCGTCGGAGAGACGTAGTACATTTTCAATGGAATCCGCAAGCCTCTTTTGAATCCCATCACGTACTACAAGGCGGTCGACCATAATTTCGATATTGTGTTTTTTGTTCTTTTCCAGGCTGATTTCTTCTGTAAGTTCGTAAAGATGCCCATCTACTACTACACGGACATATCCGCTTTTCCGGGCGGATTCAAAAACTTTTACATGGGTTCCCTTGCGGCCGCGGACAACAGGGGCAAGGAGCTGGAGTTTTGTGCCAGTTTCATAGGTCATAATCTCATCAACCATCTGGTCAACCGTCTGCTTTTTTATCTCTTTTCCACACTTTGGGCAGTGTGGGATGCCAATCCGCGCAAAAAGAAGGCGGTAATAATCGTATATTTCTGTAACCGTTCCCACAGTAGAGCGTGGGTTGCGGTTTGTTGATTTCTGGTCAATGGAGATAGCAGGGGAAAGTCCTTCAATGCTTTCTACATTTGGCTTTTCCATTTGTCCTAAAAACATGCGGGCATAAGAAGAAAGTGACTCCATATAACGCCGCTGGCCTTCTGCGTAAATGGTATCAAAGGCAAGCGAAGATTTTCCAGAGCCGCTTAAGCCTGTGAGTACCACGAAAGAATCGCGTGGAATGTTAATATTAATGTTTTTTAAGTTGTGTTCCTGCGCACCGCGGATGCGGATATATTTTCTGGCTTCTTCATGCTTATGCAAGATAATCACCAATCCTTTCTTGTTTTTATCAAAAGTATTGTTACTATTTGTGTAACAAAGTATTTCTTTTTTTAAACTGTGTTTCCTATAGTAACATGATTTGATAAATAAAGCAAGAACGTATATTCGAAAATGATGCAATCTGGGTTCTTTTACAGTTACTATTCACGGCTATTCTAAACATCATGCGAAAAACCATCCGGCTATGCCGTCTGGCGCTGCAAAACCAGCCGTGAATAGTAACCTTTTACAGAATACAAAAATATAGTATGATGATAAAGTGCAGCTTTATGTACAGCAAAATCAGTGGGAAAATGGAGTGAAGAGAGGATGCTAATTGTATTAGTGGAAGACGATGAAATTTTAAGGAGAGATATGGTGGAGATTCTTACCCGGAGAGATTATCAGGTGAAGGCTGTGAAAAGTTATAAGGAGGCAGAGAAAGCTTTTATGGAGGGGATAGAGGCAGATTTATATCTGATTGATGTAATGCTTCCTGACAAAAGCGGTTTTGTTTTATGCCAGAGGATTCGCACGTTTTGTGATACGCCGATTATTTTTCTGACAGTCTGTTCTGATGAGGCAAGTGTGGTGAAAGGATTAGATATGGGAGGGGATGATTATGTAACCAAGCCCTTCCGGGTGGCAGAGCTGCTATCCAGAATTTCTGACAATCTGCGCCGGGTAGGGCGGAAGGAGGAAGAAGGAATTCTTTTAAGTGGTGATTTAAAGCTTTGTAGGGAAAGTCACAAGCTTTTTCGCAGGCAGGGGGAGAAGTGGGGAGAGGTGAAGCTGTCAAAAACGGAATGGATGCTTTTAGAATACATGATGCTTCATCAAGGCAGAGTATTAAAAAGAGAACAGATTCTTGCCCATATCTGGGATGAACAGGGAAATTTTGTGGAGGATAACACACTTTCTGTTACATTGAGCCGCTTGCGGAAAAAAGTTGGGGATTATGAAAACCAGCCTTACTGGGATGTAGTGTGTGTGTGTGTGTGTGGTGGTGGGGGGGGGTACCGCTATTTGGTTCAGGTGCAGGAAGCTGGTTTATAGGAAGGGCAGGGAGGGTCATATGAAAGAGAGAAAAGTCCTGTCTGGTAGCAAAATTGCAGCAGGAGGACAAGGAGTGTGTTAGGAAGGTTTTAAACTATTTGATGTATCAGGAGAAATATCCTGATAGGGTGACAGGAGAAATGGATAAAGGGACAGAGGAACTGTTAAGAGAAGCGTTGGAGCAGAATGCCTATGAGGAACAGGATTGGTATGGGGTGGACAGAGACAGGCGGGATAACGTTCTGTGGAAATATTTTCTTTGGGCGCTGCTTTTTTTTATTCTGATTATTTGGATTTTTCGGAGATACCAATGGGGACTGGAAAAGGAAAATGAAAGATTGTGCCGCCTGTTAGAGCAGGGGATTCCGGTATTGCAGCAGGGGATTGAGGAGGAATCTTTGGAGGGGCTTATCCAATATGAAACGGAGTGGAAGGAGTTTACAGAACACCAGCGAGTGGGACGAATCCAGCGGGCAGGGGAGATGTTTTTAAAAATCCTGCAGTTACAGTACCGATATAGCGAACGGGAACAGGAGAGGAAACAGGAGATGGAGGCTCCAGAAATTACGACAGAGATTGAGCAGGAGAACAGTGGGGTAAGGATTCGAATTAAGGACAAGGGACAGGGAATTGATGAGAAGAAAATAAGAAATTTATTTCATAGATTTTATTCTGGAGAGCAGGAGGCTGCAGGGAGTACAGGGATTGGGCTTCATCTTGCCTATGAAATCATAGGAAGGCATCATGGGAAAATGGAAGCTTATAACGGAGAGAAAGGTGCGGTGTTTGAGGTGTTTTTGCCTCAATTTGAATTAAAAGGGAAATTGTAAGTGATTTGTAAGACTTTTGTGTTATTCTCCTGAGTAAGGAACTGTAAATCGCAACTTGTTCATTTAATTTATTTACAGTTCCTAAAGAAAGTACTTTCTATAAATGAATAACAGGAAGGCGGGAGATTATGAATCGAAGTTTTATAGAAACAGTAGTTTTAAGTACATACCGGCGGAGAAGAAGTATGTGGAAAGTAGCGCTTTTGTCTTTTCTATGTGTTTTTCTTTTCGGTGGCATTATGATTTTTCAGGATGTGATGAACCGCTTCCAAAGGGAAAATGCGCTTAAAGAAGGAGGAAATTGGTTTTTGGCGGCGGAAAATGAGAGTAGGCTAATCCGTGAACATGCTTATGTTGACAAGGAGGGGAGCATGGTGGTGCGCACCACAGAAAAAAGGGGAGGGGAGATTGGCACAGCAGACCAAACTTTTTTTGAGCAGTCAAATATCAGAATATATGAAGGGCGTCTGCCGAAAACGGAGAATGAGGTGGCGGTGACAAAGCGGGCATTGTCTAAACTGGGAGCAAGCCTTGAGGTGGGACAGAAGATAACGCTTAACTATAACACCAAAATCCCTAAGGATGGACAACCACAGTATGACGTGAAAGAGGTTACTGTGACGGGTATCCTTGCTTCCTATACGAGAAACTGGGTAAACGATATGGCGATAGCGTTATGTGCGCTTCTGGGAGAAGCATGTCTTTGATTTATCTGTTTACCAGCTGTCTGCATGACAGGCGCAGTATTTATTTTCGATATCTGGAATTGGGAATGACGAAGGGGCAGCTTCGGGGAATGATAGGAATTGAGTGGACGGCAGTGTTTCTTCCTACTGCCTGCGCTGCTTTGATTTGTTCTATGGCATTTACTGGAATCGGGGCAAAGATTTTGTCAGCGAAATATGAGATTCCCAATATTTTTTATTTAGTGGACGTTCCTTGTTTTTGATTCTTTTGTTTACCTTAGGGGTATTTTTACTGGTATTTTTGTGGTGCCGTATGGGATTCCGGGTAAAAGGCCTGCATGAAATGACAGGACAGATGCCAGTGAGGAGGTTAAAGCATCTGCAAAGGAAACGGGACAGACGTTTTGGGGGATTCGTGTTATTTCAGAAGAGGAGAGGGCGGATGTATCCTGGGAAGGCTGTAGTGAGGGTGTTGTTTACGGTAGTAGCGCTTTCCATTGTGCTGTATATGGGCCTGCTTTGGAGGGGCAGGTATCTGGAAAATTGCAGCGCCGTGGCTATGGCAGATATCATAGGAGGTGTTAGATGTTCAGGGGGAGGCAGCGGGGCGTTGATGATACTTGACAACAACGGCAGGCTTGCCTATAATAAGGAAATTTTAGAGAATAGTACAGTTTCTGAAGTGGTAAAGGAAGAAAAGAGGTGTGAGGTAAAGCAAATAGAACCGATTGCATTGGAAGATTATGGTGCAACACTGTCTAGTGGATTTATAGAAGAGCAGAAAGAAAAAATGCAGAAAATCCAGGGGATTCAGGATGTGAAAGAGATATCGTTTGCCTGTGATATGAAGCTGGATTGGGATAACAATGAGAACAGTGAGTTTCGGATAAATCAATATATAGAAGATGAACTGTCAGGAAGTTTTGCTCTTTTAAAGGAAAATATATCACAGGTGGCAGAGGGGGAATATAATAAAGCGTTTGCTATGATTCCTAATGATTTAGCTTGCTATGAATATGTGTTTTATGGGCTGGAGGAAAGTGAAGCAACAGATAGGGAACTGTGTCAGTGTGGTAAGGCGTTTGATAGTGCTGCCTTCTGGGCAGGAGAACAGGGAATTTTGTTTGCGATACCAGATGACGGTGCAATGAGTGCTATTTTGGATAAGGAGCACACAAATCTGGAGGGGGTATTATAGTTATTATGATCATGTAGAGCAGGGAGGGGGCTATTATTTCATAGGTTCTGAAAAGATGATGAAGAAACTGGCGGATAAACAGGGAGAAGCCTTGAGCTACCATACTTTGAATGTATGGCTGGAGGAAGGAACGAACCAGTCCAAAGTAGAAAAGCAGGTAGCAGGGATGTTTTCAGAGTATGGTTGTGAATACCAGAGTATGACAGAGTTTAAAAGCAAAAAACAGGGAGAGCTGGACAGGCAGAGGATAATTTCTGTTACAGTTATTCTTTTGGTAGTAGGCTGCTATTTCTTTATTATGCAGACTATGGAGAGGAAAGAGATGGAGCAGATGCGTGGACAGTTACAGCTTCTACTGCAACAGGGAGTATGGAAAAGGGATATTTTATGGGGGAGAACATTCTTTCACAGCAGAGGGTATTTGTGGGGGATTCTTTGTATACCGTTGTGCGGTCTCTGGATTGGCATGATTGCTGGCTGGGGAGACAGGCTGCAGGATGTGTGGCTGTGGGGGATTTTTGCAATCCTTGTCATAGCTGTGGTGTTATTTACGCTGGTGTCAGAGTGGTGTTATCTAAAAGGGATGAAACAATGACAGAACGGATGTCTAAGGAGGGTGCTATGGAAAATAAGATTTTAGAGGCAAAAGGGATTAAAAGAACGTATTCCAATGGTCTTATTGATGTGCCTGCATTGAAAAAATGTGATATTTCCATTAAGAAGGGAGAATTTGTGGTAGTAATTGGAAAGAGTGGCTCTGGAAAGTCCACTTTGCTGCATGTTCTGGCAGGCCTGGATGAGCCGGATGAGGGTGAAGTATGGATTGATGGAAAAAATATTGTGGGGATGAAGGAGAAGGAAAAGGCAGTTTTCCGCAGGCGAAATACAGGGTATGTGTATCAGGATTATAATCTGATGCCAGAGTTTACTTCCTATGAAAATGTTGTCCTGCCGCTGCGTATTGACGGAAAACGGGAAAATAGGTGAGCAGCAGAGAGTTTCTATTGCAAGGGCATTGGTTGCGAAGCCGGCAGTCATTTTTGCGGATGAGCCCAGCGGCAATCTGGATGGAGAGAATGCAAAGAATGTGGCAGAGATGCTGGCCAGTGCTTCGGAGCAATATCATCAAACGATTGTGATGGTGACACATGACCGACAAATGGCAGACTACGCTGATCGCATTCTGCGTATTTCTGATGGTGTAGTGGAGTAAAAGGATAAAGCAAAATAGGGAAAGAGGAGCAGGATAACCGCTCCTCTTTTTTCGCATATAAATTGTTGCTCTGTTGGAAAGCAAAATTTTTCTTGAAGAAGATCCATATATCAAGTATACTGGCTATATATAGTTTAAAAGCAGGCAGTATATAGAAAACGACTGACCAGGCGTTTGATAATTTCAGGCAGGGTTGTAAGAAGCAAAGGAGAACGGGCAGATGGATGCAGATATAAAATATATAGCGATTTGTTCAGCAGGAATTGAGGAAGATTACATTGATGTATTGCTGAAAGTCTTCTATTCGCTGGCTGGTACCTTTGGTTTTAAGCTTTTGATGTTTCATTCATTCAGTTCCCTGTATTACTATGAAAAGCATGACATCGGAGAAAGTAATATTTTCCATTTGATGAATTATGAACGGATTGATGGGATTGTTCTGCTTGCCGAAACAATAAAAAATGACGGTGTGCGCAGTGAGATTGTAAGAAAAGCACAGAAGCGCCATATTCCGGTTGTATCAGTCGATCACTATATAAAAGGCTGTTATAATATAGATTTTAAGTATCAGAAGGCAATGGAAGAGATTGTAACGCATCTGATTGAACACCATCACTATAAAAGAATAAACTTTATTGGTGGACAGCCAGGAAATAGATTTTCAGATGAGCGTATGGAGGCATATCGAACCGTTTTAGAGCGTCATGGAATTCCTGTGGAAGAGAAGCGGATTGCTTACGGTGGATTTTGGGGCGAGCCGACAAAGCAGGCTGTGGAAGAGTTTCTGGTAAGCGAGCTTCCATTTCCAGAGGCAATTGTCTGTGCCAACGATACGATGGCAATCGCCGTTTGTGATTACCTGATGCAGGCAGGATACAAAATTCCAGAAGATGTTGCTGTAACCGGATTTGACGGCATTCCAGAGGCATTGGAACATATGCCGGCGATTACAACAGCAAAGCATGATTATGCGCAGGCGGCTTTGTTTTCTTTTAAGATTTTACAGAGGTATTTTGCAGGAGGGGAGATAGAGGAATGCTCTTGGGTGGATTCTGTTTTTTCTCTTGGCTGTTCCTGTGGCTGTGACTGGAATGATACAAGGAGGTACGGTTCCCTGATTCGGAAGTTGTATGAGAAAATGGCTGATTACAGTCAGTTTAACCGTGATCAGATTGATATGGTGGCTGATTTGACAGATAATGATTCCTTTCAGGGGGTTTTTGATAATCTGAAAAAATATGCGGATAATTTTTGTGCAGATACCTTTTGGCTTTGTATCATTGATAATTTTTTAACCCAGAAGGAGGCGCTTGCCGATATTCTTGAAGAGTCTGGTTTTAAAAGGATTCAGTATTCTGATACAATGGATGTTATGCTGTCAAAGATTGGCGGTGAGTGGCTTGGCATTACGGATTTCCCTACAGCGAATCTGGTGCCTAAATTAGAGGAAATACTGGAAAAAGAAGACAATATTATGTTTCTTCCGCTTCATGTTTTAGAAGAACCGATTGGTTACGTAGCTCTTGTTTACCATCCGGAAAAGATGCACATGACCTATACCTATCAGTTTTTTATGAATATCAGTAATGCATTAGAAACGACAAGGATTCATCAAAAACAGCAGGCAATTATTAATAATCTGGAAAATAAATATGTCCATGACCCTATGACAGGGCTTCTTAACAGGCGTGGATTTTACCAGAGGCTGGAAGTGATTTATAAGCAGTGTGTGGAAGAAGGATTGCTATTAATGGTCGCTTCTGTGGATTTAAATGGATTAAAACCAATTAATGATACATATGGTCATGCCGATGGGGATTTTGCGATTACTATGGTTGGAAGAACGCTTCTCGAGGTTTCGAGAGGACGCTATGTCTGTGCCCGATTTGGCGGGGATGAATTTGTGATTGCTGGAAAGATAGAAACAGAAGAGGAAACAGAAAAGTTTCAGCAGGATATTGCACAATATCTGCAAGATTTTAATGAACATTCTGATAGGCCATATAAAATTGAAGCAAGTATTGGTTGTGTATCAGCTGTTCCAGAAGAGAAGCTTACATTAGATGAGTTTATTAAGGCGGCGGATGAAAGGATGTATGAAGATAAAGTACATTACCATTCAAGGCGAAGATAGAAAAGCAGCTTTGTAAGTGTAATTGAGCAGCGTGTTGCAAGTTGGAAAATTTCAGGTATAATAAATAATGGAATGGGGCATCGGCGGGGCTGGTGCCTTTTTTGCTGTATTTGGAAATTGAAATCTGAAAGAAATTATGTTAACATAGACACATTACTGTTTGTCACATACCGAAGGGGTGGAAAAGATGCAGAACCAGCCAGAACATTTAGAAGAATATGAAACAGGGCAGGAAGAATCAGAAATTTATGGTGGATTTGCGATGGTCTATGACCTGTTTATGGACGATATACCTTATGATGAATGGTTCGGGTATCTGCAGGGGCTCTTTGCAGAGTATGGGATTCGTGAGGGACTTGTTGCAGAGCTGGCATGTGGGACAGGAGAAATGACAAAACGATTTGCCAGTGCTGGATATGAAATGATTGGACTGGATCTATCAGAAGAAATGCTGGGGATTGCAAGGCAGAAATGTCCCAAAGATGTCCTGCTTTTACATCAGGACATGAGAGACTTTGAATTATATGGTTCAGTCAGGGCGATGTTTTGTGTTTGTGATGGGATGAATTATATCTGTAATAAAGAGGATTTGGAAAAAGTATTCCATCAGGTATCGCTTTTTTTGGAAGATAATGGCATATTTATCTTTGATTTAAAGACAGATTATTTTTATCGGGAAATACTGGGCAGCAGGACTTTGGCAGATAACCGTGACAATGCTAGTTATATATGGGAAAATATTTACCATGAAGAGGAAAAGCTGAATGAATATCTGCTAACAGTTTATGAGGCTGTGGAAGAGGGAAGTGATTTGTTTGTCAGAACGGACGAGCTTCACAGACAGCGTGCTTATGAGATGGGAGAAGTCAGAGAATGTCTTGAGAAAGAGGGACTTTTCTGTTTGGAAATCTATGAAGCGCTTACAAAAAATGTACCAGATGAAGAGAGTGAACGAGTGTATTTTATAGTGCAGAAAAGAGGAAAAGAATGAGTCAAGATTATATGATCAGGGCGACAGCAGCGAACCACCAGCTTCGTGTGTTTGCCGTGACGTCGAAGGATTTAGTAGAGAAAGCAAGGGAAATTCACAACACAAGCCCTGTTGCAACGGCTGCTGTTGGAAGGCTTCTGACAGCTGGAAGCATGATGGGAAGTATGATGAAAGGGGAAAAGGATATTTTGACCCTTCAGATTCAGTGTGGCGGGCCAATTGGTGGGTTGACTGTCACGTCAGATTCGAAAGCAAATGTAAAATGCTATGTACAGCAGCCAGCAGTGATACTTCCACCGAACAGCAAGGGGAAATTAGATGTGTCAGGAGCACTTGGGCCTGGCTTTTTAAACGTAATCAGGGATATTGGCATGAAAGAACCGTATAACGGACAGACGCATTTGGTATCTGGAGAAATTGCCGAGGATTTGACATATTATTTTGCTATATCTGAACAGGTACCTTCTTCCGTTGGGCTTGGTGTGCTGCTCAATAAAGAGAATCATGTAAAGCAGGCAGGTGGTTTTATCATTCAGGTAATGCCATATGCGGAGGATTCCGTAATTGATATCGTAGAAGATTCGGTAAAGCATGTACATTCTGTAACAGATTTATTAGAACAGGGCATGACACCGGAGGATATGATTCATCATTTGATGGGGAGCCTGGATGTAGAGATTTTGGATAGGATTCCGACACAATATGCGTGTAATTGTTCAAAAGAACATGTTGCGGCAGCAGTAGCCAGCATTGGAAGAAAGGATTTACAGGAAATGATTGATGCAGGAGAAACAATAGAGGTGAACTGTCATTTTTGTGGCTCGCATTATCATTTTACTACAGAGGAATTAAAGACATTTTTGACGTAGGGGGAATGATAGGATGAAAGGCAAAAGAAAAATATTACTGTGCAGCACGTTTTTGATTGTATGTACCATATTCTTTTTCTTCGGATTGAGAAACACGAAAGAAAGCAGTGTTGGCGCAACAGCAATTGGAACCGTAAACGTGTCTGGATATCTTAATGTGCGTACTGGTCCGGGGACAAGCTATGCCATTGTAAAATCAGGTGGGACGGGTGTTACATTGTCAAATGGCACAAAGGTTACTATTACCGGAAAAAATGGCAACTGGTATCATGTTAAGTTCACACAGAACAGCAAAACAGTGAAAGGATATGTATCAGCCGATTATGTCAAGGTGCAGACAGGCAGCGTCTGTACAAAAGTTTATGGAAATGTTTCCGCAAAAACACTGAAAGTGCGTCAGACGGCGTCATCCAGCGCTGCGGTCTTAAAATCAGATTCGAAAGAAGTTTCCCTGGAGAAGGGAAAAAAGGTAAGGATTTTATCTGAAAGTATTGTAAAAAATAAGAAATGGTATAAAATTTCTGTATCGTTTAATTCAAAGACGTGTAAAGGGTATGTTCTTTCCAAAAATGTAACACTTCAGTGCGAAAAAGGACTGCCAGGTGTTATTAAGTCTTCTGCAGCTGTTACGGTTTTAGTAGATGCCGGAAAGACGACAGCAGTGACGGTAAAGAAGCAGAATGTCACGGTTAAAAACGGAAAGCAATTGACGATTTTAGGCGAGAAAATAGTTTCTGGTACAAAATATCTTTCTGTGAAAGTAAGTTATAACGGTTCTTCTGTAAAGGGATATGTTACAGATGAGGTTGGATTTTTACAGATTGTAACAGAAGAAAAAGCGGCGGCAACTCCAGTGCCGACAGCTACGTCGAAGCCGGCGACTTCTGGTAAAGCGACGGCAACACCAAAACCAACGTCTGCCGCAACGGCAAAGCCAACAGCGACGCCGCCATTGACAGATGAGGAATATAAGAAAAAGTTACGGGATGATGGTTTTCCGGAATCCTATGTATCATCCCTGTTAGCACTACATGACAAATATCCCGACTGGATATTTAAGCCATATAAAACAGGTCTTAAGTGGGATGATGTTATTAAAGCAGAAAGCAAGGTAGGGCTTAACCTGCTTCCGAACAGTAAGTCTCATGCCTGGAAGTCTACAGCAAGCGGCGCATATGATTGGAAAACAGATAAATATATTCCGTTTGATGGCTCTACCTGGGTGACAGCTTCAGAAGAGGCAGTAAAATACTATATGGATCCGCGCAATTTCCTGGATGAACGTGGGATTTTCCAGTTTGAAAGTCTGGAGTATCAGAAGTCTTCCCATACACAGGATGGGGTAGAAAAGATTTTGCAGAATACACCAATGGCAAATAAAACATTTACTTATAAATCAGATGATGGCAAATCGAAGTCTATGAAATATTCCAAGGCATTTATAACTGCCGCATCGGAATCAGGGGTAAGTCCTTACCATCTTGCTTCCAGGGTAAAGCAGGAAGTAGTAATCAGTTCAACAATGATGAGCAGTTCCGTATCTGGCAAAGTGTCAGGATATGAAGGGATTTATAATTTTTATAATATTGGTGCCAATAACAGTACCGTAGCAGGCGGTGCAATCGCAAATGGACTGAAATGGGCAAGCACTGGTAATACATATTCCAGACCATGGAATTCACCATATAAATCAATTGTAGGTGGGGCTTCCTATATCGGTAAGAACTATATTAATGTTGGACAGAATACATTGTACCTGCAGAAGTTCAATGTAACCTCCAAGAACCGCTATGAGCACCAGTATATGGGAAATATAGAGGCTCCAGACAGTGAAGCAACAAAGACGAATACAGCATATGGTACAGACAAAGGAAAAATGTCTATTGTATTTTCTATTCCAGTCTACAACAATATGCCAGACAAGGCATGTAGTGTACCATCTGGTGGTGCGAACCCAAACAACTACCTGAAAACGCTTTCAATAACAGGGCATGCTTTTAGCAGCAAGTTTACATTAGGTGATGACGGAAGCAAGACTTATAAAGTAACGGTTGCCGCTAATGTAGACAGTATTAAGATTAATGCGACAGCAGTATCTTCCAGTGCAAAGATTAGTGGAAAGGGAACAAAGTCCGTACCAGTGGGGACAACGACATATACTGTAAAGGTAACTTCAGAAAGTGGCAGTGTCCGCAGCTATAAGATTAAAGTAACTCGTAAGGCAAGTTAACAAATAACAATTTAACAGGGAGGGAAATCAATTATGACAGACAGAATTTTTAAAAGCGATGCAAACATTGCCGTCAGGGGCAGGATGGGCAGACTGCTTTTAGGAGTTCTGCCTGTTTTTTTCTGTCTGCTGCTTTTGGGAATGCCTGTGAAAAGGGCAGAAGCAGCAGGTGCTACGATTTCTATTTCGACAAAAAATACAGATGCGGTAATAGGGGATGAGGTCTATGTTATTATTACAGTAAAGTCTTCAGAGCTGATCAAGGGGTTTAATGCTTATTTTACATATGATAACAGGATTTTGCGGTTTGTAACAGGCGGGAGTGTTGTACACGGGAATGATGATGAATTTCAGATTGATGATACAGAGCGGACAGTGAGTGCAACGAAAATCACGTATTCTATCAAATTCATTGCACGCGACAGGGGAAGCACTTCTATTTCCCTGAAAAAGGGTTTTGAGGTGACAGCAGATAATGATACTTCCTCCAACCTGTCTGTTTCCTATACTCCATTAGTTGTTGTAGTAAAGGAGAATCAGGCAGAAAAAACTGCCAGTCCAAAAAAGACGAAAGAGCCAAAAGAAACGGCAACGCCAGAAGTATCAGCTTCGTCTGTTCCGTCAAAAGATCCTGAAACGGCATCACCAAAACCTACTCCATCAAAAAATGATATTATTGGTTCAAATAAATTAAGGAAGCTTTCGATTGGCGAAGGAGTGTCACTGGCTCCTGATTTTTCGCCGGAGATAAAAAAGTACAGTGCAATTGTTACAACAGATGAGAAAACGCTTCCCATTACTTATGAAACAGAGGATAGTCTGGCAGAAGTAGTAATCAAGGGCAATAAAAAGTTGACGGAAGGGAAGAATACGATTAAAATAGCAGTCACAGGTACAAATGGAAAGAAGAGGGTCTACAAACTTTCCGTTACCATCCAGAAAACGGCAGACAGCGGCAAAGGTGCCAATAAACTGACTGTTTCGAAAAAGAATGGGAAAACATACCTGTTAGGAAATGCCACAATACAGCTTTTAACACCTGGAAAAGATGTGATACCTTCCGGATTTACAGAGACAGAGATTGAGATTGGCGGAAAAACGGTTACAGCGTATGCTTTAGAAAACAGTAAGGAAAGCAGCTTTGTATTACTTTATGGAAAAGGAAATAAGAAGGAATTATATTTATATGATAAAACGGAAAACACATTGATGCCATATGAAAAGGTGAAGTCATGGTATCGGAGTCTGGATGGAGATTCTGTTTTTGGGCTCACAGAGCAGGAGAAAACAGTTCAGAGCTTGAAATATGTGGTGGGGATTATGGCAGCCTTTTGCGGGTTGATGGCTTTATTTGCAATTTCCGCAATTTTGCGTTCAAAAAGGTAAATAATTTATAAAATAAAAAGACAGGTCAGAATGATTCTTTTCGAATAGTGAGAATGGATATTGAAACATATTCTGAGACAGGAATGGAGGAATATATGCAGAAACGTTTTACCAAAAGTGCCAAACGTGTAATAGAGAATGCCAGAAAACAGGCAGTTTCTCTCGGTCATGGATTTACGGGAACAGAACATTTACTGCTTGCCCTTTTGCGTACAAAAGGGGTAGCAAGTGAGGTATTAAAAGAAAATGGCGTGCTTTATGATAAAATTATAGAGTTGGTTGAGGATAACCTGACAACGGATACCAATGTGCTTACAACGGGCAATATCGAAATGACGCCGCGGGCACAGAAAATTGTCAATAACAGCCTTTCTGAGGCGGAACGGCTGAATGCGCCAAGTGCTGGTACAGAGCATATCCTGATTGCCATGTTAAAAGAGACAGATTGTATTGCCATGCGGCTTTTAAATACAAAGGGAATCAATGTGCAGAAGTTGTTTATTGATGTGTTGACAGCAACTGGGCAGGATATGACCAGCGCAAAAAATGAATATATGATGCAAAAAGGCCGTCGGGGAAAATCCGCAACACCTATGTTAGACCAGTACAGTCGTGATTTGACAGCCTATGCAAAGGAAGGGAAATTGGACCCTGTTGTCGGAAGAGAGGTAGAAACAAGGCGTCTGATACAAATTTTAAGCAGAAGGACGAAAAACAATCCTTGTCTGATTGGCGAGCCTGGTGTGGGAAAAACAGCAGTTGTGGAAGGGCTTGCACAGAAAATTGCTCAGGGAGATATTCCTGAAATCCTGCAGGAAAAAAGGGTGTTGGTATTAGATTTGTCTGGTATGGTGGCAGGTTCCAAGTATCGTGGTGAGTTTGAAGAGCGAATTAAAAGGTCGCTTCGTGAAGTGAGCCAGTCTGGCAATATTCTTCTGTTTATTGATGAAATCCATACGATTATCGGTGCTGGAGGGGCAGAAGGTGCCATTGATGCGGCAAATATTTTGAAACCTGCGCTGGCAAGGGGAGAAATCCAGATTATCGGTGCGACAACGAGGGAAGAATACCGCAAATATATAGAAAAGGATGCTGCATTGGAACGGCGTTTTCAGCCAGTTGTGGTAGAAGAGCCAGATGAAGAGCAGACGTTGGGGATTTTAAAGGGACTTCGGGAACGGTATGAGGAACATCATCATGTTATCATTGCAGATAGTGCGATTGCAGCCGCTGTGAAGTTATCGGAGCGATATATTAATGACCGTTTTCTTCCAGACAAGGCGATTGATGTTGTTGACGAGGCATCAGCAAGAGCTTGTATCAGCCAATATCTTCCGTCACCAGAGCTTCGTTCTTTAGAAGAAGAATATACAGAATGTGAGCGGAAAAAGGAGGAGGCAATCTGTCAGGAGGATTTTTCGCTTGCCAATGAAATGAAAAAACGGCAGGAGAAATGCAAGGAAGGGATAGAGCGGTTAAAGCAGGAACTGGAAAAGAGACGTCAGGGAAAAGCGCTGACTGTAACAGAGACAGATGTGGCAAATGTCATTGCGGACTGGACAAAGATACCAGTGCAGAAGCTTCAGCAAGAGGAAACAGAACGTCTGCGCCATCTGGAAGAAGAACTTCATAAACGTGTTGTCGGGCAGGATGAAGCGGTTGCGGCAGTGGCAAAGGCGGTGCGCCGAGGCAGGGTAGGGTTGAAAGACCCAAACAGGCCGATTGGTTCGTTCCTGTTTTTAGGACCAACCGGAGTTGGAAAGACAGAACTTTCCAAAGCGCTTGCCGCTGCGGTATTTGGGCAGGAAAATGAGATTATTCGGGTGGATATGTCTGAATATATGGAAAAGCACAGTGTATCAAAAATGATTGGTTCACCTCCTGGATATGTCGGTTATGAAGATGGAGGGCAGCTTAGTGAAAAGGTGCGCCGCCGTCCATATTCTGTAATTTTATTTGACGAAATTGAAAAGGCACATCTTGATGTGTTTAATATTCTTCTGCAGATTTTGGAGGATGGACATGTAACAGATGCCCAGGGACGAAAAGTCAGTTTTAAAAATACAATTATTATTATGACTTCTAATGCGGGGGCGCAGCAGATTATTGCGCCAAAACATCTGGGATTTGGTATGCAGGATAATGCAGAGGCAGATTATAAAAAGATGCGGGAAAGCGTTCTGGAAGAGGTAAAGAAAATCTTCAAACCGGAATTTATCAACCGTATTGATGAAATGTTAGTATTCCATACACTGACACAGGAAAATATACAGGAAATCGTCAGCCTTATGATTGCTTCACTCAGTAAACGTTTAGAGGTACAGATGAGTATTTCACTTGAGGTTTCTAAAAAAGTTGTGGAGTATATTGCTAAGAGCGGTTTTGACAAAAATTATGGGGCGCGCCCAATTCGCCGCAGTATTCAGTCAAAAATCGAGGATGCTCTTGCTGACAAGGTTCTTTCTGGTGGAATAAAGCCAGGAGATAAGGTATTTGCCGATTGTGGGAAGGCAGATGGGGAAGAAGAAAAACTTATTTTCCAGACACGCTCTAGGAACTGCTAATAAATTAAATGAATTATTTGCAGTTCCAGAGATGTTATTATTGTTCACAGCCCTCTATAGATATGTACGGTTAGGTTACTATTCACATAACAGAGTGAATAACTACGTGCGAAATCGGAATTGTTTTTAGCAGACGTTATACTGGAAAACAGAACGCAAATATGGTATAATGCATATATTACGAAACGGAGCAAAATGTAAGACATTTTGTAAAAGAATGTTATTGTTCACGGCTGGTTTTTCGCATGATGTTTAGAATAGCCGTAAATAGTAACAAAAGAATAACGGAAAATCGAAAAACATAGGAGGATAAGGCTCATGGCAGTAGTAAAAGAATTAATTCGTAAGGAAAGTGATGGTACATTAAGTTTTGGCAACTATGAATTTGACACGAAGCAGAAGTTATCGGACTTTGAATTTGAGGGGGATCTTTACAAAGTCAAAACTTTTAAAGAAATTACAAAACTAGAAAAAAATGGACTGTTTGTATACGAATCGGTGCCAGGGACGGTTGTTGCCGGATTAAAGGTGACAGAAAAGGAGGTCGTGTTTTCCGTAGAGGGCTGGGAGGACGCTTCTATTACCTTAGAGCTTGAGCCAGAAACGGAATATGAGGTTTATGTAGATGGTACAAATGCAGGAAGGATGAAGACAAATCTTGGCGGCAAACTTGTACTTAGTATTGAAATCGATAAAGAGCAGTCCTACGGGATTCGTGTCGTAAAGATGTAATGGCGAAAGGAAAAAATAAAACAGCTTTTTTCTGTAAAGAATGTGGTTTTGAAAGTCCTAAATGGCTGGGACAGTGTCCCGGCTGTAAGGAATGGAATACTTTTGTAGAAGAGCCAATTCTAAAATCGACTTCCAGAAAAGAGCAGGCAGGAACGGAAAGAAAAAAGCCAACAAAGTTATCAGAAGTCTCTGTTTTGGAGGAGGAGAGAGTTCTGACGGGAATTGGTGAACTTGACAGAGTGCTGGGCGGTGGAATTGTAGCAGGTTCTCTGGTTCTTGTAGGAGGCGATCCTGGAATCGGAAAGTCAACGCTTCTTTTACAGATGTGTCAGAGGCTTGTTGCGATTGGAAAGAAAGTACTTTATGTTTCTGGGGAGGAATCGGTAAAACAGATTAAGATGCGGGCGGATCGTCTTGGTACGTTTGAGCAGGAGCTTTTGCTTTTAAGTGAAACCAATCTGGATTTTGTATCAGAATCCATTAGTGAATGGAAACCAGATGTTGTGATTATTGATTCAATTCAGACGATGTATCGGGAAGAGATTGGTTCTGCACCAGGAAGTGTCGGGCAAATTCGGGAAACAACGGGTGTTCTGATGCGTCTTGCAAAAGAGATGGCAGTTTCGATTTTTGTGGTTGGCCACGTGACAAAAGAGGGAGTTGTTGCAGGACCACGTGTGCTGGAGCATATGGTAGATACCGTACTTTATTTTGAAGGAGATGGAAGTGCGTCTTATCGTTTTTTAAGGGGTGTAAAAAACCGTTTTGGCTCTACCAATGAAATTGGTGTTTTTGAAATGCGGGGAAGTGGCCTGGTTGAGGTTGTAAATCCTTCCGAATATATGCTGCAGGGAAAGCCGGAAAATGAACCAGGTTCTGTAGTGGCATGTTCCATGGAAGGGACAAGGCCAATATTAATTGAGGTACAGGCATTGGTCTGCCATACTAATTTTAATATGCCACGTCGTACAGCGGCAGGTACGGATTATAACCGGGTAAATCTGCTTATGGCAGTAATTGAAAAAAGGCTGGGTCTTCGCCTTGGAGACTGCGATGCTT
This sequence comes from uncultured bacterium, assembly GCA_947651225.1. GTDB lineage: Bacteria > Bacillota > Clostridia > Lachnospirales > Lachnospiraceae > Butyribacter. Next base: position 20,761 of record CANSYK010000013.1, on the reverse strand, counting down.
ATATTAATGTCGCTGGCGGCATGCGGATTAATGAGCCAGCGCTTGATTTGGGAATTGTGGCGGCATTGCTTTCCAGTTATCGCAATCAGGCATTGGACAGCGAGACGATTTGTTTTGGAGAAGTTGGTCTGGTTGGTGAGGTGCGCGCAGTTAATATGGCAGAGCAAAGAGTGCTGGAAGCTGCAAAACTTGGATTCCAGAGGTGTATTTTGCCAGAGGTAAATAAAAAGCAGCTTGAGATACCAAAGGAATTATTGAAAGGGATGCAGTTAATTGGCATTCAGACGGTGCATGAAGTATTGGGGGTGTTGTAATTGGAATTACGAAAAACGGAGGAAACAACGGAAATCGTACTGGAACGTATGGAGAATTCGCTTGGTTCCTTAGAGCAGATGTCGTTGGATTCCATCAATATTACAGATAAGCTGGTAAATGGAATTGATGAAATTATGCAATGTGTAGAGGAGATGCAAGATTGTTCTGAACAAGATCGGGAATGCATTTTGGAAATGATTAAGAATTTGCTTGAGAAACTCTTGGACACTGCATTTTTAGTCAATAATGTATCCCATGAGTTGGAGAAGGAAACGGTTTATCAGCGGGATACATTGGATAATATTAAACAAATCGTAGAATTTTTATATGCAATGTCTGATGTATGAAAATTTCGTCAGAAGTGTGTTTTAATGTTACTATTCATGGCTGTTTTAGAAAATAGTAATGTTTTAATTGGGTAATGGAAGGTGGAATACAATGTATTTTTTAGATATCATGTGTTCCACCTTTTTTATATGATAGGAAATTGTATTGCAAACAACGCTGTTTTTGCGTTCTTTTTAGTCATGGTTCTTTCAGGCGTTAGGGGAGCTTCCACCCTTTTTCTTAGGTGGTTTTGCGCCCATATACTGATAGAAATATGTTTTCATCATTCCATTATAAATCTTACGGTTTTTATCTGCCTTTTTTCCAATATAACGCTGAGCATCTTCATAAGCAGTAATCAGATACATGGACCAGTCATCAAGCTTTCGCCAGGCTTCTCCGATTTCACGGTAGAGTTCTGGCATTTCTTCTGGCCTGTCCAATCGTTCTCCATAAGGAGGATTTGTAATAATAAAGCCATATTTTTTGCGATGGCTTAAATCTTTTACTGGACGCTGCTGGAAGTGAACGAGGTTCTCCACATCAGCTCTCCTTGCGTTTTCTATAGCAGCTTTTATAGCATCATGGCTGATATCATAGCCCTGAATATCCATATCGCAGTTCCGAAGAATAGCGTCTTCTGCTTCATTTACAGCGTCATACCACTGCTTTTTTGGAATCAGATGTGTCCAGTTTTCGGATGTAAAAGAACGGTTCATGCCAGGCGCAATATTGGAGCCAATCATTGCGGCTTCAATCGGGAAAGTGCCGCTTCCGCAAAATGGGTCAACCAGAATTCGGTTGTGGTTCCAGGGTGTCAGTAAAATCAGGGCAGCGGCAAGGGTTTCCGTAATTGGTGCTTTAACGGTCGCCTGTCGGTAGCCACGTTTATGAAGGGAATCGCCAGAGGTATCTAATCCAATCACAACTTCGTCCTTCATAATCGTTACACGTACTGGATAGTCGGCGCCATTTTCTGGAAACCAGTTTACCTTGTACTTTTCCTTCATGCGTTCTACCATAGCTTTTTTCATAATTGACTGAATATCAGAAGGACTAAACAGATTGCTTTTAATGGATGTTGCTTTTGTCACCCAGAATTTTCCGTTTTTTGGGATATATTGCTCCCAGGGAATGGCTTTTGTGCCCTCAAACAGTTCATCGAAAGTTGTTGCACGGAAACTTCCTGCTTTTAGCAGAACACGCTCTGTTGTCCTTAAAAAAATATTAGAGCGGCAGATGGCATCGCTGTCTCCAGAAAAGGTGATTTTTCCATCTTCCACTTTTACAATCTCGTATCCCAGACGCAGGATTTCTTTTTTTAAAACTGCCTCCAGACCGAAATGACATGGGGCAATCAGTTCATATTGGCTCATATGTGACCTCATTTCTATGATATATTGTGAATTGTAACAACTATTATAAATAAAAATGCGTCAGTTGGCAAATTCTATTATACATAAATAGGCAAGGTATGGTAAAATATGGTTATTGTTCGTTATTGTCGGCAGCGATTTTGGAAAAAACCGGAATGGTTGGACTGGCGCATAAGATTCGGGTATATTTTTTGAAGTCGGATGTAATGAACGGAATTTTGGTGAAAAAGATAGGTAGGAAATGGAATTATGAAAAAATTACTGGTTTATATGAAAGGATATGAAAAGGAGTGTATCCTGGGTCCGCTTTTTAAATTGTTAGAAGCAGGGTTTGATCTGACAGTTCCGATGGTAACGGCCGCAATTATTGATTGTGGAATTGCCAATCAGGACAGGGATTATATTATCCGATATGGTGGGATTTTGATTTTACTGGCAATTGTCGGATTGACGTGTTCGATTACAGCGCAATATTTTGCGGCGAAAGCGGCAGTGGGATTTGCGGCAAGGCTGCGCCATGCGTTGTTTGAACATATTGAGTCATTGTCATTTGCAGAAATTGACCAGGTTGGGACTTCCACCTTGATTACAAGAATGACAAGCGATATTAATCAGGTGCAGTCAGGAGTAAATATGGCGCTCCGCCTGTTTCTACGCTCGCCGTTTATTGTATTTGGAGCAATGATTTGTGCCTTTTTTTATGATATAAAGGCGGCGCTTGTATTTGTGGTTGTTATTCCGCTGCTTGCCCTGGTAATTTTTGGCATTATGGTTGTTAGCATGCCATTGTATAAAAGGGTGCAGGGGGCGCTTGATAAGGTGCTTGGAAGTACCCGTGAAAATCTGACGGGCGTCCGTGTGATTCGTGCATTTCACAGAGAAGAGGAAGAAGAGGAAGAGTTTTGTGTAGAAAATGATTTTCTGGCAAAGGCGCAGCTTTTTGTTGGAAAAATTTCTGCTCTGACCAATCCGGTTACTTATGTTATGATTAATATGGCGCTTGTCGCCCTTTTGTGGATTGGCGGCGTGAGAATTGATGCGGGTACTCTTTCACAGGGACAGATTATTGCGCTGATTAATTACCTGTCCCAGATTTTAGTAGAGTTAGTAAAATTAGCAAATACTATTGTATTATCCAATAAGGCGCTTGCCTGTGCAAACCGGATTGAGAGTGTGATGGAAATTCATTCTTCCCTGGAGATGGCAGGGCAGGAAGAAGATAGAAGGGAAAACAGGATAAAGGGGCAGGTAATCTTTGAGAATGTTTCCATGTGTTACCAGGGGGCATTGGAACCTTCGGTAGAAAAAATTACCTTTACAGCAGATAAAGGGCAGACGATTGGAATTATCGGAGGAACCGGCTCTGGCAAAAGTACGCTTGTCCATCTGATTCCGCGCTTTTATGATGTGACAGAGGGATTTGTAAAAGTGGATGGAAAGGATGTCCGTTCTTATGACTTGGAAGAGCTTCGAAATAAAGTGGGAATTGTAATGCAGAAAGCCGTTTTATTTAAGGGAACAATCCGTGAAAATCTGCTCTGGGGCAATGAGAATGCCTCGGAGGAGGAGCTGCAGGAAGCATTGGAACTTTCCCAGTCTCTGGAATTTGTGGAAAAGAAGGAGAATGGAATTCAGTCTTTTGTAGAACAAGGGGGCAGAAATCTTTCAGGAGGGCAGAGACAGCGTCTTACCATTGCGAGGGCGCTGGTTCGCAAACCGGAAATCCTGATTTTTGATGACAGCACTTCAGCGTTAGATTATGCGACAGATGCAAAGCTTCGGGGCGGTTTAAAAAGTCTGTCATATTCGCCTACGGTTTTCATGGTATCACAGCGCACTTCGTCTATCCGTCATGCAGACAAAATTATTGTTTTAGAAGATGGAAAAGTAATTGGTATGGGAACACATGAGGAATTATTAGAAAACTGTCAGGTATATAGAGAGATTCACCAGTCCCAGTACCAGGAAGAAAATGAGAAGAGTATTCAAAATTAAGAAAGGCGGGGGATAATAATGAAAAATCAGAAAGAGACTATTCGGAAAATTTTATTGTATATCAGACATTATTGGTGGCTGATTCTTGGCTCGCTTCTCTGTGCGGCTGTAAGTGTTGTATTTACACTGTATCTTCCTATACTGACTGGGTATGCCGTAGATGTGATGGTAGAAGAAGGCAGGGTGGACTTTGTGGTATTAAAGGAACTGTTAGTAAAAATGGCAGTGATTATTATGATAACAGGAATTGCCCAATGGCTGATGAATGTGGCAAATAACAGGATTACCTATCTGGTGGTGCGTGATATCCGCCGGGATGCCTTTCATAAGCTGCAAAAGCTTCCATTAAAATATCTGGATGTACATTCGTCCGGAGATTTGGTCAGCAGGATCATTGCCGATGTCGACCAGTTTGCCGATGGCCTTTTGATGGGATTTACCCAGGCGTTTACAGGAATTCTGACAATTTTGGGAACACTTATTTTTATGCTTCGTATGAATGTTTGGATTACTCTGGTGGTTGTTCTGGTAACACCGCTATCTTTCTTTGTGGCGGCATTTATTGCAAAGAAAACACATGTAATGTTTCAGAAACAATCAGAAGCCAGAGGAGAGCAGACTGGGCTGATTGATGAAATGATTGGAAATCAGCAGGTGGTGCAGGCATATGGGCATGAAAAGAAAGCGTTGAAACGTTTTGATGAAGTCAATAAGCGTCTGGAAGGTTATTCTCTGCGTGCAACCTTTTTTTCCTCTATTACCAATCCGGCAACCCGCTTTGTCAACAATCTGGTCTATGCAGGCGTTGGAATTTCAGGAGCATTTTTTGCCATTCATGGCAGACTGAGTGTCGGAACACTTTCCTGCTTTTTAAGCTATGCTAATCAATATACGAAACCTTTCAATGAAATTTCCGGCGTGATAACGGAATTGCAGAATGCAATTACCTGTGCAGGCAGAGTATTTGAATTGATAGAAGAACAAGAAGAAACGAATAACGGCATGGCAGAAGAAAAGATAGAAAATGCATCAGGCGCTATGGAAATAGAACATGTTGATTTTTCCTATGTCCCTGATAAACCATTGATTCAGAACCTGAACCTGTCTGTAAAGCCCGGACAGCGTGTAGCAATTGTTGGGCCGACAGGCTGTGGGAAAACCACAATTATCAATCTGATTATGCGCTTTTATGATGTGGATAAAGGGGCAATTAAGATGGATGGAAAGGATATTCGCAGCCTTTCCAGAGAAAATCTTCGGAGTCAGTATGGTATGGTGCTTCAGGAAACCTGGCTAAAAGATGGAACCGTTTTGGAAAATATTTTATTTGGAAGAAAAGGTGCGACAAGGGAAGAGGCGATGGAAGCGGCAAAGCTTTCCCATGCCCATAGCTTTATCAAACGTCTTCCAAAAGGATATGACACCATTGTAAAAGAAAATGGAGAAAATCTTTCCCAGGGACAGCGGCAGCTTCTTTGTATTGCACGTGTGATTCTCTGCAAACCATCTATTCTGATATTGGATGAGGCAACCTCATCTATTGATACCCGTACAGAGATGCAGATTCAGAGTGCCTTCCAAAAGCTGATGGAAGGCAGAACCAGTTTTATTGTGGCACACCGCCTGTCCACGATTCAGAGTGCAGATATTATTCTGGTAATGAAAGACGGACAGATTATTGAGCAGGGCAGCCATAGCGAGCTGTTGGCAAAGAAAGGATTTTATACCAATCTTTATATGAGCCAGTTTGCAGGGTAAGGAGCTGTCAGTCAACAATCCACCATTTGCTGTGGAGTTATTGGCTGACAGCTCCTTTCCAGTTACTATTATATAAGATGCTATTGCAAGTATTCTTCAAGACAAATCTGTCGTTCATAGATTTCTTTTGCTGCAGTTTTGCCAACATAGCGATAATGCCATGGTTCATAGATCGTATTAGTGATTTCTTCTTTGTCTTCTGGATAGCGAAGAATAAACCCATATTTATAACTGTTTTTCATAAGCCATTCCCAGATAATAGAAGGATTTTGTGAATTACGGTCTGTTGAGGTAATGTCTACAGCCATACCAAGCTGGTGCTCGCTGGTTCCGGGAACGGCAACCCACGCTTTGGCGAGCTTTTCAGCCTCTTTATCGGAATGACCTTCTTTTTGATAATCAGCAATTTTCTCGTCTAAAAGGGACTGTTGTTTTTCCGCAGTGCGGTAAGAGGAAGAAATTACTGGTGTCAGTCCAGCCGCTCTCATATCGTCAAACATTTTCTGTAAAGAAGGATAAATCCGGCTGTCAACAGACTGATTATTTCTTAGCTGTGTCAGTTTGACATCATAACCCTTTGGGATAGGATTGGAACGGTTGACCAAAATTAATTCCCAGTCTGTTTCCGGTGATATGCTGGCAGAAGCTTCTGGCTGTGAATTTTTTGCCTGTGAAGTCTGGGAAAAGACATTACCTAAATCAGATTGACCAGAATCCGGCAGCGTGCCCAATAACTGGAATCCAAGTTTTCCGATAAGAAAGGCACAGCATAAGAAAAGTGTAACGGTAATTTTTGTAAGCAGAGAAAAATATGTGTTTTGTCTGTTTTTGTTTTTATTTTTATTCATTTTAATACCCCCGTTTGTGATATAATAAGAAACCGATTGTATAAGTGCAGTTTCTTATATTGTTTGAAATGGAACAATAACACAATATCATGTACGAGGAGGTAATGTTTTAATAAATACCTATTTGATTCCTAAGAAATTATTAATATTTAGAATAGCCGCAAATAGTAATAATTTGCTTGCATTATCCATAGTAAGATAATAAAATGTATGTAATCATAGAAAAATCCTTAACATTGATAACTGAATAAAGGCTTTACACTATGGTATAGTATCGCTTGAAAAGGCGATTATATTATGGGAGATGATTATATGAATCAATTAGAATTTCAGTATCTGTTTAGAAGCCAGAAGTCAAATTATGAGCAACTTCTAAAAATGACAGATGATGAAAAGCTAATAGAGCAAATAAAAATTTATATTAAAATAATAGATGATACATTGTCATCAGGTAGGTAACTAAATAACAATTATCTAAGGTGTGAAGTCTTTATCCAGTTATTGAATGATAGTTTTTAATCAGGAAGCGTTATTAAAAATGCAGTGATGCCATTTTCACTGGAAGCGGAAATCGTACCATTATGCAAAGTGACAATTTCCTTTGCGATGGCAAGTCCCAGTCCGGCACCGCCGGTATTGGTTGCCCGTGCATCGTCCAGACGGAAAAATTTTTCAAAGATAGAATCCAGCTTTTGCTTTGGAATTGTTTTTCCTTCATTGGAAAAACAAATCTGTACATGATGTTCTTCCTTTTTTGCCTGTATTTTAATTGGTGTATCAGGGGAGCTGTAAGCCACCGCATTTTTTAAAATATTATTGAATACACGTGCCAGCTCAATCGGATCGGCCAAAACCGTAAGGTTTTCGTCTATCTCCAGTTTTGCAGTATTGCCATGTGCCTGAAGGATTGGATAAAATTCATCTGCCATTTGAAAAAGCATATAGGAAAGGTCAACCGTTTCCTTTTCAAGGGAAATCTGCTGCAGGTTATAGTGTGTGATTTCAAAAAATTCATTAATCAGTTTTTCTAAGCGCTGCGCTTTATCCAATGTGATTTTAGTATATTTTTTGCGCTGTTTTTCCGGCATTTCCGGTATTTCATCTAACAGGCTCAGGTAACCAATAATGGAAGTGAGCGGAGTTTTTAAGTCATGCGCAAGATAGGTAATCAAATCGTTTTTTCGAAGGGCTTCTTCCCGAAGTGTCTGTTCGTTTCGAAGCATATTTGTCTTGATTGCCAGCATTTGGGTGGCGATATCTTTATAGTTGTCTGGGAAAATTTCCTCTACATCTGCATCTTTTGTCATATATTCATGGATTTTTTTTTCTGCTTCTGTAAGCGCTTTTTTGGAAGCTTTTCTGGCAGAAATCTGTGCGGTCAGAAAAGCAGTAACAACCCAGGCTTCAATTAAAAAAAATGAAACAATAAGAAAGGATGATTTTAATTTTCCCCAGTTAATATCATGGGCAGATACCATATCGCCCGAAGCATTTAGAACTTCATACTTGTACATAAAGTGTCTGTCGAACCAGTCAAGAAAGACTCCATTTAAAGTAATGTCAAAAAAATTTAACGCTGTGTAACATACAACCATCCCAAGAAATGTAACAAATAACAAGATGCCAAGTTTCTGTAATTTAATTTTCAATTTTATATCCCACCCCCCAGACTGTTTTTATATATTTTGGGTTTTCAAAAGAATCTCCCATTTTTTCTCGCAGATGGCGGATATGGACAGTAATCGTATTATTTTTTGTATAATATTCGTCCTTCCATATCTGATGAAATAATTCTTCGGAACTGATGACCTGTCCCTTTTGCTGACAAAGAATCTGTAAAATGGAAAATTCTGTTGGCGTAAGGGAAAGTGGTTTTTCATTCAGCGTACATTCATGCGTTTTAATGTTCAGCACCAGGCCAGAATGAATAAGAATATCTTCATCTGCTGCCTGTTCCTGGCTTGTATTATAACGTTTATATCTGCGAAGCTGTGCTTTCACACGGGCAACCAGTTCCAAAGGCAGGAAAGGTTTTGTGATATAGTCGTCAGCCCCTAAAGTAAGCCCATTTATTTTGTCAATCTCTTCTCCTTTGGCAGTCAGCATGATAATGGGATACTGATGCATTTCCCGAATTTTTCGGCAAAGGGTAAAGCCATCAATCTCTGGCATCATAACATCAATAACAGCAAGGTCTAACGTTTCCGTCTGAATACAGTTCAAGGCTTCTGTGGGGTTATAAAATTTATATACCGTAAAACCTTCATTTTCCAAATAAATTGCGACCAGGTCAGCAATTTCCTGTTCATCATCAACGACTAAAATTTTATCATTCATAGTTTCGAAATCCCTTTCTTGAAGCTGTTGATAAGTTCTTATGTAACCCTGATTACTGTTTTAAGCGCATAGGTTTATAATATTATAATAAATAATTTTATTTGAGAAAGTATTAAGGAAATATTAATATTAAGGAACTGCTAATAAGTTATTTTCAAACACGCTCTAATATCATCAGAAGTTTATCCGCCTGCCTTTCCAAAAACAAGAGTGACACACATCATGTTATCCTGAATTTCAGCGAAAATATCACCATTCATTTTGTACATAAGCTGGCGGCAGATGGCAAGTCCAAGACCGCTTCCGGCATTGTTGCCTGTGTTAGAACCACGCCAGAAACTGTCAAAAATGTGTGGAAGCTCTGTTTCAGACAGAGTACAGCCGCTGTTTTTTGCTGTAATAAGCTGGCAATCATTTTCCTCAGAAAATGCAAGGCTGATATTGTGCCCATCTCCGTACTTTACAGCATTTTCTATGATATTTTGCAATACTTCAATGCTTCTGTCAAGGTCACCTTTCAGAATACAATCCGAATAGTGGTCAATAGAGAAAGCAATTCGGATCAACTCCAATTTTTCTGTATAGTACTGGGTGATTTTATGAATTAGTTCTGACAGATAAAATTCTCCTTTCTGTACTTCAAGATTTAAAAAATCCTCATTGGAGGCTTTGATAATTTGTGAGATAAATTTTTCTATTTCATTTGTTTTTTCATTGATACTTTCAGCAATTTCAATCTTTTTGGCAGGGTCTTTGTAAAGCTCTTTGGAAAGTGCCTGTGAATATAGTTTAATCGCAGAAAGGGGGGTTTTAATATCATGGGAAATAGATAGCACCAGTGTTTTTTTATCATGTATTAGTGCAAGTTCGCGCTGTTTCTGCTGTTCTATATTTTCCCGAAGCATATTAATACCCCAGACGAATTTTCCAAAAAAACGGCTTTTGCTTTCCTTAACAGGAATTGTCAGGTTTCCACGGGAAAGCTCATAGGGAACTTCACGCAGGGAATGAAAGGGTTTTAAGATTTTGTACCAGACATAAGTCAAAATGGATAAAATCATTAGCGACATTGCAGCCAGAATAAAATTTACAACGGTTGTCACGGTATTAAGTTTTTTGTCAGTTGAGGTTAGGTAATCAAACCGATAAAATATTCCATTAATTTCTCGAATGATATAATCACTGTCAGTACCTTCATAAAATGTTTTCTTTCTCTCTTCTAAAGCATTATTTTTCTGATGATTTTCTGACGAGGAAACTAGGGAACCATTCTCATAAAATGTTTCAATATGGGTGATATAACGGTAATCAGAAAGGTTGACATTTTCTACGCCGTTTCGCTTTATTTCATTTACAATGCGGTTTACTTCCACCCGATAATACCGTCTGGTTTCTGTTTTTTCTGTTCTGGCAAGAAAAAGATTTGCAGCAACAAAAATCAGGACAATACCTGCAATTGCTATTGTATAAAATTTGTAAAAACTTTTCATTGAAATTGATACCCCACTCCCCAGACTGTTAAAATCCGCTTTGGATTTTTCGGTTCTTCTTCTATTTTTTGCCGAAGCCACTTGATGTGTACGGTTAAAGTCTGAGGCTCTGAAAAGCTGTCAGAGCCCCAGATTTGCCGGAAAATGAAATCTTTTTTTAATACCTTGCCTTTATTTTCCAGGAATAGCAAGAGCAGGTCAAATTCCTTTGCGGTCAGTTCCAGCGGTTTGTTTTCTTTGTATGCGGTTCGGGTGACTTTATTGAGTTTCAGGTTTCCATCTGTAATTTCATCAAGGGAATATTGCCGTTTAAATATTCCCTTGATTTTTGCAAGCATAATATCAATATCATAAGGTTTTTCGATATAGTCATCCGCACCAAGAAGAAGCCCGTTTAATTTATCGTCTTTTTCTGTTTTTGCGCTGACAATGATAATGGGAGTATTGCCAAGCTCGCAGATTTTTTTGCAGACAGCAAATCCATCCATCCCAGGAAGCATAATATCAAGAACGATAAGCTTTGCACCATATTGTTCATATAAAAGAAGTGCCTTTTCACCAGTTTCGGCAAGGCTTACAACATAATTTTCCGCACGGAGAAAATCACATAAAAGAGTTGCTAATTCCTTATTATCTTCGACTACCAGAATATCCATCATAATTACCATCCCATTTCCATCAGCCAGTTGTTTAGTGAGCGTTCCCTCTCCCGAAGCTCTGAGGAGGAGTTGTACTTGTCTAAATTATACTCCCCTTTGATGTTTCCATCAACAATATAAAGAACTCGTGTGCATTTTGCGGCAACCTTTACATCATGGGTAACAAGCATAATCGTAGTGCCATCTTTGTTGATTTTTGTCAGTTCTTCCATAACATCTTCTGAGGAAGTACGATTTAGCGCCCCAGTTGGCTCATCGGCAAAAATAATCTTCGGGTGGTTAATCATGCTTCTGCAGATACAGGCTCTTTGGAGCTGTCCGCCGGAAACTTCATTAATATCATTATCTGCGATGTCAATAATGTCGAGTTTTCGCATTAAATCCTGCCCGGACTGCACTTTTTCTTTTCGGCTGGCAGTATTCTTTTTTGACTGGCATGCTGGAAGAATAATATTATCCAGTACTGAGAGGTTTTTGAGCATATACATCTGCTGGAAAATAAATCCCATTTCATCAAGCCGTAAGTCGGCAAGTTCTTTTGCAGATAAACCAGAAAGATTATTGCCACGAAAGATTACTTCTCCAGCAGTGATTTTATCCATTCCTGATACGGAATATAATAACGTTGATTTTCCAGAGCCAGAAGGTCCCATGACGGCGACCATTTCTCCTTCTGCAATAGAAAAGTTCACATTTTTGAGCACATTGTTCTGGCGTTTGTTGATAATGTATGTTTTACATAAATTTTTTGTTTCTAATATAGTATTCATATAATATCCTTTCTTACAAATTTTTTTGTATCACACAGTTTTGCTTTTTTGATTTTCGATTCTGTTTTTTGTGTTGTAGTAAGATACCATTTGGTATCCTGTTATTGCTTATTCTGCTTTTGAAGTTTCCGAGGTAGAAATTTTCCGTATTTGCGTTGCAGTCAGTGTTCCTGCCAGAACAGTCACAAAGAGTACAATGGCTGGATATAACACATAGACCTCTAAAGGCACGATTTCAAAAGTAATATTCTGTGCTCCCATTGTCTGGAAAATTGGTCCAATGGAAAGATGGGAGAGTGGGGTGGACAGTAGTGTTGCAAGGATGGTGGAGAGAAAGAGTATGATTCCGATTCGCAGTGCCTGCCAGATAATAAGGGATTTATTTTGAAATCCCACTGTTTTTAAAATAGCAATTTCTCCCTTTTCTTTTGTAATAAAACTCTTTACCATCAGTACAGTTACAAGGCAATTAATGCAGAGTATTACAATAAGAATCAGATATTTGATATCCTGGACTTTTGTGATAACATCACCACCAATCATATGGCCGATATATTCTCCGGGTGTAAAGATTTTTGCATCTGGGAAAAGTTTTTTTAACAATTCCTTTCTGTTTTCCAATTCTTTCTTGCCTGGCTGGTCAGAATATTTTAGTTGTATTCCAAAGCTTCCACCTGCATAAGAGTAATCAAGATCTTCCTTTTCAGAAAAACGGATTCCTTCCCCCATGTTGTTCATTGTCTGAAAAATTGCTGTGACAATATACTGCCGTTCTGTTTCACCATTTCGGATCGTAATGGTATCTCCGATATTGGCAGCAATCGTTTTTGCTACAATATGGGAAATCCCCACTTCATTCTTGTTTTGAGGTGCGGTTCCTTCCAGGTAAGAGTACATATCGGTGGTAACAGTTCCTGCACCCTGGAAGGCGAGGGAGGACATTTTTTTATCTTTATAAGAGACATTCATGCGAAACATTATTTCCTGGAAAATATCTGCCTGTACTCCTTTTTCAGAAATTTTTGTCTGAATGTCATGTAACGTATCTTCTACCAGAGAACGGTTCTTACTGTTTGCATTAAAGATTTGCTCTTTGCTGATAACATGGTCACATTTTGCCATGCTGAACCATGAAAGAAGCTGATCAGATTTGAGTGTGTTAATGGTATTAATCGGAATGATAATCAGCAAAATTCCTAAAGTAAATATAATCAGCATAGAGGCAAATCTTCTGGTATTGCTTAAAATGTCATTACATGCCAGAAACGGGATAGGAGGGATCTTTGTTTTGTTTAGATGGATGAACCCTTTTCTGGAATAGCGTTCGCCATTTTCACCGTTTCGGATAGCATCTATTGGAGAAAAATGCCTGATTTTTCCAGTACAGAGATAGCAGAACAATAGTACAATTGCTACTACTAAAAATGCACATACGAGATTTAAAAGGTAGTTTTTTCTGCCAGGCAGTATCATATTTTGTGAAAGGTTTCCCAGCAGAAGAGTTCCAAAAGGAATACTCAGAAAAAAGCCTGTTAGTCCCCCAATTAATGAAATTGCGAAATATTTTGTAATATAAATCCTGCGAATTTTCTGGTTTTTGATTCCAATAGCCTTCATTACCCCAATTTCCCGAAATTCTTCACTCATTGTAAATTGAATGGTAAAGCGGAGAATTACCATAGAGATCAGAATCAGGCATATACTAACAATGAGCATTACGGCTGCGTAAATCATATCCATAATATACATGATTTTCATTTCATCATAGTCGGTACTAAAAATCATATTCAGTTCAAGTTTATTAAAGCGATCCATATACTTGATGTCATTTGTATAGACTAGTGTGGAGTAGAATTTACTTGTCTTGCCATCGTCAAAAAATTCATAATCTTCTTTGCTGATTAGAAATCGGGTCATTCCGATCATAGAAGAACCAAACATAGCATCCTTCATACACCCTTTTATGTGGAACGTTTTTGTTTTTCCATGGTCGGAAATCGTAATTGTATCGCCGATTTTAAGGTGGTCTTGGGAATTGTAAAATACTTCTCCTGTCAAATAGATTTCACCTTCATTGACAGTGGTTATTTCCCTGTCGTTTTTGTCAAAGAGTTTTGTGGAAGTCGCAATCTGCGATACGCAGATCGTGTTGGAATATGCGATTTTCGGATTTTTCCCCTTTTCTGTGCTGACTTTTATGTTATTTGGATCAATCTGAAGTAATTCCTGTTGTAGGAAATCGTATTGATATTTCTTTGCAAAATGCTCAAATTGTTCGGTTTCCTCTTTGTTTGTTGTGCAAAACCAGTAATCCGGTACCTCCGCTTTTTCAAAAAAGCTGTCTAAAGCGGTGGTAACAGATAACATATTATTTACACTGCTTGCAATGAATGTGGCGGCGAGAATAATGAAAATCAAAAGAATAACATTCATTGTTCTTTTTCGCCGTAAATCTTTTTTTAGAATTTGCAGAACCATTGTTTTGCTCCTTTCCTTTGTTATAATGGCAGTATAACAAAGGAAATATTAAATAATCCTTAAATCCTGGAAAAAGTAAAAAACAGGATTCGTTATAACAGTTATTGAATAACAATATTGGCACATTTCAAATCATTTGCCAAATCATATACCTGTCCGGTTGTCAGCCCAACAACAACTGGACGAAGGACCGAATCAGGATTATTTTTTACGACACGGGCTTCCTCGCCAGTGCTTAACAGTACATCAGAGTCTACCGGATAGAGAATGACACTGCCCAAAAAGCTTTTCATAGCAGTAATATCTAATTCTTCCGTCATAGACATAATCATTTCGACAGCAGTGCGCTGGGAGAATGATTTTTTGTAGGGGCGTTCTGTTACAAGAGCATCATAAACATCTGCTACAGACAGGATTTTTGCATAGGGAGAGATTTTTTCAGAAGTAACGCCCAAAGGATACCCCTTTCCATTCATCTTTTCATGGTGCTGTAATACCGCAAAGGAAATTGCAGTTGAAAACTCATTTTTTTCTTTTAATATTTCATATCCAAAGATAGAATGTTTTTTCATAATTGCAAATTCGTCATCATTCAGGCGGCCGGGTTTATTCAGAATTTCTAGCGGAATTTTGGATTTTCCCATATCGTGGAGAAGCCCCGCAATACCAATATTATAAATATCTGTCTGCTTTAATCCCTGTTTTTTGGCAATTATCATGGACATTGTCGCAACATCGACGCTGTGCTTAAAAGTATATTCATCACTGGTTTTCAAGGCATTAATATCAACGGCAATCGCATCATTGTCCTGGATTGCCTTCATTAGATTGTTCGTAATATTATTGGTCGTATTAGTAAATTTTTCAGAATCAGAATTATTGTATAAATACTGGATTCCCTCAGAAACTCTCTTTTTCACACTTTCCGTCAGTTTTACCTTGGAGGGGTCTGGTGCTCGGTGTTTTGAAATATTATTTTTGGCGGCAGCGGGGATTGGTTTCTCGATTGCTTTTTCTTCCGGTTCTGGATCTTCTTCTCCCTCACTAACATAGATGCCCCCAATCTCAAGTTTGCGCAGTGATTCAATCAGATAGGAATCCAGTATAGTGCCACGGGCAATTAATACCCGATCCATTCTGTCTTTGATGGTCTGGTCTATTCGCATACCTTCTTCCAATGAGCGTGTTCTTACAAAATATCGTTTTATCACAAATTAATCTCCGTTCTTATTATTGTTGGTTTCTGTTTCCAGAAATATGTTTGAAAATTGCGTATTACAAGTTGTCTGTATATTGCGAAAATATACAGTACCTATTATTATAATGCATTTTCTGGAAGTTTCCAATATCTTTTTGTCAACTTTTTATTCCTGCGAAGCAGCAAGCCAGGTGGACATGCAGGCATGCCCACCTGGCTTGCTGCTTCGCAGGAATAAAAAGTTACATCAAATCCTTTGTCTCTGCATTACAGACAGATAGAATAGCAAATGCCAGGGATATTATCATTAAAATGGCAGGAAAGACAGCATTGCCAGCCAGTGAAAAATCGCCTATATTTGCCTGTGTAAGAAAAATAAGCAAAAAGGAGGTGATAATCGTTGCTTTCGATGATTTCATAGTTAATCCGGCAAACAATGCAATAAAGCCCATGCTTACAACAGTGACGGATTTTGCCAGAAGCTGCACATAGAAGTTTGGGCTTCCCAGATCAAAATCAATTACAAAGGAGGATGTATTATTTTGTGCGCCTATATAGATACAGGTGTACAAAAGCAGTTTTGTCAGGGTAAGTGCGGCAAAATTGAAAAGCCAGACTGCTATCATCTGCGATGCCAAAATTTTCTGTCTCTTGACAGGATAGGAAAACATCAGGTTCATTGTTTTGTTTTTGTAGGCAATCCTAATATAACTGTCATGGGTGTTTTTATATCATGGGAAATATTAGCAAGCATTTTTTTGGAAGATATTTCCTGCCTTTTAAAGTCCGTTTTTATTTTTTGCCGGTCTAACAAAAGCCGGTTCATTTGACCGCTTAAATGCATCAGTGTTTTATGATCAGTAAATATCATGATTTTTTCATCGCTGTCATTTTTTTAAATATTTTCCAGATCCTTGCTGATATTTTCTAAATGCGTCTGTATTCCTTTTGTAAAAATAAACCGCTGATAGAAAACAATACCTGTCAGCAGTGTAATAATCCCTGTTAATAAAAATAGAATAGTTTTATCACTCATTCGATATCCCTCGCTTTATAACCGATTCCCCAAACGGTAACGATATATTGTGGGTTATGTGGGTTATCTTCTATTTTGCTCCGCAATCTGCTGATATGAACATTGACGGCATTCTCATCACCAAAATATACATCGTTCCATATGGTAGAATAAATCTGTTCTTTCGTATAAACCTTGTTTGGGTTTTTGATAAGGAGCTTTAAAATTTCAAATTCTTTTGCTGTTAATTCAAGCTTCTCTCCATTTTTCATTACAGAATAATCATTTGTATTGATGGTAAGGTTTCCCATTGTATATGTGCTTTTTTCCATTACATTATTTGCCGCATATTGCGTAGTTCTTCTGATGTTCGCTTTAATTCTTGCTAACACTTCGGTAACGGAAAATGGTTTTGTTATATAATCATCAGCTCCCAGACCCAGCCCTAATGTTTTGTCAGAATCTGAATCCTTTGCAGAAATAATAATAATTGGTACAGTGCTGTTTTCCCGTATGGTTTTCATAACTTCTATTCCGCTTATTTCAGGTATCATCAGGTCAAGCAGGATCAGGCTGTATGTATCCGAAAAAAATTTTTTGCAGGCGCTTTTTCCGTCAAAGGCAGTTACTATTTCAAAATGCTCTGTCGCAAGGAAGTTTGTTAGCATTTCACTGATTTCCCGGTCATCTTCTATTAATAAAATTTTCATCATTCTCCTCCATATAGTTTCAAACACGCTCTAAGTTGCAATATGTGATTTATTGTACTAAACTCATGGGAAACTGTCAAAAATCATTGCTGTAGTGATTTATATATTTTGTTTGGCAGAGGTTGGATGGATCAAGTCTGGCAGAATGAAATATTGCCATTAAAGTCTGATTATGGTATAAATATCTGAAATATAATATAAAAATTCCGTTCAATCTGTTACTTTATATGAAATTGTGGTAAAAGTGGCAGTGCGTTTATGTATTGAATAGGAAAGATTTAACGATAAAGGAGTAAAGTGATTATGAAAAAATGGGCAGGTTATGAAAGAGGAATGAATCTTGGAGGCTGGTTTTCTCAGTGTGATCATACAAGAGAACGTTATGAAACGTTTATTACAAGAGCAGATATAGAAAGAATAGCCGGATGGGGGCTGGACCATGTGCGTGTTCCAGTGGATTATAATCTGGTAGAGGAAGAGGATGGGACATATAAGGAAGAGGGTTTTGGGTATATTCAGCGTGTCATTGGCTGGTGCAGGGAATTTCATTTGAATATGATATTGGATTTGCATAAGACAGCAGGGTATTCATTTGATGCAGATGAGCAGGAAACAGGTTTTTTTGAGGAAGAGCTTTGTCAGGAACGTTTTTACCGCCTTTGGGAGGAATTTGCAAGACGTTTTGGTGGTTATAAGGATGGGCTGGCATTTGAAATATTAAATGAAATAACAGATGAAAAATTATGTGACAGATGGAATAGAATTGCTGATACTTGTATTCGCCGGATTCGCCGTATTGTCCCGGATATTTATATTTTAGTTGGTGGGTATTGGAATAACAGTATCACAGCAGTAAAAGCACTTGCACCTCCACAGGATGACTTTATTGTATATAATTTCCACTGTTATGATCCTTTGCTTTTTACACATCAGGGAGCAACATGGGTGAAAGATATGCCGGAGGATTTTCGTTTTGGGTTTTCCCATACATATGAAGAATATTATGAGACAGTAAAGCGTGTGCTTCCAGATCAGGAAGAGGTTTTTCCAAAGCTTGGGTGTATGGAAGAGATGTTTGGCAAAGAATTTTTTCTGGCTCTTTTTGCAGAACCAGTACAGATAGCAGAGGAAAGAAATACAACACTTTATTGTGGGGAATATGGAGTGATTAACCGTGTACCTGCAGTAGAAGCACTAAAATGGTATCAGACGATTCATCAGGCATTTGAATATTATGGAATTGGAAGGGCAGCATGGAATTATAAGGAAATGCAATATGGCTTTATGGATGAACATTTTAAGGATGTAGTGGATGAGGTTATTAAGTACCTGTAAATTGTTTAGGATCTGCAGGGAAAGATTTTGCCATTTATTGCAACCTATGGGGGAAAAACCGTACTTATATAGTGAAAGCAGCTTTCACAAACTAAGGGGCTGGCAATGAAGCAATTAACAGTCCCTGATAAGAGGGGGAATTTTATGTGGACGACAAAGAAATTATAAAGCTATACTGGGAGAGGGATGAGGGTGCAATTAAGGAAACGTCTTCAAAATATGGGAAGTTATGTGCTTATATTGCGAATAATATTCTTTCCAATTATGAAGACAGTGAAGAGTGTGTGAATGATACATGGCTTGCTGTATGGAATGCAATTCCAACACAGCGTCCAGAGAGATTTTCTGCATTTGTCAGTAAGATTACAAGAAATCTGGCATTAAAGAAATATGAATACATTTCTGCTGCAAAACGAAACCATTCTGCCGTTTCTTCATTGGAGGAGTTGGGGGAATGTGTATCTGGCACAGACAATGTTGAATCGGAAATGGAACGGAAGCATATAGAATATGCAATTAATCAATTTCTCTGGAAGCAGAGTGATGAAAAACGAAATGTTTTTATCAGGCGGTATTGGTATTTCGACTCGATTGAAAGTATTTGTATGCGCACAGGGTTTAGTCAGAGCAAGGTGAAGTCTATGTTATATGGAATGCGCCAAAAGTTGAAAAAATATTTGGAGGGGGAGGGGATTGAGGTATGAATAAAAAACAGTTTACCGAGCATATTGGAAATATTGATGAAAGACTTGTCTGGCAGGCAGAACAGCTTCCTAATTATAGGCAGCAGCATCGAAAAAAAAGGTTGAAAGGCTTTGCCGCAGTTGCGGCAGCCGTTGTTCTTATGGTTAGCAGTTTTAGTGTTGGGGCATTTGCCTTTGCGCGCGAGATTGTGGTGGAAGTACCTGCCAAACAGGAAACAGTAACTCTAGAAGAAATCAATCTGACAATGCTTTTACCGGATGGCTGGAGCGGAAAATATTCTGTGGGGAAAAATGACCAGAATTATGTTGTTTACAATAAGCAAATCAGGGAGGCAGTCAGTGACGGTACAGATCCACTCGATGGCGGGGTTTTGTTTTATATTGTTTGCTATGAAGAAGTGATGACAGCAGAGCAGTATGAAGAGAAGGGATATGATTTTGTTGGATACCGTTATCTTTTTTCTACCAGAGACAAAACGTATATTCTTTGTTATGCAAGCGATGTGCAGTGGGATGTAAATGATCCTGAGCAGGAAGCTGTGTACCAGAAGATGGAATCAGAGGTCAAAGATATTCGTTTTATAGTTGATAATGCACTGATAGACTAATGTTTGTT
Organism: uncultured bacterium; assembly: GCA_947651225.1. Classification (GTDB taxonomy): domain Bacteria; phylum Bacillota; class Clostridia; order Lachnospirales; family Lachnospiraceae; genus Butyribacter. Next base: position 830 of record CANSYK010000013.1, on the reverse strand, counting down.
ATATAGTTTGTATATCTCGCTGTTTTTCAAGGAAGATAATGAATAGTAGTGTGAATTTACTGCTTTAGAAGGTTGGAACCTTTGTTACTGAAACTATCAAAGCAACATAGGAGTATAAGGGGCTGATAATGCATTTTATCAATTGGCCGATTCCTTATACTCCTCTTTTTAATTTTCTACAATATATTCTTTTCTATGCAAAAGGCAGCAAACTCCAAATCTCCCACAAAGTGAGAAGCACATCTTGCAAAAAGCAAATTCAAACACGCTTTAGTTTCAGCCAATCATTTGCCAGAAAATAGTTGCATTAGGCAAATGCCTTTAGCCATGTAACAGATAAATCACTTATGAAATATCACCATTTACAGAGCAGGTAATTGTAAGGCTTTCTACATAATCCTTTGAGATAGTAAATATAGCATATCTAAATGTATATGTTCCAATTGCCTGATTTCCAGAAGAATAAGCTGCATTTGCAATAAAACTGCCATGAGAATCACTGATGCTAGTACTATAACTTGCTGAATCACATTTCGCTGGAGCACCTGTACCATAAGTAAAAGTTCCCGTTAAAGTATAAGTAGCTAATACGGTTCCAGAAGAATTTTTAATTTTATGTGTTTTTTTAGCTGTTTTTTTCTTTCCCGTAGAAAATGTAGAAATACCTGTATTAGCTTTCTCTGGAAAAACAGTCAATGTTTCCTCAATAATAAGTCCATCCTCTGTTGTATAGCTATTATAGAAAGTTGCAGCAGATGCTGGCGTTGGAACTGCCAGAGACTGTAGATTTAACTGTGTATTGTCGAAAATTGGTATGTAATTCATTAAAA